>CAVDLI010000019.1:0-24286 GCA_963609725.1 bacterium | reverse complement strand
AAAACAGACCACTCATTCTGAATGGTCTGCCTTCTTACGAGATCTACGGGGCTCGAACCCGTGGCCTCCACCGTGACAGGGTGGCGTGATAACCAGCTTCACCAAGATCCCAATTGACTTCTTGAAGTTACAATAAAGATTTTTATTTGTCAACTATTTTTCAATAACTTATTTGTGAAGCTCTTTGTTTTCTTTATAGAATACAGCTGTAAAACCAGTTGTTGCTACAAGTTCGCTTTCAGTTTCTTTTGCAAGAGTCTCAGCTAAAGGCTTTGTTTGGTCTTTGAAATCTTGGAAACGTACTTTGACAAGTTCGTGACAAAAAAGTGCCTGTTTTAATGCATCTACAACTCCGCTAGAAATGCCGTCATGGCCAACCATGACGACAGGATCTAGACTTTGAGCTTTACTTCTAAGAGAGGCTCTAAAACTACTGTCCATTAACAAGCTCCTTGTATTTTTTAGCAATAACAAATCTCTTAATTTTCTTAGTTGATGTCATCTCCATTGGCTCATCAACGACAAAGACTTTTCTAATTCTCTTGTATGGAAGAAGTTCTTTATTAACAGCTTCTACAATTTCTTCCATGTGCTTTTGCATATCAGCTTTATTTGTGATGGCTTTTTGACAATCTTGAGAAGGATAAATTAAAGCACAAACGCCTTCTGTTTTCATTGCTGCATCAAGTGTGTATCCAAGTACACAAATCTGGTCAACATCATAGTAAAGTTGGAAATGGTCTTCAATTTCTTCTGGGAAAACATTTTTTCCGCCTTCTGTAACAATGATATTCTTTGCACGACCTGTGAGATAGACAAATCCTCTGTCATCTTGGTATCCAATATCGCCAGTTCTGAGCCAGCCATCTTCATCTATTATTTCAGCAGTAGCTTCTGGGTTCTTATAATAACCTTGCATGACAATGACTCCGCGTACACAAATTTCACCATTGCCTTGGTTGTCTTTATCACGGAATTCCACTTCTACGCCTGGAATAACTTTTCCAATACTTGTTTCTTCGTAATCAAAAGTTGGATTGAGCGTTATTATCGGGCTTGTTTCTGTAAGGCCATATCCTTGAACGAAATCAATTCCAAGTTGGTTGAACTGCTTGAATGTTGATGCAGGAAGAGGGCCACCTCCAGAAATGCAAATTCTGTTCTTGTCTAGAGATACTTTTTTGAGAAGAAATCCAAACATTTTCTTTCCAATGTTAACGTTGAACACTTTCTTGAAAAATCCAGAAAAGCCCATCATTGCATGAATAAGGCCGTTTACAATTGGTCCTTTCTCTTTTACTCCTTTCATCATTGCAGAAATCATTTTGTTGTAAAGTAAAGGCACTGCCAAGAACATTGTGACGCCACCTTCACGCATTTCTTTGAAAATTTGTGATACAACAAGACGCTTTCCAAATACAACGTTTGCTCCTACAGACATTGCTTCAATAAAAACAGCAAGCATAGTGTATGCATGATGTATTGGGAGAATTGCGTAGAAGACATCGGTCGAATAAATGTTCATTCTGCCTTGTGCCAAATAAGCGTCTGCTACTAAGTTTTCGTGTGTGAGCATGACAGCTTTTGGTGTGCCGGTTGTTCCACTTGTGAAAAGGAAGGCAGCCAAGTCCTTTGAGAGTGGCATTTCAATTGGTTGAACGCCTACATCTGGCAAGTTAAGTATGTACTGCTCCTCGTGACCTTTCTCTTCCAAGCTTACTTTGAAACCGTACTTGTTGTCTTTGCCAATTCTTTCATATCGTTCTCCGTCAATGAAGAAGCCTTTGATTTCAACAAAATCTACAAGGTACTCAATTTCTTCATCGCTTAGAGAGTAGTCGACAGGAACAACAATTGCGCCCATGTAAACTATTCCCATGTATGCAATTGCCCATTCCGGACTGTTTTTGCCACTTACAGCTACTCTGTCACCTTTGCGAATTCCTTGAGCGTAGAGCCAATAAGCAATTTTTAGTATTTGTTCTTTTGCTTGTGTGTATGTAAAAACAAGGTGCTTTGGTGCAAAGGCCTCAAAACATCTTCTAGAACCAAATCTAGACTCGTTCATGTTAAACATTTGTGGAAGAGAAGGCCATTTGCTCTCAAAAAAAGTTCCTCTGTAATTGTCTAAAAATCCCCAAGGCTCTGGATTATGTTTTATGCCCTTTTTTTTCTCCGTAGCAAATAAATTTCAAAGAGCTTGAGCTTTAAGGCTCTCAAGTCCTTTGTGGTTTCAAGTTTTTTCCAAAAGTTCTCAACAATCCTTCAAAAGTTTCTCAAAACTTTCTCAAAACTTTCTTAAAACTGCATTCTCAAGAAAGTCTCTCAAAACTGAATTTCAAGACTTTTTGCAAAGTTTGCAATTATGCCTAAATGCTCGTTCTGCAAGAACTTCTAGCCAAACAAAATATATCAAAGCTTTGTCTTAATATTCAATAGTTTACATTGACATTTTTTGCAATCTTGTCAAAATAAAACGCTTCGGAGATTTTTTGTGAACAGAGAGATATGTTAGTTAGTGTTTTTTTCAACTCTCCTAACAAGAGATAAGTGCATTACAATCATCAAAATCAATACAAAGGAAAGATAGTACGGAAGTAGTGCAACAGTGATGTGTTCTGCAAGCATACCAAATAAAGGTGGCATGATGGAGCTCCCAACATATGCGCATGCCATTTGAAGTCCAATTATTGCCTGTGAATTCTCTTCTCCAAAATGTGATGGTGTTGAGTGTATTATGCTTGGATATATTGGAGCACATCCAAGTCCAATAACAACAAAACCAATAAGGGAAAATTCAACATTTAATGGTAACAAAAGGATGATAATTCCAATTGCAATGATAACTTGCCCAATTCTTACCATTTTGTCGTCGCTAAATTCTAGAGTTAAAAACCCTGACAAAATTCGACCAACAGTTATTCCAATATAGAACATGCTTGCAAAGCTTGCTGCTTGTGAGGTATCCATTCCTTTGTATATTGAAAGATAACTGCTTGACCATAGGCCAGTAGAGCTTTCAAGTGCGCAATAACAGAAAAAGCAAACTAAAATTTGCTTAACTCCATTAATAGAAATAACTTCCTTGATTGTTAGCGCTTTATCATTGTTTGTGACATTGGTTTTAGCTTCGTTTTTCCATAGTGGTAAGCTCAAAAAGAGTATTAGGGTGAGAATAACTTGTATAATTGAGATTACTTTATATCCACTATTCCATGTGCCACCATTTGTCATTACATATCCCATGATGTGTGGTCCTGTTGCTGCTCCTATCCCCCACATTGAGTGTAGCCAACTCATATGCTTGCTCTTATAGTGGATAGCAACATAATTGTTAAGAGCTGCGTCAACGCTACCAGCTCCCAATCCATACGGAATGGCCCAAAGGCAAAGAGAAATAAAAGAAGAACTAATTGAAAATCCAAAAATAGCTAGAGCAGTTAGTCCCACACTTATTGCTGTCACTTTTCCCGTGCCCAATTTACGTGTGAGTTTATCGCTGTTTAAGCTTGAGATAATTGTGCCAAAAGAGATTATGAAAGACACAATTCCTGCAAAAGAAACGGGAACATTGAAACTTGGATATATGGAAGGCCAAGCAGATCCTAATAGTGCATCCGGAAGTCCAAGACTGACGAATGATATATAGATAATACACAGTAAAAGTTGAAACATGTATGAATAATATTGCCATTAAATATATTGTTTCAAATATTTTTTCGCCATATACTATAACAAAAGCGACAAATATGAAGTGGTATATAAAGTGGCAATATGAAGTTGGTAATATGAACACACAATATAGACCCACAAATATGAACACACAAATATAGGCCCACAAATATAGACCTGCAAATATGAATTTACAAATATGAGCAAAGAATGCGATAATTTCAAAACCGATAAATCTAGAAGAGAAATACAGGCACATGGAACAATAGAGTTTCCATGTGCTATTTACTACGATGAAAAAGAAAATTCTCCATCTTCCACAATACCGTGGCATTGGCATGAAGAATTTGAGATTATTTACATCAAAGAAGGCAAGTCTAAAATACTGGTCTTAGGAAAAGAATATTCTTTCAACAAAGGAAATGTCGTAATTATTAACACTAATACGCTTCATTCTATTATGTTAGATTCAGCTTTCATTATTGAGTCTTTTGTCTTTTCTCCTTTTCTTATTACAGGTGATAGAGAGTCCATTTTTTACAAGAAATATATTCACACTCTTATGTCTTCAACATCATTTAGTCTGTGGAAGTCAAATAATGCAGAAGATATTGCTCATTTTGAAAAAGCATTTTTAGCTCAGCAAGAGAAGAGCTGTGCTTATGAGTTTACGGTACGAGAAAATCTTTCTTTTTTGCTTGTTTCTGCATATAAAGACTTAAAAGATGAATTGTGCATGAATAAGATATCGAAAAACAGAGATGCAATTCGCATGGAGAGTATGTTGAGGTTTATTCATGAAAACTTTTCTATGAACATTACGCTATCTGAAATCTCAAAGAACGCCTCTCTTGGTTCGCGTGAAGCTTTACGATGTTTCCAACGAACCATCCATGATACCCCTATCCAGTATTTGTCTAAATACCGATTAATGAAAAGTGCCGATATGTTAGTAAAACATCCAAATAAAAGCATCACAGAGATAGCTCTTGCATGTGGATTTGACTCTTTTTCTTATTTTTCAAAGCAGTTTAAGCGCTATTACCACATAACACCTACTGAATACAGGAAAAACTCTCTTTAGTTCAAGAAATAACGAGAATGCTTCTGTCCCGTTCTTAATTCAAGTTCTGAAGATGTTTGTTATAGCAATGGTTATGCTACAGTGTGGTTTTTGCTACGTTGTTAATTTATGTTGCAGATTGGAATTATGTTGCAGTATAGCAAAAGCAATTAAGCAAATTATTACAGAAAGCAGAGAGCCCACAGCTGTTGCTAAACCCATGGGAAAAAGAGTGTCTGGAAACATTATAGATGCTAAATAAGCGCCTGGAATACGTATTAGCACAATTGCAAGAATATTATGAAAAAATGACAGCCAAGATTTGCCACAAGCACAAAAATAACCACTAAAACAGAAATGAATTCCTGCAAAAAGACAGTCAAAAATGTAACCTCTAAGGTACTGGCCTCCCATTTGCACAACTTTTGCACCGCTTGCTGTATTTTTGTCTGTAAAAAGAGACACAATGGGCTGTGCTGTAAATTGAATTGCACTTGAAACAATAATTCCAAATCCAACAGCAATTATTATTGCATATTGAAGTGTTTTTATTGCACGTTCTGGTTTGTTTGCTCCAATGTTTTGAGCCCCCAATGCCGATACCGTAGAAAGCATAGACGATGGCACCAAAAACAGAAAACTCATAATTTTTTCAACAATACCAACAGCTGCGGCATCTGTTAGTCCTCTTTGATTGGCAATGATTGTAATGACAATGAACGAAATTTGGATTAAACCATCTTGGACAGCAATAGGAACTCCAATCTTCAGAATACTACCCATTTCTGACCGCCTAGGAATGAAATCACTTTTTTGCAGGATAAAATGCTTTCTCTTCAAGATAACAACAATGGAGAAGACAACGCTAATTGCCTGTGAAATTGTCGTACCAAGAGCTGCACCTGTAGACCCTAAATGCAACGGACCCATAAAAAGATAATCTAGACCGATATTAGCTGTACATGCAATTGCAATAAAATACATTGGGCTTTTACTGTCACCCATACCTCTAAAAATTGAACTTATAATGTTATAAGCTGTTATAAAAGGAATTCCAATAAAACAAACTGTAAGATATCTTATTGTTCCCTCAACAGCCTCTGAAGGAGTAGACATTACAGAAACGATTGGTCGTACCAATAAAAGTAAAATTGTCATCAAGATTATTGACAGCCCCATGAACAATGTAACTGTGTTTCCAACAATCTTTGCTACTTGTTTGTTGTTATTAGCTCCCACCTCTTGTCCAATATTAACGGTCGTTCCCATTGCAAGCCCAACAATCATGACTGTAATCATGTGCATGACTTGAGACCCAATTGAAACAGCTGTTGTACTTGCAACTTCCTCAAACTGTCCAATAATAAACAAATCTGCCATGCCATATAATGTTTGTAAAAAATAAGAAAGTAAGTATGGAAGTGAAAACAGAACTATATTTTTGAATACACTACCAGTTGTAAGATTTTTTTCCATTTATGCTTGCCCTTAATTTTAGACATGTACCTTTTTAGGGCAAAAACACGTTAATAAAAACGTTATAACCTCCATAAAGTCAAGTGGGTAAATTTAACTTAAGAAACTGTGCCAAAACAAGGTGATGAAGTAAAAATAAACAAAAATTTCAAAAAAGTGATTTTTTTGTTTATTTTTTAAGCCAAAATACAAAAAATTTGTTTTTTTGCTTATTTTTCAAGAGCTGAGCATCCCTTACGCCCGGCAGGGCTCGCCTTACGTGCTCCCGGAAGTCCGCACTACAGGCCGGCTTTGCTTCGAATGCTCCATGTTTTCGCATTCTCCTACCGCAAAGCTTCGAGCCCACTTTGCCTGCTAAAAGCAAAATATCAGTCACTTTCGCAACTGATATTTTACTTTACGCCCGGCAGGGCTCGAACCTGTAACCTGCGGATTCGAAGTCCGACGCTCTATCCAGTTGAGCTACGGGCGCATGTGTATTTTGAGATATTTTGAGATTTTATATAAACCTCTCTTATAATAAAAAAGGGTGGAAGACGGGGCTCGAACCCGCAACAACCAGATCCACAATCTGGGGCTCTACCGTTGAACTACTTCCACCATTGTTTATTGACTTGAGTAAATATGCCGTAAGCGTGAAAAAAAGTCAATGCACTTAACTATTCATTTACAGGCTTTGACAGCTTTGCAATAACGCACGAAGTATGCCAATTTAGCGGGGCTGCACACAAAGCAGAAATAAGTTCTTTTTCAATTTTGTCAACTTCTGCTATAGTCATTGCTGGCGCAACTTTGGCAATTTGTGGCTTGTAACTTTTTTCCACCCAACGTTTAACATCTTGTGACGTTGCAACTCTAGACTCATTGAAACTATAGTCTTCTAATTCAACTTCTTCAAAACGGCCATGAAGCAAAATTTCAAGCTCATCTTTGGAGCGATAAGCCTTGTAAATCTCATTCTCTGCACGAAGAAGAACGTCTTTGAGAGGACCCGTATGGATAAAGTCCGATACCCTTGAGGCTTCTTTCAATAGAGTTTCACACAAAATTACATTGCAGTTTTTAGCCATCTTTGATGAAAGCAAGTTAAAAATAGCCTTTATATTAGTTTTTGTATTAACGCTAACAGGAAGTAAATTCCTGGCCATTATGTGTTCAAACAAGGTGCCTTTTTCAAGTTCTGTATCAAGTTTTTCAAATGTTTTTTCAATAGAGTTTTCGCATACAATTACAGGTGCGTTAATTGCATCTAAAGTCTCACTATAGTGTGAGATATAGGTCATTTCTTCTGGAGAATGAACCGCTGCTACAACAAGGCCTTCAGGTGTTTTTCTAAAAGCTTCCCAAACAAGTAGTCCATGGCCTGCATTTAATACTAGAATTCTGTCAGATCTAATGATATTTGTTTTTGCGAACATTCTATCCCGCAGGTCTGCTAATGCTTTGCTACGTCCTCCAACTGTACGCCTGAGCCATAAGTCGCGACCTTTGTCGTCAGGAGAAAAAGTTAGATTTTCTGGAAAAGCGTTAACATCAACACTTTCAAGCTGGATTTCTCTGCGTTTATTTACAGTGTCTGCAATTGACTTTTCGTACCCTATATTCCCAACATGATAGAAAATTTTGCCTTGAAGTTCATTTGGAAGGTATTGTTGTGCTACCCAGTGGTCTTGATATGCGTGTGGATACATGTAACCTTCACCATGCCCAAAGCCTTTTGAGTCTCTGTTTGCATCTCGTAAGTGGTTTGGAACCTCACTTGCAATAGCTTCTTGTTCCACACTTTTTAGAGCATCAAAAAATCCCATTGCGCTATTACTTTTTGGTGCTGTTGCTAAGTATAAAGCAGCATGCGTTAGGTGGTAACGGCCTTCTGGCATCCCAATCATATTAAAGGCAGCAGCATCTGATTGCACAACAACTATTGCATTTGGGTCAGCAAGGCCCACATCTTCGCAAGCACTTATCATCATGCGTCTAAAAATAAACCGAGGGTCTTCTCCGGCATAAACCATTTTTGCAAGCCAGTACAATGCAGCATCAGGGTCACTTCCTCTAAGAGACTTAATAAATGCACTTATAACATCAAAATGGTAATCACCTTCTTTGTCATACAAAACTGCTTTGCGCTGAATGCTTTCTTCTGCTGTTTCTTTGGAAATAAAAACAGTGTTTTTTTCTGCAATGTTCTTTGAATTGTCTTTAAGAATACTTTTCTCGCTTTCTTCAAATTCTTTTGAACTTGTACGGGGTGTTGTTTCAACAGCAAGTTCTAAAGCATTAAGAAGGCTCCTTGCATCTCCTGAAGCAACATCTACTAAATGCTCTAGGGCACCTTTTTCAAAAACAACATTGAGATTGCCATATCCTCTTTCTTTGTCGTTTATTGCTTGCCATGCAATTTTAGTTAAGTCTTCATTTGTTAACGGTTTGAGCTGGAATATTCTAGATCTACTTACTAGAGCTGCATTTACTTCAAAAAAAGGGTTCTCTGTAGTAGCGCCAATTAGTATGAAAGTTCCGTTTTCAACCCAAGGAAGTAGAGCATCTTGTTGGCTTTTATTCCATCTGTGAACTTCATCTACAAATAAAATTGTTCTTTTACCATACAGGTCTAAACGTTCTTTTGCCTCTTGAATTTCATCTCTTAATTCTTTTACTCCACTTAATACTGCATTAATTGTAGAAAAGTGGCTTTTTGTTGTATTTGCAATAACTCTTGCAAGGGTTGTTTTTCCTGTTCCGGGTGGTCCATAGAAAATTACTGATGACAGTTGGTCTGCTTGGATTGAACGCCTTAATAACCTGCCAGGACCCACAATATGGTCTTGACCAATATACTCATCAAGTGTTCTTGGCCTCATTCTATAAGCAAGTGGCTGAGATTTGGTTTCAATGCGAGAGCTGTCGAATAATTCCATGATTTGAATTATATTCAAAGATAGCTCGTTGTCAAAGACAGAGCTTTATTCTAACCCAAAAACTTTTGCTACAGTAGTATCGGCATTAGGGTTAGGGGTTGTTCTTTCCAAAGTTTCAGCTGCTTTCAAGTCTTCAAAATAAAGCTCGCAAATGTAAGAAGCCATATCATTTACAATATCGACGCCTTCAAGGGATTGTACGTCCTGTTCAAATAACGTTTTTCGTACTTTTACCCATGCATTATACTGCGTTGCAACATCTTCCCACTTGGAAAGATCTGCATTTGCCAAAACTGTTCTCACATAAGACAAAATTTGCTCTTTATAGGCATTTTCCATTGTTTGTGCTGCGCTAAAGTCACTTTCAAGAACTAGAAATTCTGGATTTTCAAAAATAATTTGCTCTGTCAGTGAGCCTGTCAACGTTTTGAAACCTTCAAACCAATCCAAAGTATATGTACGCATTGAAACGGTCCAGTTATCAAGAAGTTTCTTCATGCCTGGAATTTGGTTTGCGTTTTCACTGATAAAATTAAGGTTGTCTGGCAAGAAAATCTCGGTTTCTGTAATTCTAAAGAAAAATGACGACATAGTACTTTCGTTTGCTTTTTCTAGTACATAGTGAAGAGCATAATCACATTCTTCTTTTGAAGAATTAAATTTTTTTACTGTAGTGCAGGAAGTTAGCAAAAAAGAACATATTAGACATATTAGAAAGAATAATATAAGAACTTTTGTATGTTCTAAGAGATGTAAGTATTTTGTCTTTGTTGTAATGAAAATTTCTTTTTTCACAATTCAATGATAGCAATACTTGTATTTTTTGCAAATCTACTAGTGTGTGCAAAATCTTCAAATAAGAACTCTTTTTTCATAAAACAGTTAGTTTTTTTGGTTTTATCTACAAAAGAAAGACCTACACAATCAAGTTTTATTGATGTTATAGATTGGCATTGTGTTTCGTGTGAAGTTTCATCTGTGGCGTTGTTATATAAAGCATCTCCAATAATTGGGTATCCTATCCACGCAAGATGAGCTCTGATTTGGTGTCTAAAGCCTTTTGTAATTGTGCAGAAAAATGTATTGCAAAGGTTTTTGCTGTCGTTATAAGCATCATAAGGGACTTCAGAAAAGGAGCCTTCTTTTTTGCGTAAAGCTAAAGTTGTATACAGTTCTTTTGGTTCTGCCTTTTTCAAATCCAAAGTTGGTTTTACTCTTTTAGCACCGGGACCAAAAGGTCTAAAATAGCTTTCAATGGTAGTGAGGTTTTGTTTTTCTTCAATATCTTGACCTTTTAGGCTATCGTTTTTAATCGTTTTTGCAACATAGTATTTTTCAAATAATCCTTCTTTTTGGGTTTCTTGCAAGTAATCATAAAAAGACTGATTTTTTGCAAAAACAACAAGACCTCCTGTTACTGTGTCAAGTCTATGGATGGTTCCTCCTTCCCACGGATTTTTTCCTTTTATTTGCATTATTTGAGCATCGTATTTTATTGCTTGCCCTAAAAGTGAATCTTGAATGTTTTGATTTTTAAGAGGAACAGTTGGAAGTCCGTGAGGTTTGTCTAAAATAATAAAAGAGTTACAATCAAAAAGAACTGTAGCAGTCATATCTACCATATCCTAATGATAACTTTCTACATTTGTTTGGTCTACTATGGAGTTTGTATTGTCTTTACAAAATGCCCGTTCCCAAAGAATTGCGAATTACTGCAACTTTGAAATATCTTTGGGTTGTAAGGCGCATTATATGTGTATTTTTTGTGTGATTTATTCTTATTGTGCATTTTTAAGTGCTGTCTTGCTTGACTATGGCTCATTTTTACATGAAATTTAAGGCATGAATAACGAAAATATACTTTCAACGCCAAAGACTAGAGTAAATGGTCTTCTAAAAAATGTTTATTTATGGATGACAGCAGGGCTTGCTTTGACTGGCATTGTCGCTTATGGGGTCGCAAGTAATGAGAGACTTCTTGCTACTGTTTACAATTCAGGATTGCTATTTGCTATAATAATTGCTCAGTTTGTACTTGTATTCTTCCTTTCTGCTAGACTTGAAAGAATGTCTACTGGTTCAGCTGTGGGCTCTTTTATAGGATATTCAATCTTAAACGGAATAATGCTCAGTTCTGTATTTATTGCATACACCGGATTGACTGTATCAAGAGCTTTCTTTACAACAGCTCTCATGTTTGCAGGTATGAGCCTTTATGCAATGTTTACAAAAAAGGACCTGTCAAGTTGGGGTTCAGTCCTCATGATGGCTCTTTGGGGCATTGTTATTGCATCACTTGTTAATATGCTCTTTCAAGCAGAGGCAATTTACTATCTTATTAGTGTTGTTGGAGTTGTTGTCTTTGCAGGTCTTACAGCTTGGGACACTCAAAAACTCATGAGAATTAACGATTCTTATGGATACAATATTGACGAGGCTACGTACATTAAACTGTCCATAATTGGAGCTTTGTCTTTGTATTTGGATTTCATCAATATTTTCTTGTATTTGCTTAGAATTTTTGGTTCTTCAAGATCAAACCGTAATTAAAAACTCCTAAAGAGGTTTTGCAAAAACTTCTAAAGATTAGGGACTATTGCAAGAAGTGAAAGACTATAAGGCAATGGTCCCTTTATTTTGCTAAGCAGTCTTTTTATATTTTTGGATTATGCTTCTAAACTATACTCTTAAATTACTTAGTACTGCTCTGTAATAACGCCTTCTGGACTTTCTCCAGGTTTGCTTGTAACAATTTCTATTCTACGCTCAATTTTAGATAATTCTTTATCTATTTCATTTGCAAGTTTCATGCCTTCTTCATATATCTGGACAGCTTGTTGAAGGTCTGTTGATGGATCTTGGAGAGTTTTTGAAAGTTCTTCAAGTTTAGTGATTTTCATTTCAAATGAAAGTGTGTTTTCTTTTTTTGCTACCATAATTTACTCTCCTTTTGCTTTCTTTGTTTCTTTTGCTTTTACTTTGTGTTCATTGTGAACTGTGGCACTTTTTCTATGCAAGTTTGCACTTGAATTTGCGTTTGAACTTGGATTTACATTTGAACTTGCACTTGAACTTGAATTTGCATTTGAATGTGCAGTTGAACTTGCTCTCGCACTTGCGACGATATTTTTTATATTTTCAACACTAGCTCTTATTTGTCCATCAAAAAGCCTTATGTTTATAGTCTCTCCTGTCTTGATTTGCCTAATGCTTTTTATTGTGCTTCCATTTTCTTTAGATAAAATTCCATACCCTCTATCGAGTACACTAAGAGGAGAAAGCGCTTGCATTTTATGAAGTGCAATGTTGTAGCGGTTTTTCTTATTGTTAAAAAGGTTCAACATTCCCATTCTAAGAGACTCTGTTGCAAAATCTAGTCGCATTTTTGTATGTGAGAGTTTACTTTCTAGCTGTTTTTTTATGGTTTCTTGAGAAAAAGAAACTAGGCGTTGTCTTGCATTATCTAAACGAGACCAAATATTGTCTGTCATAGATTTTTTTAGCTTGTCTAAAGTTTCTTTTTGGATAGAAGAATCTTGACACACAAGCTCTGCAGCAGCTGATGGAGTTGGAGCCCTAAGATCTGCAACATAATCACTGAGAGCCCAGTCTATCTCATGTCCTACAGCCGATATCACTGGTATCTCTGAATGAAAAATAGCTTCAATTACACAATCTTCTGAAAAAGGAAGTAGGTCTTCAATACTTCCACCACCTCTACCAACTATCATTACAGGAGCAAGAAGAAAATCATTGACTTCTTTTATTCTTGCTGCAATAGACAAAGCTGCATCAGAGCCTTGGACAACAGCCGGAAGAATGATTATGTCCATAAAAGGGCATCTTCTACCTGTAATTTGTAAAATGTCCTGTAGTGCTGCACCCGTGGGGCTTGTGATAACTGCAACTTTGTTAGGATTTTTGGGAATTGGTTTTTTTATATCCTCATCAAAATATCCTAATTTTGCATAATGCCTTTTCCTTTCTTCAAGCATTGCAAGAATATCACCCTCTCCATATGGCTTAATAGAGTTACATATAAGCTGATACGTTCCGCGTGGCTCATAGACGCTTATATTTGCATTAACTACTACTTTTTGACCGTCTTTAGGAATGAAATTCAACCTAGAAGCAAGGCTTTTCCAAATGACAGCATTAATGACAGCTTTAGAATCTTTGAGAGAAAAATACCAATGTCCAACTGAAGATATCTTAAAACCTGAAACTTCACCCTCTACTGTTAAATTGTAGAAAGCTTCTTCCATTGTTGTTTTTATAATTGCTGTAAGAGCGCTGACTGTAAGTTGAGGAACCTCGTCCATTCTATCAAAGACACTAGCATTGACATCATCAAAACTATCAATATTATCTATGCCGTCAATAGCATTTGTATTTTCAACATTTGTGCCATAAGTTAGGTTTGAAGTCTTGTTGTCTACATACATTGCAAAGCTCTCCTAACTATTACTTGCACCAGCATCATCAGACAATTTTTCAGTATTAACTTGTTCTTTTGGTCCATCATTTGAATTTTTATGATTATCTTTTTGAGATTCTTTCTTTTTTGCAATTGCAAACGTTGTTATAAAACTTGCTAATGCTAAAGCTGTGGCAATTATAGCAAATGTCACAGAGGAAAGACCATAAAATTTTTTAAGAAGCCATGCAACAATGAGAGAGCCAACTGCACTAATCTCAATGCAAAGATATGTCCTAAACATGAGAGAGCCAACTGCTATAAGAGCAATCCCGTATGCGACAGAAAGCCCTATTAGTAGCGAGTCAGAAACATCCTGAGAAATATACAACCCACAAGCAATTGGGATATCAATAAACAAGGCCGATACTATCTCGTAAGCCTTTTGTGGAAGTTCCGCCAAAAAAATTGTAGTTAAAGCTACAATAAGTGGAACTATTAATTTTAGTATAAGTTCCCACCACGCGTTTGTAGTTTTTAGGATTTCAACCATTGCTTGAAATCCTACTCCACGAAGTGTAACAGATGAAGAAAGCCCCAATAACATGCTTAAAAGGAAAAGAGCTCCAAAAGCTGTAACTAGAGCATTTCTAATGTATAAGTATGGTTTTCTTTTTATCTTATAACTTAAAAAACAAAGAGATAGCCCAAAGGCAATTCCAATACCCACAAATACAATGTTTGTAGTCACAATTTTTCCTTTTCTATGAAGTTCTTGCAAAATGGTCTTTCAACGGGCACCTCACAAAAATCTTCTTTGCATTATTATACTCAAAAATTTACAAAATAATAGTGGGCTGTCTAGTGGATATCTAACAATATGAAATTCAAAAAGCAATTGACCAAGCAATTTATCATAGTTATTATTTGACTGTTGGTACATGCTAGTTTTGAAACAGAAGAGAAGAGTTTTTCACAACTTAGCATTTAGTAGAGTCTTAAGTGTATCTTGGCTTTCTACTAGCCAAAACATTGTTTGATTCTTAAAAAGGAGAAGCAAAATGGCTTACAGAATCACAGATGCTTGTGCAGCATGCGGAACATGTGCTGGAGAATGTCCTGTTAGTGCAATCTCAGAGGGCGACATTTACGTAATTGATCAAGACACATGTGTACAGTGTGGAACATGTGCATCGGTTTGCCCAGTGGGCGCAATCGTTGAAGAATAATTTCACAATTGTATTTAAGGAAAGTTAGGCAGTCTCGTGTAGGCTGCCTTTTTTAATTGTATCTTGCCATAAGAAGTCTAAGCACAAAAACTTTGGAAATCTGAAGACCTTTGCAATATATGCTTCCAAACAACCAAATAATCAAACAATCTTGATTCCAAAGCCCTTGGGTTGTATGATTCGCCTGTTATGAAGAATTTAGTTCTCGCAGAAAAACCAAGTGTTGGAAAAGAACTTGCTAGAGTGCTTGGGTGCACAAATAAAGGCAAGTATTTTGAAAATGATGATTTTGTTGTAACTTGGGCCCTTGGGCACCTTGTCACCCTTTGTCCTCCTGATTACTACGGAGCCACATATAAACGTTGGCAACTCAAAGACCTTCCAATTTTGCCTCAAAAGCTTGAAACAATGGTCATTGACAATGACAAGGCAAAAGAGCAGTTTGAAACAGTAAAATGGCTTCTAAACAGGGAAGATGTTGAATGCGTAATAATTGCAACAGATGCAGGGCGTGAAGGAGAACTTGTCGCGCGTTGGATACTAAAGCAAGCAGGTTGCACAAAGCCTGCAAAACGACTCTGGATTAGTAGTCAAACTGATCTTGCTATAAAACAAGGTTTTGCAAACCTCAAGCCATCAAGTGATTATGACAACCTCTATGCAGCTGCTGAAAGCCGTTCTTATGCAGACTGGTACGTGGGTTATAACGTCTCTAGAGCCATGAGTTGTCATTTTGATACTCGTTTGAGCGCTGGAAGAGTCCAAACACCAACGCTTGCACTTATAACTTCACGGGAAGATGAGATTGAGAATTTTGCAGGCCGATTTTACTGGACAATTAAGGCTGATTTTGGCACTTTTAAAGCATCTTGGTATTCTTCAGACAACACAATAAGAATTTCAGAAGAAGAAAAAGCTAATGCAATAGTTGAAAAAATCAGAGGCGCTAAAGGCGTTGTATCAAGCCTTAAAGAGACTCCTAAGAGTGAAAAACCACCACTTGCATACGATTTAACAGAACTTCAAAGAGATGCAAACAACATACTGGGATTTTCTGCAAAAGAAACATTAGATACATTACAAAGACTTTATGAAGTACATAAGATTGTCACTTATCCACGTACAGACAGCCGTTACATTACAGCTGATATTGTTCCAACAATTCCAGAACGTCTTATGGCATTAAGTGCAACCGGATTTTGGCTTAGAGCTTCTAATTATGTGAAAAACGGAATACGTACTGACTTATCACGTCTTGTAAATGATGAGATGGTAAGTGATCACCATGCACTTTTACCAACAGAGCAAAAAGTTGATTTAACAAAACTCACTAACAACGAAAGAGCTTTATGGGAACTCATAATTACTCGTTTCTTGGAAACTCTATCTAGTGATTATGAATATAAAACAACAACACTAGAAGCTACAGTTGAAGGTGAACGTTTTGTTGCAAGATTGACTGTTCCCACATCACAAGGCTGGCGTGATGTAGCAAGAGATATTGGGAAAAGGTCTGCAGTTCCAAATGAAGATGATGAAGATGAAAAAGGACTTTCGTCTTTGGCAGAGGGCTCTCCTCTTGAAATTGTTGATGTTGTGCTAAAACGAAACTCAACACTTCCTCCTGAGCGTTACACAGAAGCAACTTTATTGTATGCAATGGAGCATGCAGGACGTCTTGTAGATGATGTAGAGCTTAAGAAGAGACTTGAAAACGGTCTTGGAACACCAGCAACACGAGCCGATATTATTGAAAAACTCATTCAAAACAACTGCATGGAACGCAAAGACAAAGAGCTTGTCCCAACAGCTAAGGGCCGTGAACTTGTACGTCTTGTACCATCACAGCTTAAGAGTGCAGAGCTTACAGGAAGGTGGGAACAAAGGCTGTTTGCAATTTCTAATGGAGAAGAAAAAGAGGCCTCATTTGTTGAAGATATCAAGAAAAATGCAAGTGAACTTGTAAATCAGGTCATTGATAACCATGATAAGTTTGACCCAAATCTCATGGGAGATAAAGAAAAACTATGTCCTTTCTGTCACTGGCCAATGATGACAATTTTAGATGAATACGATAGACCGCATCATGTTTGTCAGCGTTTCTCATGTGGATATGAAGAAATGGAAGTCAAAAAACGTGTTGAAACATCTCCTGTTGAGGTAATTCCAACTCATGCAAGCGCAGCACCTGTTAAAAAAGTTTTAGCTGTTGCAACGCCTGGTACTGACGGTAAAAAACGTCTTGTAATTCGCAAAGGGGCTGTGAAAACTGCTGTTGCAAAGTCTAGCGCACAAAACCAAGTTAAGTGGGAAACTGCTATTGAAGTTGTCAAGCCAAGTCATTACAGACCTCAACGTCAAATGTTCTCTCATGATACAAATAAACAAGACTTTAGAAAAACTTCTCACTCCGGTTTTACAAAAGCTGCGCATACGACAGGTTTTACTAAAAAAGAACAAACAGGATTTGTAAAAAATGACTTAAAAACATCTTCATCTCGTGATGGAGGTGGAACTTTTGCAGACTTTATTCGTGCCTCAGAAGAGCGCAAAAAGCGTGATGAAGAAAAACGCAAAAAGAAATAAGTAGAGATTTTTTCAAAGCCTAGAGGTTCTTACAAAACTTAGAGGTTCTTTCAAAAGCTCCCTTATTTTTCAAGAACCTCTATGAATTCATAAAAAGACGAACCCCGTATATTTGTGCTGAATGCCAGTTTATATGGGGTTTTTCCAACTGTCGCATAGATGAGGGAAATCGGTCTTATAGAGTGCAATGCGGGGTTTTACTTCCTCGTTTAAGACTTTGTTGTTAGTTTTGTATCCTTTTTTGATGCTGTTACGACCTCTGTTTTGCCGTACAGTGAGGTTTTTTGTGTAAAAACGATCTATGCCGTCTTGTTCTGAGCGGTCTTCAATGAGAAATTGTTTTGCATAAAATAGTACTGACATGTAAGGCATGGTATAAGAAGGGTACCCGTATAACCAACAGCGCACTCCAAAGTCCAGTGCTTGCCAATATGCTCCAGAAATTTCACTGTCATATCCTCTAAGCCGTTGAAAAAGAGCTCTGTCGTACAGCCCAATTCCTAAAAATGGATAGAGCGTTGGATCACATTCAGAATTTGGCATGAAACTCAAGGGGTCTACTTCTTTGCCTTTTAGCATTGGGGCTCTAACAGTTGGAATTTTCTCATTGCTTTTATTAAACATCCAAGGGCATATCACAGCCGGGTGTGGGTCTTCTTTAATTTTTGCTTCCAATGGCCGCCAGTCAAAAAACATAAAAGACGTATCACTTCTTGTTACAATGAAATAAGTTGTCATACAAACATCGGCAAGTGCATTTATGCGTTCTGCAAGAGAAGGAGCTTTTGGAAAAACGATGAAAGTAACATCTGGGAACATCTCTTGCATTGTTTGTTGAGAAAATCTGTCTGCTTGCGTCATAACATGAAGGCAATAGTTAAAATTACTGCTGAACCATTCAATAGTATTTTCTAAATCTTCTTTGGTTCCTGTGTCCATTATACCCACAGCAAGAAATTCTTCCATGTGCAACTGGTTTATGAGTCTTCCTATATCCTGTTTTCTACTGATTATTTGATATTTCTGCTCCACACGGTAATTTTACTAACAAAAAAGGCCTTTGGCAACGTACACTAATAACGTACACTAATAAAATGTGAGTTAGAAGAAGGTTTTGCAAAAGCTCCATAAGTGATACCATAATAAAAAATATGAAGATAAATATAGTTTTGTTTCAGCCTGAAATTCCTCAAAATACTGGCAACATTGCTCGCACTTGTAGTGCAACAGGGTCTTCTCTTCATCTCGTGCATCCGTTAGGTTTTTCATTGGATGAAAAGCACTTACGACGTGCGGGGCTTGATTATTGGGATGGTCTTGATATTCATGAATACAAGGACGATTTAGAATTTTTCACATATTTTGAGCAAAAGAAAGCAGAAAATGTAAATACAAGTATTTATTTTTTATCTCAAAAAGGTGGCCATTCTTTATGGGAGACAAATTTTCAGAATTCAAATGAAATTTGGCTTGTTTTTGGGCGAGAAAGTTGCGGACTTGATGAAAAAATACTTGTAGAGAACAAAGACAAATGCATACGTATCCCCATGATAGAGGGTAAACGCTCATTAAATCTTTCAAATGCTGTTGCTGTTACAGTGTATGAAGCACTCAGACAAATTGGAGGCCTTAATCTTAAGACTCATGGAGTATTAGAGGAGAGGTTTTAATGCGCAAGGCTCTTCTCTTATGTTTTGTTTTATTTATAAGCATCTCAATTTGTTATGCAAACCAAGATGTTGACAATTATTGTTATAGTAAGCTGTCTTTACGAGAACAACTTGCATATGAAGCAATGTTTGAATGTATCACTACTCTTACATCTAGGTGGAACTGTGGTTCATTTTCACAAGAAACGCTAAAAAAAGCTTATGACTGTCTGCTTTTAGACCATCCAGAGCTGTTTTGGAGTGATAGTTTTACGTATGTTACAAGTTATGTTAATAACTCTATTTCTACTCGTTATGTAGAATTTGAATACACAATGACACTTAGTCAAATAGAAAAGACAAATAAAGAAATTAAAAATGCTTTGTTTTCTTTAGTGAAAGAAATTGGGACAGCTGAACAATCTTATGAAACTGTACGCAAAGTATATGCATGGTTAGTAAAAAACTGTAGTTATGATAAAACTAATATGGACCAAACTCTTTACTCTGTTATGGTTCAAAAAAGTGGTGTTTGTGCATCTTTTTCAAAAGCATTTGAGTTTATCATGCAATGTCTTGGCATTCCTTGTACTTGCATAAACGGCAAGCTTAAAACAGGCTCAAACTTGTTGAGTGTTTCTAGTAATCTTGGACATGAATGGAATTTAGTGTTTATAAATGGCTCTTGGGCTCATGTAGATATTACTAGTGCTATTTCTCTTTCTGAAGATGGTGTTGATTATAGTTTTTTTTGTTGCACAACAGATGAAATCCTTAAAACACATGTAATAGACAACGTTGTTGAGGTCCCTATTTGTGATGACACTTCTTTAGATGTATTTACTTACTACAATCTTTATGTCAACGAGTACAGCAAATCTAATGTGTTAGAAGCTTTTTATAACTCAATATCTCTTGGAATGGCTCCTCAAGTCAGGTTTTCTAGTTATAGAGCATTCTTAGAAGCTAAAGAAGATCTTATAAATAATGCTGGTCTTTTTGAAGTTGTAGAGAGTTTGACTTCTACAAAACATGAAAGTTTGAATTATTATCTTGATGAAACAACTCTTTGCATTGAGCTCAGTAATATCGGTCTATAAGAGGGGTGTGTAGGCTGGTATAAAATGCCATAAAGTGTGGTAAGCGTGTGTTATAGAGTTGAAAGTGATGTTGCATTTGGTTTATTATGCTGTCAAATGGCCGGCTTTAAGAGCACAGCCAAGAGGTGCTAGAATGATAGACTACAAAGAACTCAAAACAAGACGTGACGAAATTGCTGCAAACATTAAAAACCGCAACATGAAAGTTGATGTTGATGAAGTGATTGCTCTTCAAGATAAAAGGGCAGCTCTCATGCATGATGCAGAGCTTCTTAGAGCTTCTAGAAATGATAATGCAATGAAAATGAAGGGCAAGCTTGAACCAGAAGCTCGTCAAAAACTCATTGAAGAGGGCAGGTCAATCAAAGAAAAAATTGCTACTGTTGAAAGTGAGCTTGAAGAAGTTGAGAAAAAATATAATAGTCTTCTTCGTCAAATTCCTAATTATGCACATCCAAAGGCTCCTATTGGAAAAGAAGATAAAGACAATACAGCTATCAAATATGTTGGAAAGCCTCCAGTGTTCAATTTCAAACCTTTAGATCATGTACAGCTTGGTGAAAAATTAGATTTAATAGATTTTGATACAGCAACACGTGTTAGTGGGCCAAAGTTCTATTATCTTAAAAACGAAGCCGTATTATTGCAAATGGCTCTTGAAAATTATGCAATGAACATTGTTTTGAGCCATGGTTTTACTCCAATGATAACTCCAGATGTTGCTAAAGAAGAAATTCTTGAAGGTATTGGGTTTAATCCAAGAGGAGCTGAAAGTAATATTTATACAGTGGAAGGCACTGGTACAGCTTTGGTTGGTACAGCAGAGATTACACTTGGTGGTTATTACAGTGGTATGACACTTGCAAAAGAAGATTTGCCAATAAAGATGACAGGACTTTCACATTGTTTTAGAAGAGAGGCTGGCGCTGCTGGGCAATATTCAAAAGGTCTTTATAGAGTTCACCAGTTCTCAAAACTTGAGATGTTCATTGTATGTCTTCCAGAAGAGTCTGATGCTATGCATGACATGCTTCTTTCAATAGAAGAAGAAATATTTAGTGGTCTTGGACTTGCGTACAGAGTTGTTGATACTTGTACAGGCGACTTGGGAGCACCTGCTTATAGAAAGTTTGATATAGAAGCATGGATGCCAGGAAGAGGAGAGGCCGGCGAGTATGGAGAAGTGACATCTACTTCAAATTGTACAGATTACCAGTCAAGAAACCTTAATGTTAAGTACAAGGATGATGACGGCAAAGCCAAGTATGTTCACATGTTAAACGGAACAGCCGTAGCCCTTTCTCGTTCATTGGTTGCTGTACTTGAAAATTATCAAAGAGAAGATGGCAGCATAAAAGTTCCAAATGCACTTGTACCTTATATGGGTGGCAGAACAGAGATTAGAAGATAGTTACTTATGAATTTTTGATGTGGGCTTCGTGCCCACTTTGTTTTTAGATTGTTTGAACAATTAAAGTGCACAAATTAAAGTGGACAATTAAAGTGAACAATTAAAGTGCAACATGAATTATTGTTGTAAAAGAGAGGATTTTGTGGATATTTCAGCACTTACAACCGATTTCTACGAGCTTACTATGATGCAAGGGTACTATTTGAGCAAAGAAAACCCTCAAGTCGTCTTTGATATGTTCTATAGAAGCAATCCTTTTGACGGTGGATATGCCATATTTGCAGGCCTTGGTGATTTACTACCTCAGCTTGAGAGCCTAAATTTTAGCAAGACCGATATCTCTTATCTAAAATCACTTAATATGTTCGACTCCGGTTTTCTTGATTATTTATCAACGTATAAGTTCCATGGAGACATATATGCAATGAAAGAAGGCACTGTTGTGTTTCCAGGAGAGCCTCTTGTTCGCATACATACTTCTCTCATGGATGCACAGCTAATAGAAGGGTTGCTACTAAATACAATAAACTTCCAAACATTGATTGCTACAAAGGCTATGCGTGTATGTAGTGCTGCAAGAGGTGGCGTTGTCATGGAGTTTGGACTAAGACGCGCACAAGGCATAGATGGCGCATTAAGTGCCAGTCGTGCTGCTTTTGTAGGTGGAGCAGCTCTTACTAGCAATACTATTGCGGGTAAAGTTTTTGGAATTCCTGTTGGTGGAACAATGGCGCATAGCTGGATTATGGCATATGACAGCGAGCTTGAAGCATTTAGAGAATTTGCACGTATATATCCAAATAATTGCGTACTTCTTATTGATACTTACGACACATTAGGAAGTGGAATAGAAAATGCTATAACCGTAGGACTTGAGCAAAAAGCCAAGGGCCTTCGTATTGGCGTTAGAATTGATTCTGGAGACCTTTCATACCTTGCAAGAGAAGTAAGACAGCGTCTTGATGATGCAGGACTTAACGATGCTACAATATGCGTCTCTAATGATTTGACAGAGCAGATTATCAGCACACTTGTAAGTGATAACGTTCCAATCAATTCTTGGGGAGTTGGCACCAATCTCGTAACAGGTGGAACTCAAAGTGCACTTGGCGGTGTGTACAAACTTTGCGCAAAAATGCGTCATGATGGCACATTTGAACCAACCATGAAAATTAGTAATTCATATACAAAAACAACCAACCCTGGAATAAAACAGGTGTACCGCTTTTATGATGCCGATACCCTTGCAATAGCAGACCTTATTACATTAGACGATGAACAAATTGAGCCTGGACGTGACATAATGTTCTATCACCCTTTCAGTGACTCAGATTTCTTTATGCTAAAGGCTGACAAGTACACTTCGTGTGAGAAATTACTTGTTAAAGTTATGGACAATGGAAATTTAGTTAACCCAAAACGCCATCTCAAAGAAGTTCAGAATTTTGCAAAGGAGAGTTTTGGAAAGTTCCATAAGAGTTACAAGCGTTTTATAAATCCTCACATTTATAAAGTGTCGTTGTCCAAAAAACTCAAAGACTTAAAGCACGACCTCGTTCTCAAATCCAGACTAAACGGCTAAAGAAACAATTGTTTCTTTGTTTCCATATTCAAATATCGTTCTGAAGATTAAGAAAAAACCTATCTGATACACCAAAATACCGCGCAAGTCTAATTGAAGTATCTAGAGTAATCTTACGACCGTTATTAAGGATGGCCTGTATTCTTGCCACAGGGACATGTATCTCATATGCAAGTTTATAAGATGAGAGGTTCAATGGAAATGTGAACTCTTCTTTAAGAATCTAACCCATTGTAGGTATCTCTATATACTTGTCCATACTCATTTCAAAACAAATCAGAATGAGTACCAGTTCTTGTCAAATACAGAATCAAATCTCCCTCTGAGATTTCGTAAATCAACAACCAATCAGGAGTGATATGACACTCTCTGCATCCGCTGTAATTTCCCACCAAACTGTGGTCTTTATACTTTGCGGGAAGTGTAAGTCCTTCAGAGAGCATATCAACAACTTCACCCAATAAAGAAAGGTTGTATCCACGCTTTCGTGCTATCTTCAAATCTTGCTTAAAACGACCGGTAGGAACAATTCTGTACTTGCTCATTTATCCAAATCCTTTAAAAGCTCTTCGAAATTGTTGTAAGTTTTTTTATTGGGATTTTTCTTAAGTTCTTTTACTTCTTCCATAGCTGCAATGGTTTCTGCATTAGGAATCTCATATTTAATAACATCCTTCATATATTTGATTATGTTGCCTTTCACACTTTCGCCGTTTTTCACAACGATGCTTTTATAAGCATTGTAAATATCTCTATCCATAGTGAAAGAACATGTAACTGTATTTTGATTCATAGTTCAAACACCTCCAATAATTACTTAGTAAGTCTACTTAGTAAATATGGTATATGGTTCAAGATTCGTCAACTTAGTCATGATATAAACTAAGACTTGTTGGCCTTCTTCAAGGAGATAATTGACGTTATGCTAGAAACTACGAGCATAAGATTAAATTCTTCAGGGTCTGTTTTTGCAATAAAAAGACCTTGTCTGAAAGCAATTTACACTTCTAAGAGGTTTTTGCAAAATGAGCTTTGTGGAGATTGGTTTTGGATTTGCGAGATAAAAAGCATTTTCTGAAAACTGAAATAATACTTTGTGTATTATGAAGTTAGAAGAAATGCTCTTTTAGCCGAAAAGGCAAAGCCAAGATTCATGAAGACAGTTTTGCAAAAACCTCCT
>CAVDLI010000018.1:0-24308 GCA_963609725.1 bacterium | reverse complement strand
ACATAAATTAGACGCTCGTCAAAATGCTTAAAACTTGTACATTCATCTAGCCATTCTTCAAGTAAGTTTTGTAAGTATTCTTTGTTATTGGTACTGTTCTTTTTATCGTATGCGCAAAATAATTCTTTGTAATCGACAAAATAAGTCTCACGACAAAGTAAATTATCATATTGAGGAATTTTATCATTGTCATCTTTGCTAGTGCGGCTTAGTTGCAAAACCTTTCGTATAACTTCATTAAATACTTGTACTTTGTTTTGCTCATTAAAAAATCTAATATCAAGACCATTCATATCAGATGGAAGTTCAACACAATCACGTTTATCTTCAAAATCGCCTAATAGAATACAGTTCTCTCTCCCCAGTTTATAAAGAGCCATTCCCAACTCAAATACTACGTTTTGCCGTAAACGTAGCATGTTTTTATCAGCTTTAAGACAGCAGTCATCAGATGTCAAAATAGCAATGCAAATTTCTGTATTCTTAAATAATTGAGAAACTTCTTCTAAAATATCCCCTGTTAATATGGATTCCATCACAATACGAGAAGTTAATGGATACCTATTTTCTTGTTTGTATTCGTTTATAGTATCGTTTAACAATTTGGCATATTTACCACCTGACCCGCCGTAAATGATAGAAATAGTTTTGTATCTTGCAATCATTTTTTACCACACATCATCTACCCATTATTTTATTCCCACTCTTTTATCCCTTTGAGTATTGAGCTTTGAGGCCTTCTCTTTGGGTCAATTGAAATATCAATTCGTTTCACAATGTAAGTTAAGATGGTTTCAATGACAAAGTACATAATTGCTGTAAGTATTAGAGGGAAGAAAGCTTCGTATGTTCTACTACGCACAAGGTCGCTAATCTTTGTCAAATCAAGAACTGCAATGTACCCAACAACAGAAGTCTCTTTTATTAAAGTTACAACTTCGTTCTTATAAATTGGCAAGAAGTGTCTAGCTGCTTGAGGCAGAATAATCTTGAAAAAGCGCAACGTATCAGAATATCCAAGGGCTGTTGAAGCTTCAAATTGACCTCTATCAATTGCATGGTAACCTACTCTAAGCATGTCTATCATTGAGCAAGCAAACATCAAAGAAAAACCTACAGCAGACACCCACATTCCACTAAGGCGAGAACTGCCAAAAACAATATAATAGAGTATCATAAGCAAAAGTACTGTTGGCATGCCATGAATAAGCCACAAGAAGAAATCAGTTATCTTGTTAGCTACAGTATTACCATTTCTTATTAACATAAAAACAGCAAATCCAATTAGTGTTCCTGTTAGGATAGAAACGATAGTAATTAAAACAGTTACACCAGCACCTTGAATGAAGAGTTTCCATCTATCTTCACGTATGAAAGTTTTATAAAAACTATTGCCAATTTGTTCAAAGAAACCTGTTTCACTTTTTTGCTCGCCAAGTACTACTAAAACAACAGGACATGTGTAATAAACATTGGTCAATGTGCCAGTTTCATTTCTTTCTTCACTTACAACAATATTCATTCCAATGTCATATTTACCAGTCTCAACTCCAGGGGCAATAGACTCAAAAGGAACTTCATAGAAAACAGGAGTGTATCCGTATGCACGAGAGAATCGGCATATAAAATCAACATCATACCCAGAAAGATTTCCATTGCTGACAAATGAAAATGGCTCGTACCCACCTTCTACAGCCACAGAAATCACACCATTTTCACCAGTGAAACCTGTTGTATCACATGTGCTATTAATTGGATCAAAGTTATTTATCCAATAATCATACAAATAATCTGATGTCCCATCTTCCTTACATGTAGCAATAAATTCGTTCAATTGGTTCAAAAGAGTCTCTTGTTTGCTATTATTACCAATAATCATAGAAGCATTGATATAACCAGCAAGTTCATCCAAAGTCTCAAGCTCAGGATGGTTTGCTTTTTGCACACCATAGCCTACTTGCTCAATAAGGTACGCACTTATTTTCTTACTTTGTAATGCTAAAATCATATCATTAGGCATTGTGTAATACTGAAATGTAGTATGCGGAACCTTGTCTTGGATTAGCTCTTCATACAAAACAGCCGTTTGAACGCCAATTGGCTTGCCGTCAAAAGATTCTATGCTTTGAGATGTTACAGAAGAAGTCTCTGTTTTGGATGAAAAAACTGGCATTAAAACACAAAAAGCCATACAAATGGAAAGAGTAATAAAAGCAAATCTTCTCATGTTATTCCTCCTCCCAGTTAAATTGCATGTCAATTCTGTTTACAAAACCGTCTGGGTCGTCAACTTGTTTTTCAGAATAAACTGTTGTGCGTTCAGACAAAAGTTCCTTAAACAGACTACTATCAGTATCTCTTACATCAAAATAAGGCCCTTTGTATGTAATTATTAGAGAGAGTGTGTCTTTCTTCTCAGAATATTCAACCTTGACTAGGATATCGGGGTTTTCTGAATAATCTGCAATAGTATTAATACATATTTCTTCAATTGCAAGACTTAGTTTTGACAATCGTTCAGATTCAATAAGAAGTTTCTCTCCATATGCTTGAAGTTCTTCGTTCATAGCTTCTGTATCAAAATCTATACCTTGAATTCTATAACTTAACGAAGAAAGTCTTTGGATAAAACGTCTTGTTTTTTCTCTTTTTGGATGCTCAAATATTTCTTTAGGAGTCCCCTCTTCATAAATGCCACCTTCATCCATAAAGAGAATTCTATTTGCTACTTTACGCGCAAAATCCATTTCATGAGTAACAATCATCATTGTTCTTCCTGTTTTAGCAAGAACTTTAATAACAGATTGTACTTCACCAATCATACTTGGGTCTAATGCACTAGTGGGTTCATCAAATAAAATAATCTCTGGGTCCATTGCAAGTGTTCGTGCAATTGCAATTCTTTGTTGCTGGCCACCTGAGAGCTCATCTGGATAATTAAAGACTTTAGAAGAAAGTCCAACAGAAGCCAAAAGCTCCATTGCTCTATCATAAGCAGATTGCCGGTCTTTTCCCAAGAGTGTAATTTGTGGGTTCATGATATTTTCAATGACTGTAAGATGACCAAAAAGGTTAAAAGATTGGAAAACCATTCCCATCTTTTTTCTGACCTCGTTTAGGTCACAGCCACGTTCGGTGATATCTTCACCGTCAACAATGATATTGCCACTAGTTGGCTCTGTTAGCATATTAATGCATCTAAGCAATGTAGACTTTCCAGTTCCAGAAGGTCCAATAACGGCAATAACGTCACCCTTGTTGATAACGAGGTTCACATCATTCAAAGGAACCGTGTTGTCATCAAACTCTTTTCTAAGATGCTTTATCTCAATCATCTTGGCCACCCCCTAAAAGAATCAAAAGATTCTCCTAAAGTGAAAATTCTCAGGAAATGTCCTGAGCCAAAAGAGTCGTCAAGCAACGCACAGACGAGCAAGGCTAATTATGCCCATAATTGAGGTTTATGCAAGTGTTTTTGGAAAAATAAAATAAACTTTTTCTTATCTTTCTTCTGACACAAATTACTCTAAAACAAAAGCGGTGACCATTCACAAAATACATGCCCATAATATAAAGCAAAGGCTACATAGCAAATCACTATGTAGCCTTAAGTTAGCCATAGATAGCAGTAAATATCTAACAGTTATCTAACAAGCATATCTTAGTTGATTGCAGCTTGAGCTGCAGCAAGGCGAGCAATTGGAACTCTGTAAGGTGAGCAAGAAACATAGTTCAAACCAACCTTTTGGCAGAATGCAATAGTTTTTGGATCACCGCCATGTTCACCACAAATACCAAGACGAATATCTGGTCTTACAGAACGACCAAGTTTTGCAGCATGGTTCATAAGTTTGCCAACACCGTCAACATCAATTGTTGCAAACGGATCATATTCATAGAATTGCTTATCTTCATCATGTACATAATGGCCAAGGAATGAAGCTGCATCATCACGAGAGAAACCGCATGTCATTTGAGTGAGGTCGTTAGTACCAAAGCTGAAGAATTCAGCAGATTGAGCAATCTCATCAGCTGTAACAGCAGCTCTAGGAACCTCAATCATTGTACCAATTTCGTATGGAACTTCCATATTCTCTGCTTCAAAAATTTCTTTAATAACCTTTTCTGCATGTTCCTTACAGAACTCAAACTCCTTGTGATGTCCAACAAGAGGAATCATGATCTCTGGATAAACATCAATACCCTTCTTCTTAACATTAATTGCAGCTTCAATAATTGCACGAACCTGCATTTCAAGGATTTCAGGATAAACGATTGCAAGACGGCAACCTCTAAATCCAAGCATTGGGTTAAACTCATGAAGTGAAGCAGCCTTACGAGCAACTTCTTCAGGAGAAATTCCAAGAGCAAGAGCCATTTCATGTCTTGTTGTTGAGTCATTTGGCAAGAACTCATGCAAAGGAGGGTCCAAAAGTCTAATATTTGCAGGAAGTCCTTTGAGCTCTGTAAACATTGCTTCAAAATCACCTCTTTGCATAGGAAGAAGTTCATCAAGAGCAGCTTTTCTTTCAATAAGATTATTAGCAAGAATCATTTTTCTCATTGAAATAATTCTAGAACCACCAAAGAACATATGCTCTGTTCTGCAAAGACCAATACCTTCAGCACCAAGCATAACAGCCATGTGAGTATCAGCAGGAGTATCAGCATTAGTTCTAACACCCATTGTCTTAATATCATCTACATAGCTCATGAACTTTTTGTAATTCTGGAAGAGAATTGAATCTTCTTCTTTCATGCTACCATTGAGAACCTGAACTATCTCAGAAGGCTTTACTTGAATTTTTGCATTGTAAACACAGCCACTGAAACCATCTATGGAAATGTAATCACCCTCTTTGATTGTTTGTCCATTAACGTCAAAAGACTTTGATGCAAAGTTCACAACAATTTCACCAGCACCAGAGACACAAGGACAACCCATACCACGAGCAACAACAGCTGCATGGCTTGTCATACCACCACGACAAGTAACAACACCCTTAGAAACAGCCATACCGCCAATATCTTCAGGAGAAGTCTCTGTTCTAACAAGAATTACTTCCTTGCCCTGCTTTGCCCATGCTTCTGCATCCTCAGCAGAGAATACAACTTGACCACAAGCGCCACCAGGAGAAGCATTCAAGCCGATAGTAATGGGCTTAATTCCCGATTTTTTAATCTCATTCTGGTCAAGAATTGGAGCAAAAAGCTTATTGAACTCACCAGCAGGAACACGAGAAACAGCAGTTCTCTTGTCAATAAGACCCTCTTCTACCATTTCAACTTGAGAACGCAACCAGCTAAAGATTGTTCTCTTTCCGCTTCTTGTCTGAAGCATGTAGAGCTTACCTTCCTGAATTGTAAACTCCATGTCCTGCATATCGTGATAGTGTTTTTCAAGAATTTTTCTAATGTCACAGAGTTGATCATAAACTTTTGGATTGACTTTACACAAAGTATCAATTGACTGTGGTGTTCTAATACCAGCAACAACGTCTTCACCTTGAGCATTCATCAAGTACTCACCATAAAAATGGTTGTCACCAGTAGATGGGTCACGTGTGAAAGCAACACCAGTACCAGATGTCTCTCCCATGTTACCAAAGACCATACTTTGAACGTTGACAGCTGTTCCCAAAAGGCCACGAATATCATTCATTTGTCTATATTTGATAGCTCTTTCATTGTTCCAAGAACCAAAGACAGCATTGATTGCCTTAAAGAGCTGGTCATAAGGATCAGTTGGGAACTCTTCGCCTGTATGGCGCTTATAAATTCTCTTGTATCTCTTAACAAGAGAAATCAAGTTATCTGTATTAAGTTCATAGTCATAGACTTTGCCTTCTTCGTCTTTGACATCTTGGATAGCTTCCTCAAACTTTGAGTGTGGAACACCCATGACTACATCACCAAACATTTGAATAAAACGTCTGTAGCTATCCCATGCAAACCTGTCATTCCCAGTCTTTTTTGCTAAAGCTGCAACTGTATCTGGATTAAGTCCAAGGTTAAGAACAGTATCCATCATACCAGGCATTGACTGAGCAGCACCACTTCTAACTGACACAAGAAGAGGATTTTCTGCATCACCAAGTTTAGCATTCATTGTCTTCTCAAGTTGTTTAAGGTTGAGAAGAACTTCATCTTTCATGCCTGCAGGATATTCACCATCGTGAGAAGAGAAATATGCACAGGCCTCTGTACTAATCGTGAATCCAGGAGGAACAGGAAGACCAATACTTGTCATCTCTGCAAGGTTTGCACCCTTTCCACCAAGAAGGTCTTTCATGCTGGCAGTACCTTCTGCTACGCCGTTACCAAAGAAGTAAACATACTTTGTGATTTTCTTTGCCATTTTTTTCCTTCGTAAAATAAATTTGGTTACGTTGAGGATTTTCTACAAATGCTAGACACTTGTCAACAGTTTGTGCGCATAATCACAAATTAACCAGTTACAGTGTAAAGAAAAAGCAATTCTACAATATATTGAGGAATAACGCAATTTCATTATAAAAAAAGAAAATAAAACATGAAAAGAATAATCTTTTCTCAAAAAGACCTAAATTAAGAGATTTTTTGCTAGATATCTAACGTTAAAATCTAACACTAAAAAAATCACCAAAAATATTCGTTTATTTTTGCAACGCTCTAACGCTAACATCCAAGGCTCTAACGATAAAAAAATAAATTGCCAAAAATATTTTGTTTGTTTTTGGCAATTTATTTTTCTCTTTATGCTATATAAGCTTTCAAGTCTTGAACATTGCTATCATTTGCAAGCTGGTCAAGAACTTTCTTTTCTATTTGTCTAATACGTTCTTTAGTTAGGTTATAAATCTCACCTACTTCCTTAAGACTCATTGGTTTTTTGTTATCAAGGCCAAATCTTAAAGCAATGATACCTTTCTCTCTTTCTGGCAAAGTATTCAAAACCTTATAGACAGCTTCTTTCATAGATTTGTCCATTATGACTTCTTCTGGCTTTTGCGATTCAGACTCAATGAAATCACCAACAGACGAATCTTCTTCATTTCCAACAGGTGCATCAAGACTTGAAACCTCCCGAGACATTTGCATAACTTCAAGAACCTGTTCTTTTGTCATGCCACACTCAATAGCAATATCTTCAAGACTTACATCATCACACCCATTCTCTTCCAAATTAGTCTTAGCTTGAAGAATTTGGACCAAGTCAGCTGTTCTATTCATTGGAAGTCTAATCATTCTTGACTTCTCACCAATAGCTTTAAGAATTGCTTGTCTTATCCACCATACAGCATAACTTATAAAATGATATCCTTTTTCTGGCTCAAATTTATCCATAGCTGTAAGCAGCCCAATATTTCCCTCGCTAATCAAATCTGAAAGAGGAAGCCCTCTATTTTGATACTGCTTTGCAATACTTACAACAAATCTAAGGTTGGATTCAACAAGTCTATTTCTTGCATAGGCATCACCATTTTTGGCCATAAGTGCAAGTTTGTACTCTTCATCACGATCCAAAAGAGGAATTTTCTCAATTTCTTTGAGATAAAGACTAAGAGCGGTATTTTCATTCAAATGTTTATTTGTATTTGCAATTGCCATTTTGGTTTCTCCTATCGCCTAAAGGTATAGCATAAACCGTGCCAAGTTATGCAAAACAGAGACAAAAATTTTAACTTAATTTGTAATTATTTTTATTATAAGAAATTAGCTTTAGCCCGATTTTAACGTCCAAAGCCCCAAAATAACACACCAAAAAACAAAGTGAGTCAAAAAAACACACTCACAAGGATATCGGTCTATTTTGTATCATTTTGACCCAATCAAATAATCCTCAAATTCTTCCAGGCTCTCAAGCGAAGTTTTTTCATCAATTGGGAAATCTATTTGAATTGTACCAAACCATTTGTCCATGTTTTCAATAGGCCCAAAAGGCATTTTGTCCATGTATTCACGAACTCCGGACCAAACATCTTTTATGAGATCATGAACCATGTCCCCCTCCGGGGCTGTAACTTCAAGTTTTTTCTTGCAAAGAAGATACGAACTCATTTGGATTTCGTAAAATCTAATCCATCTAGGGTCATCGTCGCAATCCCCAGAACGTACAAGAAAACTGTCACACAAAGCACAAAGAGCAGCTTTTACCATTGAAGCACGTTTAAGAACTAAAGCATTTTTACAGTTCTCAATCTCTTTCTTTGAATTTGTATTCCTATTTGACTCTTTACTCGTACACTCTGTACGTTCCAACATTCGTTTTTCCTACCTTTCACGCAAAAGATAGTAATAGAATTGCAAATCGTAAATAAAAATATTAAAAATTGTGGTAGAATGTATGCATGGCACAAGAAATAAAAGAAAATTCTGTTAAAAAAATAGAAAAAACACATAAAAGAAGTAAAAAACCAGTACTTCAGAAAAAACCAAATCCAATTTTATATTGGGGAGCAAGAGAAGTTGTAAATGTGTTAAACAAAAAACAGTTTAATCTCACAGCAACTGGCGAGAAAGTTCATGGCCCTGCTCTACTTCTTAGCAATCATACGTCAAATGCTGATTACAAATTTATTGCGGGATCTGTTAGACCGGCTCATATATCTTTTCTTGCAACTTATCATTGGTTCACATTCAAAAAACTGGCTTTTTGGCTAAAAGCTATTGGTGCAATTCCAAAGTATCAGTTTACAACGGATTTGGAATCAATGAAAAAAATAAAATATATTGTTCAAGAGAAAAAAGGCGTAGTTTATATTGCACCTGAAGGTACAGTTTATTCTAGCGGACATCTTGGATATATTTCGCCAGCTATTGCAAAAATGATTAGATTTTTGAAAGTTCCTGTATATGCTTCAAAGATACAAGGTGCAGGACTTGGAAATGCAAAATGGTCTAAAAACAGTCATAAAGGAAAAGTTCTTGTAGAAACACATTTATTGTTTACAGAAGAAGAAGCAAAAACATTACCGGCAAATGAAATTATGGAACGCCTCACAAGTGCATTGTCTTATAATGAGTTTGAATTTCAAAAAAAGTACAATGTTAAAGTACTTGGAGATGATAAAGCACTGGGATTTGAAACAATGTTCTACAAATGCCCTATTTGTGGAAAAGAATTTCATATAACTACAAGCAGAAATGACATTTCTTGTACTGCATGTGGTGCAAAAGCTACAATACAAGATGATTTTACGTTCAAATGGAATAGAAAAAATCCTCGCTGTTTTGAAAATTATTCTCAATGGTATGATTGGCAACTTGAAGAAATGCTCAAAGCTGTATCAAATCCAAACTTTAAGCTCTCAGAGGAAGTTGAATATGGCTACGATGAACCTGGTGTTGACAATTATGTCAAAGCAGGACGTGGAATTATGACATTTTCTCATGATGGTTGGGATTACAAAGGAACTTTTAAGGGAAACCATGTTCATGAGCACGATGATGCAAATGCTGTTTTTCTTGCAACGCTAAAAGTAGGACTTCATTTTGAACTGCCATATAAATACGGTCATTGTCGTGTTTTTTACCCTAAAAATGGTTTACATTCTATGAGATGGCACCTTGCATCCCTTGCAATGAGTATGATACTTAAAAACCGCTAGCATACTGTAATGGCTTTAGTTGCCAGTTTCCATTTTTTTGATTATTATTGCTGTGTTCTATTTAATGCGTATCTTTAATGTTTGACACTTAGAGTGATTGCATTAGATATGAATTTCAATGAATTACAAGGAGTGCAATATATGAAAGTAAAACCACTTGGTGAAAGAGTTTTAGTTAAGATGGACAAAGTTGAAGAAAAAACCGCTGGCGGTATTTTCATTCCTCAAACAGCCCAAGAAAAGACACAAATTGCTGTTGTTGAAGCAATTGGAGATGATGTAAAAACTGTTAAAGTTGGACAAAAAGTTCTTCATGACAAGTACAGTGGAACAAATGTAAAAATTGACGGTGAAGAATACTTAATTCTTAACATAAAGGATGTTCTTGCTGTAATTGAGTAATGTTTTGCAAAAGAGCAAAAACAAATTAGAGGTTTTTCAAAAACCTCATTAATAAAAAATAGAACCGCAACAAGTTTGGACAAGCCAATCAGGTTGCGGTTTTTGTTTGTTAGAAATTAATTTATAAAATTAACGTTGTGACTTATCGTAAGGAATACCCTCTGCTTTTGGAGCACGTGAATGGTTAGAAGTCAATGCCAATACAATAAGAGAAATAATGTATGGCATCATATTGTACACAGTACTTGGCAATTTCAAATTTACAAGGAAATCAAAACCAGTATAAGTATTACCAAGAGCGCGGAAAAATCCAAACAGCAATGCAGAAAGCGCTATTCTATGTGGCTTCCACTGACCAAAAATCATTACAGCCAATGAAAGGAATCCAAAACCGGCAACACCATATTCAAACTTCCAAACAGAAACACCTGCTAGAATATAGCAAATTCCACCAAGTCCACCATATGCACCAGAAATTAAAACCCCTGCCCAACGCATCTTGTATACGTTAATTCCAACGCTGTCTGCTGCCTGTGGGTGTTCACCACATGCCATAAGTCGTAATCCAAAACGTGTTTTGTATAAAACAACATACGCAATTGCCAATGCAATAACAGTAATTACCATAAACCAGTTAAATTCAAACTCGCCAATATATGCGACAAAGTTTTTCTTTGGCTGAATATATGATATTTCAGATGACACATTGTTAACGTTCTCTGCTGTGTTGATAGCTTTCACAATAACTGTTGCAGCTGCAGTTCCAAGTAAATTCAAAGCAGTTCCAACTATTGTTTGGTCTGCTTTATAGTTAATACATGCAACAGCAAGAAGTGAAGAATAAAGAACACCAATCAAAATAGCAAAAAACAGAACTAGTAGAACGTAAAAGAAACCAGGAATTGCTAAAGGAAGATACTTCATAGCTAAAGCACCACCTAAAGCACCCATAACCATGATACCTTCAAGTCCAAGGTTAATTACACCAGAGTGTTCAGAAAAACAACCACCAAGAGCTACGAGGATTAATACAGATGAAAAGATAAGAGTATATTGTATAAGTAAAATCATTTATTTCCCCTCCTTCTTGGAATTTTCATTCTTCAAAGCCTTTTTTGTTTCAATCTTTTGCACAACAGCATTTATCATTAACTTAAGGAAGAGAACAAAACCGCACAAATAAATGATTATAGCAGAAATTAAGTCCGATATCTGTGAGCAATACATTGTTTTGTCAACATAAGCGCCACCAAGCGTTATATGTTGAATAAAGTAAGAAGCAAAAATTGTTCCAATAGGATTTAATCCACCAAGGAAGGTTGCTGCAATACCATTAAATCCCATACCTGGGACACTTGCAGTTGTACATTCCCATTGCTGTATACCAGTTTGATAATACAAAGAAGCGCCAAGACCAGCTAAAGCACCTGAAATTACAAGAGAAAGAATTATGTTCCTGTTTTCTTTCATTCCACAATATTTTGCAGCATTTTTGTTAAAACCAGTGGCTTTAAGCTCATAACCAAACTTAGTCTTATTTAAGACTATCATAATAATCACAGCAATAATTATTGAGATTGGAATTGCCATTGTAACATTAGAATTGTTATTAAACAGCTTGTCCAAACCCCAAGTTGGAAGCAATGCTTTAGGTCCATATTGTGAAAGTTGATATGTGTAAGGAGATGTTGGTTCTTTTACATTTGAAAGAATTGTATTTGTCAAATAAAGGATAATCCAGTTGAGCATAATACCAGATATTACTTCATTAACGTTACAATAAGATTTCAAAACACCTACAATTGCACCGGCTAGAGCTCCAGCAATAATTGCAAGAAGCATACAAGGAAACCAGCCCCAACCCCATTTTATAGCTGCATATAACGCAGCACAGCAACCAGCTGTATATTGACCAGAACATCCAATATTAAAAAGCCCTACTTTGTAACTAAAAAGAATACTCAAAGCACAAAGCAACAAAGGTACAGTTTTTACTAAAGTAGCTCCAAAATATTTTATTCTTAAAGAAGCCATTGGATAGATCAAAAAGTTCTTTAGAAGTGTTCCAATAGCTGCAAAAGCTCCTGCCGGGTTAATCAACAAAAGTACAATCAAACCAATTAAAAGACCAAGAATTACACAAATTAAAGATGCAAGTAAAGATTGTACTCTGTTAGATTTCAAAATGTTCTTTTTCATGCTCTAACCTCCATTCTCTTTGCACCAGCCATATACAAACCAAGCTCTTCTTCAGTAGTCTTTTTAGGATCAAATTCTCCAACAATTTCACCTTCATACATAACAAGAATGCGGTCCGATACATCCATAACTTCATCAAGTTCAAGAGAAACAAGAAGAACTCCCTTTCCCGCATCACGTTGAGCAACAATTTGCTTATGAATAAATTCAATTGCACCAACATCAAGTCCTCTTGTAGGCTGTACAGCAATAAGAAGCTCTGGAGATTTTTCAATTTCTCTTCCAACAATAGCTTTTTGCTGGTTACCACCACTCATAGCACGTGCAACTGTTATTGGGCCCTGTCCACTACGAACATCATACTCATCAATAATTTTTTCTGCATAATTTCTTATTGCATCTCGTTTCAAGAAACCAAATTTATTTGTAAATTCTGGCTCAAAATAATTTTGAAGAACAAGATTATCTTCTAGTGAATAATCCAAAACAAGACCATGTTTATGACGGTCTTCTGGAATATGACTTACACCAAGGATACTTTTTTGACGTATAGAAGACTTAGTAACATCTTTGCCCTCAAGTATAATCTTTCCAGAAACAAGAGGATCAAGGCCTGAAAGCCCATGAACAAACTCTGTTTGTCCATTACCATCAATACCTGCAATACAAACAATTTCACCTCTTCTTACCTTAAGAGAAACATTCTTAACAGCATTATTCTTGTGTATTTTAGAAGCAACAGTCATATTGTCAATTTCAAGAACAACTTCACCAGGTGTCATTGGTTTCTTTTCAACATGGAAATTGACGTTTCTTCCAACCATCATTGAAGACAGTTCTTCAATATTTGTTTTTGCTGTTTCTACAGTTCCAATGTACTTACCTTTTCTAAGAACTGAACATCTATCAGAAACTGCCATGATTTCTGCAAGCTTATGAGAAATAAAGAGAATTGACTTACCTTCTGCAGCTAAATTTTTCATGATTTGCATAAGTTCATCAATTTCTTGAGGCGTTAATACAGCAGTTGGCTCATCAAATATGAGAATTTCATTATCACGATATAGCATCTTGAGAATCTCAGTTCTCTGTTGCATACCAACAGTAATATCTTCAATTAATGCGTCTGGCTCAACTTTTAGTCCATATTTCTCAGACAGAGCAAGTACTTTTTCTCTTGCAACATCTTTTTGAAGAAAGCCGTGCTTGGTAGGTTCAACACCCAAAATAATGTTGTCAAGAACACTAAAACACTCAACAAGTTTGAAGTGTTGGTGCACCATTCCAATTCCAAGAGCGTTAGCATCATTTGGATTTCTAATTTGAACCTCTACACCATCCTTCTTTATAATACCCTCTTCTGGCTGATACAAACCAAACAGGACACTCATAAGTGTGGACTTACCTGCTCCGTTTTCACCAAGAAGTGCATGAATTTCACCTTTCTTAAGTTGCAAAGTAATATTGTCATTAGCAATAATACCTGGGAACTTCTTGGTAATATTCAGCATCTCAATTGCATACTGCTCTGCCAAGGTATGCCTCCTTATCATTCAGGCTCTTTTGAAAAAGAAAACCTTAAGTCATTTATACTAATTTTATTACACCTTACACTCAATCACAATAGAAAATAGTAAAAAAAAGGACCGCCCAAGGACGGTCCAGTTCAAAGACATAGTCAAAATTATTTGATATTTCCAAGATCCTTGACTGTGAGTGTCTTTGCGTTGTCTGCAGCAGAAACTGTTGTGTCGTTAGAAATAACAACCTTTCCTGTGAAAATGTCATTAACAAGAGCTGTGTAATCTTCCTTTGTGAAGGAATCTGACCACTCTGTTCCAGAAAGAGGAATACCAACAAAGTTAGCTTCAACATCTGATCCAGAAATAAGTCCAAGGTTTCCAATTGTTCCAGCAACAGTGTCCCATGCTTTATCTTCAATGATAAGTTTTAATGTTGACTGTGTTGAAGAATAGAGACCCTTCATTGCAGATGTAACTGTGAGGCTCTTGCCATAAAGACCATCAATAATTGGTTTCTGGTCAACGTCAACACCAACAACCTTGCCGTTAACTTTTGATGCTGCTTCAGCAACTGATGTATATACACCACCACCGCAAGCAAATACAACCTGTGCACCATTCTTGTACATAGCATCCATAGCAGCTGTTATATCAGCATCACCAAAGAACTGGTTTGCATATGTGTACTGGATTGTTCCTGTCTTACCAAGTTTTGCAGCTGCTGCATCAGCACCCTGAACAAAACCATAACCATAACGGACAACTGCAGGAACTGCCATACCGCCACAGAAACCAAGCTCTGTATAACCAAGAGCAACTGTTGCATAACCTGCAAGGTAACCAGCAATCTCTTCCTGGTAAACAATGCAGTAAACATTGCTAAGGTCAACATAATCAGCAAGATTCCAGTTTGATGGGTTATAATCATATGCTGCACCAACAGCTTCACCAAGCAAATCACCAAGAGAAACGTCGAGAGCAACAAACTTAACATCTTTGTACTGAGGAGCTGCCTGAACGACAGTACCAGCAAAAGCATAACCTGGCATAACAATAATATTGTAACCTTCAGCAATTGCCTGTTCAACCATAGCTACACGGTCAGCTGTATTGTCTCCTGCTGGCTTATAGTATTTGAATGTAATACCGTGAGCCTCTGCATAATCCTTACAAGCTTCATATGTTGTCTGGTTGAAAGACTGGTCTGTGATATCGCCGTAGTCTGTAATCATGGCGATTGCATAAGCATCTTTTGCCTTTGTTTCTTGAGCGCCCTGTGCAAAAACAGAGAAAGAGAGACAGAGAACTAAAAGAACGAACAATGCTTTCTTCATTTTTTCCTCCAAAATTACTTCCTAAAAAAGGAATGTCATATACTTTGGATTATACTATTGAAATATTTGAATATGCAACATCAAACCAGTCAAAATTATTCCAAATAAATTTTAATTGTTACGCAAAAAAATAAAACAAAATTGCTTTTACTTTAGAACTGTACCGTTAGCAAGCGTAATTGAATACCCATTATAATTTATTGTGCCGTTACAAGTTATGCTAGTGATTGTGCTATCCCCTGTAAGAGTCCAAGAACAGCCTTCATCTATAGTTATAACTGCATTGTTTTCTACAGAAGAACCGCCCTCTGTGTTAGCAACTACATTTATTGTTCCTGTAAACGAACTGCCCTCACTTAAAGTAAGATTTAGTGTTGAAATATCATCAACTCTTATAGAGCCTTCCAAATCTTGATTTGAGCATACAATTGCAGCTTGTGCTCCATTACTGCCGGCACTACCCCAGCCCCGCAATGCACTATTTCCTGTGATATTAAAGAGATACGAATCATTATCGTTATTTATAATTTCTACATTAGAAAGCGCAATTGTACATGAAGTATTTGTAATATAGAACATATCCCCATTATTGGAAGTAAGAGTTCCACCTACCATAGAAAATGAAGATGTTCCAACAGCGGCATCGCCTGACATTGACTGGTATATCATTACATTATGGACATTCTCACTGGAACTTGTTCCCAAAGTATCACTCATATTGCCATAAACTGTACAATTTTCAAGAGAGATACTGTTTTTGCCTTCTATTACAAGAGCTTCTGAATTATTGGCAGTAAGAGTTGAATCACTTACAGTAATACTTGCTGTTGAATATACAGCTGGAGAATTATATCCATTACTAGTATAAGAGCCACCTGTTACTACAACAGTTCCACCGCCTCTATCAGACCTAATAGCTGCTGAAGAATTACCGCTTGTATCAACAACAAGGTTTTTTGCATACATTGTGCCACCACCTGTCGTTTGAAGGCCACCAGAGTTATCTTGCTTTGTTGTAATTGTACTGTCGTTTATAGTAACAACTGTGCCACTACCATAGCTAAAAACTCCATTACCATTTTGAGCATTTGAATACACTGTAGCACCATTTATTGTTACATTTGCACCATCTGTTGCAAGCAATGCTGCATTCATACCGTAAAAATCACCACTTTCAGTGTTGGATGTAGCACCACCATTTTTATTGACAGTAATATTATTTAAGACAACTGTTGCATCTTCAACTCTTAAAGCATTCTCATCATCTCCAGTTGACTCATAAGTGATATTCTCATAAGTGCCATCTTCACTTATTGTATTTGCACTTGTTCCTTGTGTTACAGTTTGAGAACCTCCGCTAAAACCTCCGGGTGCGCCACTAGGGCCTCCACTTGGTGGATTTCCATCATTTGGGCCATGAGGACTATTAGGACCTCCAAAACCATCAGGAGCGTCTGAGCCACTAGGTTTTGCAGGAGGGTTTCCTGACTCTATCTGAAAACTAGTTTCTTCTTGACTCTCTTGTCCGTCTTGAGATGTTGTTACAGAAGAACAAGAAGAAACTAGTATTGCAATAACTAGACATGATACAAAAATAATACGTTTTCTACTTAAATGTTTCATAAGCTCTTCTCCATAAATAATAACTGAAACAAACTTAAATCTTTTTTACAAAGAAAGTGAGCTTTTTTGACATTTTTATATAATTTGACACACAAAAAACACAAAACAAAATTTTTGCACAAAGTTCAGAGGTTTTTGTTTACTTATATTTGACACTTACTTCTGTTCTTGGAACAACATGGCCAATTGAGCGCACACAATCCAAGCCCATTCTCTCAATGAATTTGTTAGCATCTAACTCTGGCATAAATAGTGCAAGACCCCCACTTGTTTCCGGCCCAAAAACAATATCTTTTAACTCTAATGGTGTACCACTAGGAAATGAAACTTTTGAAAAAAGATAATCTTCATTTGTGTAACGACCCTCTGGAACAAGACCAAAGCGTGCTGCTTCTAGAGCTCCTGGAAGAATTGGAAGATTATCAAGAGAAACTTCTATTGTTACATTGGATGCATCAGCACATTCAGATAAGTGTCCTGACAATGAAAAACCTGTTATGTCTGTTGCTGCATGAACTGTCAAATCACGAGCTAAATCACGCGCTCTTTTATTAAGAGTAGTCATAGATTTGATTGTTACTTCAAAATCTTCTTGTTTTACTTCTCCGGCTTTGGCAGCTGTATTCATCATACCAACGCCCAACGCTTTTGTAATAATTATGCAATCTCCTACTTGAGCTCCTTTGTTAGACCAAACATCATTTTTTTTCATGAACGCTGTAACACAAAGGCCATATTTTGGTGTTGGGTCAGCTATTGTGTGACCTCCAGCAATGATAGCCCCAGCCTCACGAACTTTATCAATTCCACCTAAAAGTATGTTTCGTAGGACATCAAGTTCTAAGCATGATGGAAAGCATACAAGATTCATTGCAACATTTGGCTCTCCTCCCATTGCATATATGTCAGAAAGCGCATTTGTTGCTGCAACTTGCCCAAAAATATAAGGGTCATCTACCATTGGAGGAAAGAAATCTACAGTTTGGACAGAGACAATATCACCATCCACAGAATAAACAAGAGCATCGTCAGCATTCTCGAAACCTTCAAGAAGCCTATCGCTTGACATAAGGGGAAGACTATCTATGACATGATGAAGCTTTCCTGGTGGAAGTTTTGCAGCACAGCCCGATGTCTTTACCATGCTAGTAAGCTTTATACCACTTTTCCCTTCGTGTAAAAGAGGATCACTTTTAGAGTTTATTGTTTTCTCTGTATATTTCAACAAATCTTCCATCTTTATCTCCTTCTTTGCTTTCCATTTTGTAAATTGCCTCTACTAAACTCTTAAGTTCCTTTGTGAGATTTAATTGCAACGCGCAATGCTCTTGAGAATTACAATTTTCTTGAAATGAATTATCTGGACAGTTATTTACTTGTGAAAGTGAAAAAAAAGCTGCTGTTCCACAAGAAGAAGAAAGCAGTCTAGGGACAGGTTTAAGAACACATTCTTCACCCATCCCCTTCTTAAAAAGCATTGCTTTATAATGGTTTTCAAAAGTAGCAACACATGTCATGTTCGTAAGTTCTTTTGAGGTTGTTACTTCTTCATTTCTATTCTCCATGCGCCGTTTTTCTCCACAGCGTTTACTTTATACCCCATAGCACGTCCAAATCTAGATACATTTTCTAATGCTGCACGGTTATCAACAACTGAAATCACACCTTGTGGATTATCTTTTAGTGCTTTTTTTGTTTTTACTACAGGTTCTGGGCAACTAAGTCCTGTTAAATCTAATTCTAACATTTTTATTTCTCCTAATGTTTTGTAAAAACTTCTAAAGCCACAGTTTAAACTGTGGCCTTAATACAAAGGTATCGGTCTAAATTAAGCAGATTTCTTTTCTGAATTAAGTGCAAATGTTTTCACGCATGCAACAATCAATAAGAATGCAAGACAAATGAAAACAGCAACTTTTCCGTTTGTTCCAGGCCCGCCAAGGCTAGTGTCAGATGCAGCTGAGCTTGCAAGTCCAAAGTTGTGTGCAAATGCAGCGCCTACAGAAAATCCCAGAACAGCTATACTGCTGTCTGAATTACCTTCACCTGCAAGAATAAGCTGTCTCAAAGGACATCCGCCAAGCATGACAGAGCCAAGTCCTACAACGACCATTCCAAGGAAGTTCCAAATGTGCTGTGCATGTGCAACTGGCTGACCTGTGAAACCAAGCTTAAAATTACCGGCAATAAGGTTAAAAATGAGTGCTGAAACAAATACAGCAATAAATCCAAGTGTAAGGCTCCAGTCTTTAAGAAGAATGATGTCTCTTATTCCACCTGCAAAGCACATTCTAGATCTTTGAGCAAGTATGCCAACAATAAGACCGCAAGAAAGTGCAAGAATAATTGGTGCATGTTTAGAGCCGGGTCCAGACTCAGAATATTTAAGAAGAGCGGTTCCAAAAAGAGCAAGAACAAGAAGTCCTACATTAATTGCAGGAAGTGCTGCGCCTTCAAGTGCATTTTGAGGATAAGCTTTACCAAGAGAAAAGCCGTTGTTAAGGAAATAGCACCCAATTGCAATTCCACAAGCAAATCCTACAAGAGCAACTAGTGCATTAAGGTCTCCGGCTGCAAGTCTAAGAACCATTCTAAGAGGGCAGCCAAGGAATACAAGTGCGCCAATCATAACACAAAAAGCAATCATGAAACGAAGCATTGGAGATGACCCGCCACGAGGCTTAAATTCACCTTTTACTAAACTAATGATAAAAGAACCAAGTACAAGCCCAATAATTTCAGGTCTTAAATACTGTACTGCACTTGCATTATGAAGTTTCACAGCACCGGAAATATCTCTAATAAAACATGCAATACAAAATCCCATGTTTCCAGGATTTCCAAAAATTGTAAGAAGTATTGCAGCAATTCCTACAACACAACCAGTTACAATCAAAAGAATTTTATCTTTTGACAAACTTTTTGAGCTTTCAATTTTTGATTTCATACAAAAATCTCCTTTACAAACGGGAGAATACCATATTTTTTTTGTAAATACAATGGAAGTTGAGGAATGTAAGATATTTGTGCTATTATTTTGTGATGTTTTATGGAGTCCTAAAACGTCATTTTATGATATTTTATGATATGATTTGAGAGAGAAATGAAAAGAATATATCTTGATAATGCTGCAACATCTTTTCCTAAAGCTCCGGATATTTGCAAAACAATGTCTAACTTCTTGGAAAATGACTGTCTCAACCCCAATAGAACAGAAAGTGAACGTGCTTTTTCCCTTTTTGAACAAATCTACTCTTTGCGCAAAACTCTAGCATCTTTTTACGGTCATGACAGGCCAGAAGATGTAATTTTCACACGCTCTATTACAGAATCATTGAATTGGATTATAAAAGGAGTTCTTTGTGGCAATAGTAGCAAAGAACCCGGTCACATTATTGTTACATCTAGTGAACACAATGCTGTAATGAGACCTCTTGTTCAATGCAAAATTCCTTTTTCTAGAATTCCAGCAACTTCTGAGGGGTATTCAAAACTTGATGAAGTTGAAAAACTTATAAAGCCAAATACAAAAGCAATGATTATAAATGCTTGTGGGAATGTGTCTGGCCACGTGGAAAATGTACAAGAGCTAGCCAATATTGCAAAAAAACATAATCTCCTCTTTTTCGTTGATAGTGCGCAGGCCTCCCCTTTTATTGACTTAAAAATGAATTCTTTGAATGCTTCTGGCATTTGTTTTACAGCTCACAAGGGCTTTTTGGGCCCTGAAGGTGTTGGAGGAATGGTTCTAAGACACGATATTGCTTTATCAATGGAGCCTTTAATTGCTGGAGGAACTGGGTCTGAAAGTGATAGTGAAGAAATTCCACACTCATTGCCAGACAGACTTGAACCTGGAACTCTAAACTTACCTGGAATACTTGGTTTTGCAAAAGCTGTAGAGTTTACACTTACTAATCTGGAAAAACTTGAATCTCAAACAAGCAGTGTAACAAAACAACTATATAATGGGCTATGTTCTATTGATGGTATTGAAATTGTTGGTGCAAAACTCGACAGTTCAAAATTCAATAGTTCAAAATTTGACATCTCAAATAAGAAAAAAAGAACTAATGTCATTTCAATTGTGTCATCAAAAAAAGATATTTCATATATTTCTGCACAATTACTTGAAAGATGTGGTATTGAAACAAGAGTTGGCTTACATTGCTCTCCTGCTTCACATAAAACTATTGGAACTTTTCCAAACGGCACATTGCGTTTCTCGCCAGGCCCTTTTACAACACAAGAAGAAATAGATACAACGTTAGAATGCTTAAAGGAGATTTTAAGTGAATAATTTTCCAGATAATTCAAAAATGTCTACAAATGATACAAATAATAGCAAAAATGATATTAATGGTATTAGTAATATTGAAAGTGGTGTTTTGCAAAATCACAATGTCCGCAACTCCTTTTACGAAAAATTTCTAAATGCTTTAGGAGAGGGAGATGTTCAGCGAATAACTGACATTACAACTGGAGATATGCAAATTCTCCAAAATGGCAAAGTTCTTGCAACAAGAAATACTAATTCTAATATTGCTAATGAGATATCAAATTGTGGAATATCTGGCTGTAAGGTAGCTTGTTATAAAACAGATAACTGTAATGAACTTAGTCTAAAAGCGCCTAGTGATAAAATTCTTAATGAACTAATCAAACCAGAACCTCATCTTTTTGTTTTTGGAGCAGGACATGTATCAAAAGCACTTTATGATCTTGCTGTCCTACAAGGCATGAAAATTACTGTTGCAGATGAACGTTGTGATGTTTGTACACAAGAAAGATTTCCTCTTGCTTCTCGTATAACAATGCCTTATGAAGAAATTCTTAAAACAAATTACGACATATATGCTCCTTATTATGTCGTTGTTACTCATGGGCACTCATACGATTCAGCTTGCTTGGAATATGCACTTTGCCACAGCAATTCTTACATTGGAATGATTGGTTCAAAAGCCAAAGTTGCCTCTACAATGGAGAAAATGAGACAAAAGGGATTTTCACAAGAACAATTAGAAAAAGTCCACTCTCCTATTGGTCTAAAAATTGGAGCTGTCACTCCTGAAGAAATTGCAATTTCAATCATGGCTGAAATTATTTCTGTTTTCCGCACAAATAAAAACTTAGTCACAATTGATCCTGCAATTTTACGCACTATGGCATACAATTCTGGTGTAGATGTAAGAATTGTTGAAAAACACGGCTCTGCTCCGCGTTCTGTTGGGAGCCAACTTTTTGTTGAACAAAATGGAACTTTGCATGGCACAATTGGAGGCGGTGCAATAGAGAAAACTGCAATAGAAATTGCAAAACAAATGATGAAAGATAATATAGACTTCATCTTAAAAGATTTTTCACTTGATACTTCATCTGACTTGGGTATGATTTGTGGAGGACAAGAAAAAGTAATTTTTACTTTTCTAAAATAATTTTTCTAAAATCGTGAATGAAAACGGTATATTTTTTGTAACTAGCCTATTGAAGGGAAAAATGGAACACAAAGTCCGTTGTGTACGGATGTTCTAATCTAGTCTTATAAAGTCTTATAAAGCTAGCCCTTTGTAGGAGTAGTCTATGAACAACTTAAACACAGTTCTCGTAGAAGGAAATCTCACAAGAGATCCTAAAGAAATCATTTTTGGAGGAAACTTCAAAAAATGCCAGTTTTCAATAGCAAATAATCGCTATTACTTGAAAAATGGAAAGTGGACAGCTGATACATCATTTTTCATTATTGAAGTTTTTGGGCCTTCAGTACAAGCATGTCTAGATTATCTAAAGAAAGGACGTGGCGTGCGCGTAGTTGGAAGATTGCGCCAAATGCAATGGGAAACTAATGGAATTCCTCATGAAGTTGTTACTATTATAGCAGAACATATTGAGTTCCAACCTGAACGTCAAAATAAAAACATTTCTCAAGAAAGTATACAAAAAGCTACAGAGAGAAATAAAAATGAAAAATTTGCTACTCATACACAAATACCTCAAAATAACATTTCACAAGCCAAGACTTCAGAGATAGAGCTACTTAATGAAAATGTTGCCAGTGCAGTGGATTTGGGCGAAGACGTTCAAGAGGAAGATTTAGAATGTACAGTTGAAATTCTAGAAGAAACAGAATTTGAAGGAGAAACTAAATTTGAAGGAGAAACTGAAAGTAGCAAAGACAAAGAAAAATAATCAATAGCTCTAAATTATATTCTTTCCATACAAATCAAATTTGTTCCTGTATTCGCCTGTGCCATGCAGGAACAATATAATGCAGAGACTTACAAAACTACTTACACAACTACAGGTACAACAATTTCTCTAAAAAAACTCTAAACACAAAAATAGCCACAAACCTTGTCATAAGGCCATTCAAGCAATAAAATCACAAAAGCACAATAAAGAGGAGAGTTCTCATGAGCATTTATGTTCTTTCTGTAGGTGGCTCAATCATAGCACCTGATAACGTCAATTGTGAGTTTCTTACAACATTCTTAGATAAAATGACATCGTATTTGAAGGATAATGCAGATGCAAAACTCATATTTGTTTGTGGAGGTGGTGCACCAGCTAGATTATATCAAAAAGCATATCGCACAATTATTGAAGAATCTAAGCAAAATGCAAACGTGCAAGATTGGATTGGAATAAGAGCCACACACATCAACGGAGAACTTGTAAAATCCATTTTTGGAGACTTTTGTAAAGATGACCTTGTAACAGATCCTTCCTCACCCTCAATTGAATTCAAAGGCCGTGTTCTTGTTGCAGGCGGATGGAAACCAGGATTTTCAACAGACAACGACGCTGTTTATCTTGCACGCCGTTTTGGGGCAAAAACAGTCATAAACCTTTCTAATATTGCTCAAATTTATACTGCTGACCCACGAAAAGACCCCAATGCAACTCCAATTGATAACATCACATGGAAAGATTTCCGCAAAATGGTAGGAGACACTTGGATACCTGGCAACAACGTTCCATTTGATCCAATTGCATCAAAACTTGCACAAGAATCAAACATAAAGGTCATTTGTGCAGACGGTCGCAACATGGACAACACAATTGCAATCCTCAAAGGAGAGCCTTTTGTAGGCACGACTATAGGCTGATATTAAAGAGCTTTCAAACAAAATATGTCTCTTTAGAGGTTTTTGCAAAAGACTCTTTCATTTTTAAGAAAGAAGGTAGAGGCTCTGCAAAACCTTTAGGGAAAGGCTCATCTTTTCTGAAATCAGGAATCCAGAGAATTTCATTGTCAGACATTTCTTGTACAAAACCATCAATTTCAAAATTATCAAGAGCATCAAGTAGCAAAGAATATTCTTCTTGTGTAATTTTGGGAAAACCCGGGTCATTAAGAGGTGGCACAAATTGAGTCATAAGAGACAAATAAAAATTGTTCTTAAAATTAGTTGAAAACCATTCTAAAAAGTCCATTGTGCTATCTAATGTACCAGGGAATACAAGATGACGTATTAAAACACCGTCTACTCTACCCTCAAGACTTGTCTTTGGATGCTGTTGTTTAAGAAAAAACATCACAGGCACTATGCTGTCACAGTATTTTGAAAGACCACAAAACTTGGAGGCAACTTTATAACTTAACGTTTTAGCATCTAAAAGATACAAATCAATAAATG
>CAVDLI010000017.1:6400-24770 GCA_963609725.1 bacterium | reverse complement strand
CTCCTAGAGTTGGAGTTTCGTACAAGAAATGTCCCAGTTCTTCAAAATCACTTAAACTCAAACTCTCAATAGACACTTCTGCAACACGGTCACCATTGTACATAGCAGAAGAAAACAAAATTGTATCTCCAAGGCGTAAAGGGCTGCAAACTCCTCCAAATACATTTGTATATGACAGCCTAAAAGCCATTGTAGTTGGGTCAAATTCACCATAGCGACCAAAAGAAGAACTGTCGTTTAGAATTCCACTGTCTTGTGAAGGATACCAGCAAAATGAAAAAATGCTACTGCCATCAGAAGAAATGCCTTTTGAAAGCGACTTAAAAATAACATTTTTAGGATTATCAAGTATTTCTATTGCAATAGATTTATTTTCAACATCATAAGACAAAACAGCTAAATTATAATGATTTCCACAAACCAAGATAAAAGCAACTTTCTCTTCATCAAAAGATGTAAAATCACTTGCAACAACGCCATAACCTAAAGGATACACACTTATTGGTTCTCCCAAAAGAGAGAAATCTTTATCAACTTCATATAACTCAAGATACGTTTCTTGGCCTTTTGCAGTATACAAGAGAACGCCACAGAATGAAGCATTTTCAACAAAACACCCACCTCGTACATCTCTATCTTTGAAACTGTAAGTAGCAAGAGTTTTTCCTTTAGAATTAAGAACTTTTACACTAGAACTTTTTGATGAAATAAAAGGAACTAAAATGTTATTGTTTTTTGAAACATCAATCCCAGAGCCTTGTGAGCCATATGGCACAACACTTGCAACTTTGGATACATCACTTAAGTTCTCATCAATCTTTAATAATGAATAAGAAGCCCAATCAACAAAGAAAATCTCACCTGTAGAACTTAGTGTAAAATTGTCATACGAACCTTTAGAATAAGACGAGCCTTTAGAAAGACAATCCAAAGAAGACCCATAAACAAGATTAGACGGAGTTTCTATTGAGTTATAAAAACCTACCCACAAAACATCAAAAGGAACTCCAATGATATTTTCAATTATTGCAGCAGTATCGTTAAACCAATTGATTTTTCCAAAATTCTTAAATGCTTCAAAAACTTTATCAGAGCCATATTCATTGGAAAGATACGATAAAAATGCACCACCAAAAATATACGGCAGTGAAGAAGAAGGATAAGTGTCCATAGCACCCGCAATATCAATCCAAGAAGGAAAAAGCCCTTCAAGTTTAGCTTGACGCACAATACTAGTTACATATAAATCATTCAGGCGCCCATAACCGTCCATACTTTCACATAAAACGGCAACACCCTCTGCCATTGAAGGATATGTGTATAACAAAGGAGCAATAGAAACAATATCTCCAAAGACATTTGAAATATGTTGCCAAAAATTGCTTCTTATATTCATTGTAAAAGCATGAGATAGCTCATGACGAAACACATACAACAATGTATTTGGATAATTTGAAAGACTTCCGTTATTAGGGACAGTGTCAAACAAAACTATCCTGTTTGAAGGATAAGAAGTATAGTAAGCATTCAAAACTTTATACTCAGACGTTATAACAACTGGGATTTTTAAGTTTGGATCAAGTCCAAATAATGTGCATAAATAAGAATATTGTTCTTCACAACTAGAAGCAATAAGACTTGCACTTTTATAACATTGAGGCTCATAAATAATATTAAAATGAGATGTCTCTACTTCCAAGTGAGAACTTGCAACAATAGCACAAAGGCCTACAAATAGAATTAAAAATACAGCAATATGCCTCTTTGGCGCCATCATTACAAAATCTCCACTAAATCTCCATTATTTCATCAAAATTGAACAATGAACTTAAAGACTCCAATATAAAATACACTAAACGCGTAAAAGTTCTTCTTTCATGTCACGGTCAATAGATTCTTTAATGAGATTACTAGAACGGGCAATACAATCATCTATTTTAGCAAAAACAGTATCTAGTTCAGCATTCTTCATGTCATTATCACTTTCACTTGCATTAGAAGAACTTGCTTCACTTGCAATAGCAGCTGCTTTTCTAGCATATTCAGGAATACTTGAAATTAAATCCATAGCTTGAGAGACAGCTTTATCATCTCTATTGTCAAAAATATAGACAGTCAAAATTCTTGCAATTCCTCTTTCACATCTAACAACTTTTTTCAAACAATTTATTGCACCTCTAGAATGTTGCGAGAAACCACTTGATGATAACTGAGAATGCAATGATACGCATAATTTTTTGAGCTGAACTAGCAATTTAAGCGAGTTCTTAAGCACATTGTACCCAACGCCCATCTTGTTTGTGATATAGAGGATGACTAAATACGAAATGCCCCAAGCAAGACACGTTCCAAGCATTTTTAACAAAGACTCTGTCATATCATTCACCCTCCTTTCTATAACTAACAGTTAATTGTGGATATGGAACATCTACATGATTTTCAAACAGAGCTGTATACAATTGCTCACTCAAATCGTATGAAACAGGCCAGTAATCTTCATTATGACACCAAACTTTAACATCATAATGCACAGCAGACTCCCCTTCAAAATTATATCTTGCACTGGGCGCCGGCTCTGCACACACTAAAGGATGCTCATTTGCTACTTTTAAGAGTATTTGCTGAACCTCTTTATAATTAGCATTGTAATCAACTTCAACTGGAATCGTTATACGACGCAATTCATTTGCAGAAAAATTCACAATATCCGAGCCAAAAACTTTGGAATTAGGCAGCATAACTTTCTTGTTATCAGGCGTAAAAAGCACAGTATGCATGAGCGTCAATTCTTGCACTGTGCCACCAATCCCGCCAATTTCAACATAATCATTTTCCTTGAAAGGATGCGTACTTACAAGCATAATGCCATTTGCAACACTTCCAATTAAATCTTTTACAGCCAATCCAATGGCCAGCGTCAATGCCGATATAGCACTAACAAAGCCCGATAACGGAAGTCCAAGCACGTTAAGACAGTACAAAATCAAGAACAAATAAAGAACATATTTGACTATTGCAAGCACAAAATGCACAAGTGCATTATCTAAATCACTAGCTAAAATTCCAACTTTTACAAGTTTTAGAACATTTTTAATAATCAAAATTCCAAAAAAAGCTGCAATAGCTGCAGTCAAGATTTGGAACCCTGATTTCTCAAAATACAGTGCAATTTCTTTTAATAGATCGTCTAACATAACTTCTCCATATTCTCTGTCTTTCTTTGATTTTCTTGCACAAGTTTATTTTGTTTCATCTTAAGCTCAGAGATAGCTTTAAGTTGAGCATCAACTTTTTGCTGTAATTCTTTCTTTTGATTTTCAATTGCAAGGGCCTGAGTATTGAGATGATTCATTTGCTCAGCAAGCTGAGAAAGTTGCATATTATGAATTTCAATATCACGCTCCATGAGAAGGTGCTGCATAATAAGAGCTTGACGCTCCATTGAGTTTTCTTTTTCAATAATTCTAGAACAACATTGCATAAGTTCTTCAGGCGCATCTTTATCAAGCCAGAACTGCATGCCATCAGACAAAACTTCTCCATAATCTGTAAATTTTTGTTCAAGAACTTGCATTATTTGTTTTTCTTGACTTTGCAAAGCTTTAAGTTGACGGCTTTCTTCTCCATATGCACCCATATTCATAAGAGAATCTTGAGCCCCATCTACTATGGATTTTTGGTCAAGAAGTGTATTTTTATAATTGCGCTTTAGAAACCTAATCTGCTCCATTTGAGAGAGAATATCTTTAGCATGATCCCCTGGCAAATCTCTAAAATTTCCAGATTTATAAAGCTTGTGACCTACTTGATAAAACACAGAATCCAAGCTTTTTTTTAGCCTCTCAAGTTTCTTATTGTATAAAGGACCAATAATTCTAGACTCAGAGCCAGCTTTTGCAATGTGGTCTTCACAGTCTTGTACTTTTCTTTCATATTCACGCATAGGCTCAAGACATTTTGAGAGCCTAGCAGGAAGTCTTCCAGAGGCCTCTATTTCAACAGCAACAGCTCCAAGCATGGATATTAGAGTTTCAAACTTCTCATCTAAATCTCTCATTGAAGACTTAGTACGAGCCATTTGCTCTCCTCCAGAAGACATTTTATCCATAGCAGTTTGTAAAGCGTTTATTTTGCTGTCTATTTCATCCTTTTGAGAGACAACTTCACATAATTTTTCATATTGATTTTGGCAGGGCGAGTAATTTATTGCATCATGCCATTTTGCTGCAACTTCACCAAGTTCCATGTGTAAGACAGAGAGGTCATTTTGAGATTTTTCCATCTCTTTTCTAAGTACTTCTATTTCACTAGTAAGTCCAGCCATGACACAAATTGTAACATATACTCAAAAAACCGTCTGCAAATTAAAAGCAAAATGTTGTATACTTTTACAGCACTTCACAAAAAAATACTATTTAGAAGAAGTTTTTGAAAAATAAGCTTTGCGCGTAAAAGCTGTTTTGAAAGAACTTCATAACACAGGAGATAATGAAATGGCAGAAACCATTACAGATATTAGAGGTCAAAAATTCAAAGAACTTGTAGAAGAGATGAAACTCTACAATGACCCAAAAGAACTTGAAGAAATAAGAAAAATTATGAGAAAGAATGTTCCTCTTACTATGAGAGGGTATCTTCTTGCTTACCTTTTTATGACTCAAAATGAAAACTCTAGGCGCGCTTCAAGCCGTCCAAGAAGCAATGGACAAGCACATAGCAAAAATGATGAACACAAATCAGCGAACAAAACTTCACTAGAAGATGCTGTGCCTTTTTATATCAATGTTGGAAAAACAAGCAAAAGTTCACCAAAAGAACTTGCACAATTTATTTGTGAAAAAGCAAATCTCAAAGCTTCTGATATTGTGTCTATAGCTTACAAACCAAGTTATTCTTTCATTTATATCAAAAAAGATGCTGCAAATAATGTTATAGAGTCACTTAATGGACAAATATATAAAAATCGTAAAGTTAAAATAAATTACAGTAAGGAAAAAGATGCAGATTAAAAGCATTCGTGTGGGTCATTTACAAACAAATTGTTACATAATTGAGGACACATGCTCCAATGACGGCATAAAATCTAGATTTTGTGCTGTCATTGACCCGGGTTTTTCACCTAAAAGAATAATGCAAGAGATAAATGGAGATGTGACACACATAATTCTCACTCATGCACATTTTGACCATGTTGGTGCAGTACAAGAACTTTGTATGGCTTATCCAAATGCTATTTTTGCTGTTGGAGAACACGAGCCACTTAATGGACGTTTTTCACACCTTGGGCGTAACGACGGCCCATTACCTACTCCAAATCTTCTGCTGAAAGATAATTCTACTATTGGCCCTTTTACTGTTCTTCATACACCGGGTCATACAAAAGGCTCTATATGTCTCTTAGATGAAAAAGACAACATTCTCATAAGCGGAGACACTCTATTTAAGGGTTGCTATGGAAGAACAGACATTGAAGGCTCTAACATTGATATGAGAAATTCTTTAGACAAATTATATAAACTTAATCCAAATATAAATGTACTTCCGGGGCATGGTGATCCTACAACAATAAGAGATTTCAAAAATTTTTATCCTTATCTTGTAGCAACATTAGATAAAGATAATACGCAAGAAAACAGTAATTAAAACTTGCAATACCTGACAAGGAGGTTTTTGCAAAATGATAAAAGTGCTTTCTGTTGAAAACATGAGAAAAAGTGATGCACATACTATAGAAACAAAAACCTCCAGCCGTGATCTTATGTTTTGCGCGGGTAAAGCTGTATTTGACTCTGTAAATAACAAAGGACTATGGAAAGAACCTGTTGCTATTGTGTGTGGCAGTGGAAACAATGCAGGTGATGGATATGTGTTAGCACAATTTCTTTTTGACTCAAATATTGATTGTACAATTTTTAGACTTTCACAAAAAGCATCTATTGATGGGGCATTCTATCTTAATGAATGTATTGAAAAAGGTATCAAGGTCGTTGACCTTAGCACCCTTGATACTAGAAAAGTTAATTTTGATAAAAAGAAAGACAATAATATCGGCCTTTGCGAAAAGAAAGACAATCTTTTTTCAAGTTTTAGTACTATCGTGGATTGCATTTTTGGGACAGGGTTTTTGGGTGATGTAACAGGCCCTGCCAAGTGCGTCATTGAAAATATAAATGAAAGCTGTGCGTATAGAATATCGGTTGATATTAATAGTGGCCTTAATGGCAATAATGGTCTTTCAAAGCTGTGCGTTGTGTCAGATTTGACTGTTTCAATTGGAAGTTACAAGCCAGGACATTTTCTTAATATGGCAAAAGATGTCATGAAAGAACATATTAATTGCAATATTGGTATTGATAATGTTGACAGGCCTTATTGGGTTCTTGAGCATAATGATTTTAAGAGTGTTTTCAAGAGCCGTCCCAATTATTGTAACAAAGGGAATTTTGGATATATTGCTCTTGTTGGTGGTTCTTTGAAATATTGCGGGGCTATAAAACTGGCGTCTATTGCTAATGCTGCAATGCGCTCAGGTGCTGGAGTTGTAAAAATTGCAACGGCAAAATCTTTATGTCCTGCACTTGTCTCTCAAATACTTGAAAGCACTTTATATCCAATGTCTTCCATTGACGGAGAAATTCAGTTTGTAAAAGAAGAAATAGATGCTCTTATGGCTAGTGTGAGAACTATTGCTTTTGGTATGGGTATTGGAGTTTCTAAGCAAATAGAACGTATGCTTTCATATATTATTTTGTCTTATACTGGAGCTCTCATTATTGATGCAGACGGTCTTACTGTTCTTTCAAATCTCTTAAAAGAAGATAGTTTAATACTAAAAAATGCAAAATGCTCTATTGTTCTAACTCCACACGCAAAAGAATTTGCAAGACTTCTGGGATGTGAAATAGACACTTTTATGGCTAATCCCATAAAAGAGGCAGAAGATTTTGCAACAAAGCACAGTATTACACTTCTTCTAAAAGGTCCTGCTACAATCGTAACTGATGGAAAATACACTTATCTTACAAATTCAGGCTGTCCTGGTATGGCAACAGCCGGTAGCGGAGATGTTCTTTCTGGGATTTTGGCTGCCGTTTTATCGTGGACATTACAAGATAAGAATCTTATAAAAAGAGAAGATTTCTTGCCTTTTGTTGTTGCTTCTGCTTCTTACATTAATGGGAGAGCTGGAGAAATTGCACAAGAAAAATCAAATCCAATTAGTATGACAGCAGGCGATACTGCTAAGAATATAAAAGATGCAATAAGCGAGTATTTCTAAGAGACTGTACTCCAATAATTTCTTTTTATTTCAAATACTCTTTTATAAGAAAATCTAAGTACTTTGTATCTAATGCACTTTGAGAAGTCTCAAATGTCACTATTAAATTTTTGCCAAGAAGTATGTCTCCTTTTGCATACAACTCTAATTTCTCTTTTGCTCTTGTGGCGTAATCAGACTTATCAAGCATGCCAAGGTGCTCCCAGACATAAGTTTTATGCGTACGAGTGTTAAGGACAATGAAATCGGGATATAGAGTGGTGAATTTAAGATCAATTGGATATTCATAATGATAAGGAACACCTAAAAGATTTAAGCGATCTGCTATGATAATCTCGCTCTTAGACCTAACCCGCTCTCCCTTTGCTGTATAATATTGTATATCTGGAGGGATATTAAGTTTTCTGTAGGATATGTTCTGCCAGTCCTTGATATAATCTTCATTCATAAATACAACGGGGTTCACAAATTGCTTAATCTCACTAGGCAAACTATCGTAAACATTATTTATTTCTAGAATGTTATTTGAAGATTCTAAAATCTTAAGGCCCTTCTGAAGTACAAGTTGCCGCTTTTTGAGAATTTTGAGAATATTGGTATCGTAGCGCTTTTGTGCTAGTGCCTTAACGGTATCAAGTTTGGCGTTTCCTAGATATTCATATCTAGTTTCACTGGGAAGATACCTTGCAAATCTCTTTTTCCCATGAATTAACTTTATTTCTAGTTTTCCATGTTCAGCGCTGTCTAATTTTGCTTCAAGCACAGAGATTTGCTTCTCATGGTTTGCTAATTCTTGCTTAATTGTCTCAATAATTTGCTTCATTTTGGACCCTTTAGTATTATGATATACTAAAAATAGAAAATTTGGGGGATTTCAGTAGAAATTTCTACTAAAATGTCTAAAATTTACAAAAATCAGTAGAAATGAATGCCCACACTTTATGTTGTACTAAGAATTTTCTTGATAAGCCACATTTGAATGCGTTTTGGAAGCAAGTTAAAGAGTATCAATAATCTATTGCGATTTATATTGTATGCAAATGCTGGGTTTTTCTTTCTAAGTATTCTTATTACTTTTTTTGCAATTTGCTCGCTCTTAATTTTTTTGGATTCTACACTGTCAACAATACTCTTAAATCGTTTTGCATTACATTCATACAGTTGTGTATTAGCACAAAACTTTTCAAGAGCAGTAGTAGATGCTCCAATCATGTTTGTATCTACAGCTCCGGCTCTAAGGACAGAAACATGAATATCTAAGAGCTGTAATTCCATTGCAAGAGAATATGCATACTTGTCTAAAGCACTTTTAGTGATTGCATATAAACCTGTAAAAGGTAGTGGGTCAAGTGGTGCAAGTTCACTTGTTGTCATAATTATTCTACTATTCGATTTCAAAAGAGGTAAGAAAGTCTTATTTACTAAAAACGCTCCAAAGAGGTTAACTCTAAACGATTTTTCAAATTCTTCTTTTGATATTTCAACTAGAGAATTCATAGTGTATATGCCTGCAAAATGGATTATTGCAAAAATGTTGTCTGTGAGGTTCTTAATCTTTTGAAATGTAGCATTCAGGGATGAGGGATTAGTGATATCGGTCTCAAAAGATATTATTCCATCTTTCTCATTGGTCGCAAAAGAGGCCTTGTCAAGAGCAAAGACGACAAATCCCATGTCTCGTAGCGCTAAAGAGACAGAGCGCCCCATGCCGCCACTTGCACCAGTTACAAGAACAGAGAGTTTTTTGGATTTTTGGCTTTCTACGTTTTGCTTTATCATGTATCAATTGTGCTCTTTGGCCCTTAAAACCTATTTGAAAGATAGCTCATGATAGCTTCCAATACTGAGCCCGATATTGCGCGTGCCTTATCAGAACAAGTCAAATGGTCAGCTAATTCGCCACGTGGGTCGACATCGGCAACCTTAAAGCCAGTTGGGACTGAAAGATTATCATGAAGTAGGCCCCGCACTTTACCAGATATTGCTGTAACGACAGGGATTTGCTTGCCATCTTGTGTTTCTATATTTGCAATAATTTGGCCCTCTTTTACAATGTCTCCAATTGAAACGACACTTTTGAAAATGCCGCTTGTGGGAGAATGCATAACTCTCTCTTTTCCATAACCACCTATTATTCCTGGAATACCTGTGTTTGCAGCAGCACTGCCATTTTTGATAATTACACCAAGTCTATGGCCTCTTTGAGTTTCAATTACAGCATCAACATCTTGTGGAGCTGTAAACCCGGGGCCTAGAGCAACAGTGAAAGGGGCCATTGCTTTGTTAGTTCCAAGATTTTTCTTTGCAATGATTGCATCAACTAATGCAAATGGTTGGTATTTTTCTAAAATAGTGCAATTGGGGTCTACAACAACAGGAATTTCTCCATTATCTAGTACCCGTAATGCATCTTGGATTTCACATTTACGAGCTGTAACGCCTTCAACCGTTGCTGTATTGTCAAACAATGCGCTTGCAAAAGATACAGTTCTTCTAATTACTGTGGGTTTTTCGACTTCAAGATGAATAACATCAAATCCTGCATTGTGAAGTCTAAGGCCTACAGCTGTTGCAAGGTCCCCTGCTCCTCTAATCACAACTAGTTTATTTTTCCAAAGAGATGCATCTTGTGATGATTTCTTATAACATTCAGCATTTGTATTTTTTTCAGAAAGTTGTTCACTAGAGTTTTGAATGTCATCGTTTTGTATATTAGAGCTTTGTATATTAGAGTTTTGCATATTAGAGTTTTGCATATAATATTCCTTCTCTTACAGTAGATATGTATATCTTAACATCTTTAGGCCGTTTTATATTATTTATTAGTTTTATATCATCTTGTAAGTTGTCTATTCGTAAATCTGCACCATTGAAAACAACAGCTCTATGATATGGGATTGTACCTTTCAAAATGCCATCTGGATTTGAAAAATACCATGTCATATATGAACTGTCTACAACACTGTCTATAGAAGGTCCAAAAGCAACTTCACTGGTTTTGCAGTCTAATGCCCACATACCAAAAACAGATATTGTAAATGTAGTAAGTGGGTGTATTTGAGGGTCTTTAGATGTGTGAATTTTCACTGGGAGATGCTTGGAACCATCAGCCTCAGAAATTATTACATCATATATCTCGTATAATTTTGCTAAGTTGTCGAACCCCGGAGAGCACCACTTATTATCTTCTTTATCTTCTTTATCTTCTTTATCTTCTTGTGAAATGTGAGCATAAAACACAACTTCTTGAGGGTTTGGTACATAATTTAGAATGCTTTCATCGCTGAATACTTTATCTTGGCCGTAATCTAAGAGATAAGGAGAAATGAGTTTTGTGGTAGTTGTTATGAGAACTGTTTTGCCTTTTTCTTTTAGAAATTTAGCAAGCCCAATCATTAGAGTAGTCTTTCCACCACCGCCTGTAATAGAGATAAATGGTTTTTTATTTGTCCCAATATCTTCATATAAACACTTGTAAAGATTTTTTATACCAACACAGTCACTCATAACCTAATAATCTCTATAGAGGTTTTTGCAAAATGAGCTTTTAATAAATAAGCTTTTGAATGAAGGCAGTTTTGCAAAAACCTCATAAAATTTTAATTTCATCACCAGCCTGAATACGGCCTTCTTTGATAACGATAGCAAAAATACCGTCTGTTGGCATAACACACTTTCCTGTAGCTTTTTTTATTGCACAATCAGAATGACATTCCTTGCCAATTTGAGTGACTTCAAGCTCTGTATTACCAACTTTAAGTCTTGTTCCTACTGGAAGATGTTTTAAATCAATACCTCTAGTGTTAATATTTTCTGCAAAAATACCATCATCTAACTCTATTGGACAAACATTTCTCATAGTATCAATACTTTCTTCAGCTAAAAGGCTAATTTGTCTATGCCAATCCCCCGCATGAGCGTCTCCAACAATGCCATGATGACACTTTACATCAATATAAGGGACAGAATGCTTACGAACACCTTTAACTTCACTAATATTAACAGAAACAACTGTAGCCATCATTTGACCTCAAACACACCATTTTTTCCACCATCTTTATATGTAAGATGAATATTAGAAATAATCATATCACGCTGAACAGCCTTGCACATATCATAAACAGTTAAGGCTGCAACACTTACAGCTGTAAGCGCCTCCATTTCAACACCAGTTTGTCCATGACATTGAACTTCACTGGAAATAATTAAAATTGCACTGTGAGGGTCTTCTTTTAGTGTAATTTCCTCGCTATCTTTTATTGCCTCTTTAATCTCAAAAGATATATCTACTTTAGATAAAAGTAGTGGATGACACATTGGAATTAAGTCACTATTCTTCTTGGCTGCCATAATTCCAGCAACTTGAGCCACTGCAAGAACATCTCCTTTACTTATTTGTCCTTCCCTAATCTTTTGCATAGTTTCACAAGACATTAGAACTTGCGCTTGTGCCCTAGCAGTTCTACTTGTTTCTTTCTTTTGGCTTACATCTACCATTCTGGCTCTGCCTTGTTCATTAAAATGCGTCAATTCCATACTAGCCTCCAATTTGGTTCATTGCTCTATGTGTTTGAGTAACTCCGTCATCACATAAGTGATGATGTTCCGGCTTTGCCAAAATGCCTTTGCAAATTGCATCCTCTAACGCTTGGCCCTTAAGATTGCGCAATAAAATCTCGTTATCTGAATGCAAACATGGTTTTAAGCGCCCATCACATGTGAGTCTAATACGATTACATTGCGAACAAAACTCGTTACTAAGTGGCGTTATAAGGCCAACTTCACCTTTATAACCTTTAATCTTATACCTCTTTGCAACACTTTCTGTGGGGACTTCTACGGGAAGTTCTTCCAATTCTGGACAAACCTCAAGTACTTTGGAAGCTGACACAAAAGTTCCAAAAGAAGCGCCAAAACCCATTGGCATTCGCTCAATAAAGCGCACTTGATAATTTATATCACGAGTAAGATTTACAAAATCTAAAATCTCATCATCATTCACGCCACCAAGAAGAACACAATTTATTTTAATTTTATCAAATCCAGCATCCTTGGCTGCTTCAAGCCCTTTTAATACATCAGACAATGTGCCAAGCCTAGTAATTTGTGCAAACCGCTCCGGACGTAAAGTATCAAGACTTACATTTAATCTATCTACACCACTATCTTTCAATGGTTTTGCTAAAGAAGAAAGAAGACTCCCGTTTGTGGTTATACAAAGCTCTTTTACACCTTGAATATCTTTAAGCATTTTGCAAAAATCTACAATTCCACGGCGCACTAATGGCTCACCACCGGTAACTCTAATCTTGTAAACACCACACTTAACGGCAGCTTTTGCTATATCTCCAAGTTCCTCAAAAGAACAAATATCACTATGATTTTGCTTAATAACACCTTGAGGTGGCATGCAATAGCAACACCTATAATTGCATTTATCTGTAACACTAATTCTTAAATATGTAATTTGCCTACCACAAAGATCTAGCATACAACCTCATACACAAAAAACCACCACAAAAGGGATGGATGTTTTCAACTATAATACAAATTTCTTATTCTGCTCAACTGAAACTTGTTCCAAAGAAAACTCTTGCAAGGCAAAAAAATGACAGGGTTCTTAAAACCCTGTCATTTTTAATAAAAGCGAAATGTGAGTTATTTGTCACACCCAATGTTAAATCTAATTGTAAATGAATCAACAGGTTTATCACCAAGTTCTTCGCCAAATTCCTGCCATCCATAAGTTGCGTCAATTCTAATGCCAAGAATTCCAAATCCAGCACCAATTGACATGTAACCACGGTTAATACCAGCTCTAAGATTGACAACTGCCAAAGTAACTTCTGCACCAGCATTCAAGTGAAGAAGAAGGTCAGATGCTCTAAATGTATCTGAGCTAAAGTTTTTAATCATATCAACCATGTCAATCAAGTCTGCTGTGATGACAGGACTAAAAATAACATCTGGAGCAAATGCAAAACCAAAATTAAGTGTCCATGGTGTTGAAACATCAAAGTCTACAGAAGCCTTGCTTGTATCTACGTCTTCTGGTACTTCCATAACTTCTTTTTGAGCAAGAGTGTTGACCATTTGGCCTAATCCTGCATAACTTTTCATTTTATAAACACCATTAAGGTTGTTAGCTGTTACACTAAGACGAATGGCATCATTTACAAGAGAAAGAGTTACACCAACATCAATTGGAATAGCATAACCGCCCATAACAGGAGTATCCCAAACTAGCTGTTTTATAATCTTTTCTTCATTTGCTTCATCAGACAAGAAATCTGTCATTGTTGAAGCGGAAATGTTTTGGAAATATGCTTTGTAAACAAAATGACCTGCAACACCAACTTGGAGTTTTAATGCATTAGTTTTAATAATATTCACACCAAAAGCTAATGTTTGAGCAATATTAAGCTCTGGGATAATTTGAATATTTGTTACGTTAGCAGAGCCATTTGCATATGAATGAAGTTTTACTTGGAAATTTGTTCCAAGTCCAAAAAGACTAAAAGCAAGGCCAACTCCACCATCAATAGTTGCCAAAGTTCCATAACCCTGTCCCAAATTTTTGATTACAGCTTCTGCCAATCTAACTTCATCATTTTCTTGAGCTTCTTGTCCTTCAAATCCAATAACACGGTTAAAAATCGTCATTGTGTCTTCATTAGAAACAAACTTTTGAAGATTGTATAATGTAACAGACAGTGTTGGAATTGAAAGTCCAAATCTCTTTTGAGCAAGTGTTGCTGGGTTCGTGTAAAAAGAATCAAGTCTGCCAGCTGCCGCAAGCCCGCTTTGCCCCATTGAATTGTATCTTGAAAGAGTTGGCTGATAAGCAAAATCTATATAATCATAAGTGATAGGGGCAACTGTCTCTGTGCTACTTTCTGCCTCATCTGCAAAAACAAATGAAAAACATGTAAGAATTAAAATAAGCGCTACAAGTATTTTTTTCATTTTTCTGCCTCCGTGGTGTTGGATATTCCCAGTTCTGTTTTTAGGTTTTCCAATACGTTGTAAAGTGCATCTGCATATGTTTTTGTACCAGTTTTTGAAAGAACATTGAACGTTTCCAAAGTGCCTTTCAAGTTAAAACCAGCATCCAAGATAATGATAAGGTCAGTATTAAGGGCTGTTTTTGCTTTATTTATATAACTTTCAAGAACTCCCTCTTCTTTCAATTTATCAACATCAACACTACTTACTGCTTTTTCAACTTGGCTCCACATTTCTTGCAATTCTTCATTGGAATGCTCGTCGTTAAAATACTCTACATACTTTTGCATAACAGTTTTAACAGCAGTTTTGCCAGTTTCGTCTCTTCCATATTTTGAATAAAAATCTTCACCTTCTGTAAGAACAAAAGCTATTGTGTAAAGTACAGCATCATTAGTAGAGAATTTCTTAGTACTTGCATATGAAACACTAAGTAGAGCATCAACAAATGCAAATGCTTGGGCCTCTGAATTATCCGGAGTAATTGATGACACATCAATCTTTGGAGTAGACAACACAGCTGTCATTTCATATGCAGTTCTTATGGCTCTTAATTGGAACATAAACTTGTTGTATTTTGCATCACTAAATTTTCCATCCTCAGATACCATTTCAACAATACTCTTTAATGTCTTTTCCAAAAGCTCTTCATATTTAGCAATGTCAGAATTTTTTACGTCCTCTGTACCTTCTGTATCTCCTGTATCTTCTGTACCATCTGTATCTTTAGAAATTCCTTTGATACCTTGTGTGGTTTCTGATGAACTGGAATCACTATTGGAAGTAAATGCAGAAAGAAGTGAAGTAAAATTAAACTCTTCAAGAAGTTTGTCAATACCATTTGCAGCTGTTGTTGTAACTTTAAGTGCATCAAGAGCTGAAAATGCCTTGTCAGCAGCGTCAATGAGATCTTTTTCACTTACACTGGCAGCGTCTTCACTTACTTTATTTACTATGTCCGTAACAGATGTAGCAAGGTTTACTACTATTGAAACTGTAGCAAGATCTGCTTTAGTAGGAGACTCTGGAATATTTTCTTTAATATTGGAAAGAGCCTCTTTTACTGTATTACATGCAGTCTGTACAGTTTCCTTTACCTTTTCATCTTTAATCTTTCCAATTTCTTTCTCAGCAGATGCAAGACTTACTGTTGTAGTCGCTCCAGTATCACCAGAGCCTTCACCAGAAGAGTCGCCGCCTGATGTAGAAGTTCCAAGTATCTTAGCTACTTCATCTTGCAACTTTTCTTGGACAACTTTAGCGACTTTAGAATTTTCGCTTATAGGTTGCTCAAGTTGTGTCTGAAGTTCAGCAGTCTTTTGAGGAGAATTTTTTATGGAAGCTACACTGTTAATAATGGACTCTGAAACAGAAGAGTCAACCGTCACGGTTACACTTTCTTTGTTAATACTACCATCTTCATTTTCTTGAACATTACTGCAATCAACAGCAGCGTCAACTTTTGCAGTTGTCTCATCAACCTCTTGCATATTAGCTTCTATACCGTAAACATTATTGCCCATATTCCCCATGAGCTCACCAAGTTTGGCATATTCATCTAATGAACAAGAAACCATGGCAAAACATGATAAACAAACCAAGATGCCAAGTAGAATTTTCTTAGTCATTTCCATCCTCCCAATATCTAGGATTTATGAGTAGTTTTCAAGCTTTTTCAAAAACTACGTTATATTGCAAACAGTTCTCAATTCACACTTTGTTTAATTTTCCACTGTAAATAGATTTTTGTAAACACAAAAACCACTTACAGCACACAATTTCAAACAAATTTTCGCTGAAAAGGTAACACAATTTCACTTAAACGACTACTGAAATACCAGGATTTATTAAGACAAATTTACAAGGACTTCACTTAATGGAATAAAACAAATTCCAAGTAACAACGCAATGATTGTCATATTCCTTGAACCATACTTCCTAGAAGCAGGCCATAATTCATCAAAAGAAATAAAAACAAGTATTCCAGACACTACAGCAAGACAAGCACACATAACATTAGAAGCCTTAATTTCTTGTAAAAACAAAATCCCCACCAATGCACCAAGAGGTTGTGAAAGACCCACTAAAGCAGATTTGACAACAGCTTTTTTTAGACTTTCTCCAGTAGACATAACAGACACAGCAAGAGTTGCTCCAATTGGAATATTGTGAATAGCAATACCTAACGCCATACTAAGCCCCAACCGCAAATCCTGTTGAGCAGTAAAACCTGTTGCAATACCTTCAATAATGTTATGAAGAACCAAAGCTAAAACCATGCCTTTTGAAAGAGCATGACTGTGAGAGCATTCACATTCATTTATGTAATGCCCTGGCTCTTCTTCATCATCATGGTGATGTGGAAACAGCAAATCCAAACCCAAAGAAAGAAATGCACCAAGTGCCATAAAAAGGAGAGAACAAGGAGTACCTAAGTTTTCAAAAGACTCTGGAAGCATTTCACCTAATGCCAACATGAGCATAATGCCAGTTGCAAAAGCCAAAGAAAATGCTTGAAAGTTTTTATTTTTAACTTTTCCTGCAAGAAAAGCACCAAGCACAGTTGAAAGACCTGCAATCAAAGTTACAAATACAGAAACCACTTTATATAACCTCCCCTCACGAAACTTTTACTAAAGGACTTTCTACTAAGAAACAAAAACATCAATCAAGCATCAAGCCTTTTTTTGTAAATTAAACATAACACAAGAGCCAAAACTGGGAAAATTGTATATGAAGAGAACAGCACTCCATACCCAAAACCATCAATTATGAAACCGCCCATAAGAGCGCCAATCATTTCTGGAAAATTTGTAGCAATGGCCCAATAGAAACTCATACCCAAAGAATAATGGCTTTTATCAACATTTTGGGCAATGAATTTTGAAGCCCCAATATGTAACGCTCCAAATGTACATGAGTGTAAAAGCTGAGCTACAACAAAAGCCGGCAATGTTGGAATAAATCTATAAATCATAAAACGAACAATCATTCCAACTGCCGATAAAACTATAAAAGAATATGCACTAGCTTTACCTTTTTGCAAAATCCTGCCACCCAGAACTATCATTACAAATTCAGATGCAGCGCCCAAAGCAATAAAAAGCGTAAAATTACCAGAAAGATGAAGCTCCTCTGTCATGTAAGAAGAAAGAAGCTTGTCTATAACAGACTCTCCAATTCTTGTAAGCGCAACAATGAACATCATGAGATAAAATTTTGAACTAAAACAAGGTGAAGAAAACTTTTTTTCTCTAGCATCCTCATTACGAGGTACATCTTTTGGAGCAAAAAGAACAACAATAGAAAACACAGCAAGAGAAATTATCATGCACAAAACAATTGAATGGTTGTTAGTCTCATCTGGAAAGCCGGTTGCTGCAAACAAAACCAAACACACAAGATAACCCAACGTACCCATTGCACGCACAATGCCATATTTAGCAGAATCCCCATTGAGAACTCTATTCTCATACCCGTCATTCATTGGATTAAGCGCCCAGAAAAAGGCCGATGCCACAAAGAAACAAACAATAGTTACAAAAACCGATTCACTTAGTACAGCAGGAATGAATGTCAACGCTGTTCCAAAAGCAAGTAAAATAAAAAGAGTTCTTGTTTTACGTGTCTTGTCAGACAAATTACCAAAAAGTATTGGAAAAAATATTGAAGCAACCTGCCCAATGGCAACAATTACACCAACAAGAGAATGTGAATATCCTTTGTTTCTCAAAAACAACTGCGTATAAGGAGCAATAACACTTACAGCCGAATTCAATGAAAAATTAAGCAGCATTAACCTAAACATGGCGCAATTATCTATTTTTGAGGCAAATTGAACAAGACAAAGACACAGTTTCTAGTTAACGAATTGCAAGCTCTGTACCAACATCAAAGAATTTAGCTTTTTCCATATTTGGTATAAGAGAAATGCTCTCGTTAACTTTAACAATAGCAGAAGACTCTATTTTTCCAGTAATTTGATTTTTTGGCGTTGAGACAAAAACATGAGTCTCAGAACCAAGTGGTTCTACTACAGAAACAGTACCGTTTATAGTAACATTGTCAGCCCTTTGAGCTGAGAAA
>CAVDLI010000017.1:0-6390 GCA_963609725.1 bacterium | reverse complement strand
GAGAAAGTTACGTCCTCTGGTCTTATACCAAATATAACGTTTTTGCCAACATATGGTTTTAATAACTTTGCCTGCTCACTTGTCACTTTTAGACAAAAACTGCCTTCATTTATATAGACGTCATTTTTATCTTCTATGACATTACATTCCATAAAATTCATTGGAGGAGAACCAATAAAACCAGCAACAAATTTGTTATTTGGATTATTGTATAGTTCAAGAGGTCCCCCTATTTGCTGAATGACACCAAGTTTCATGACAACAATTTTATCTGCCATAGTCAAAGCCTCAACCTGGTCATGAGTAACATATATCATTGTTGCTTGGAGCCTGTGATGAAGACTGGAGATTTCAGCCCTCATTTGGACACGAAGTTTGGCATCTAAGTTTGAAAGCGGTTCATCAAAAAGGAATACTTTTGGTTTTCTTACAATAGCACGCCCCACAGCAACACGCTGTCTTTGCCCTCCAGAAAGCGCTTTTGGTTTTCTATCAAGGAGTTCTTCTATATCAAGAATTTTTGCAGCTTCATGCACGCGCTTATCTATTTCGTTTTTTGGAAACTTGCGAACTTTAAGCCCAAAAGCCATGTTGTCATAAACTGTCATATGAGGATACAAAGCATAGTTTTGGAAAACCATTGCAATGTCACGGTCTTTTGGAGGGACATCATTTACAAGATTGCCGTCAATATAAAGTTCTCCACTTGAAATATCTTCTAAGCCGGCAATCATACGAAGTGTTGTGGATTTTCCACATCCAGACGGGCCTACTAGTACGACAAATTCTTTGTCTTTTATTTCAATATTTGCATTATTTACAGCCTTGACTCCCCCGTCATAAATCTTGCAGATATCTTTTAATAATACTTCTGCCATTGACCCCTCCAAGGTTTTAGAAAACTACAAAGGTTTTTGCAAAAACTTCACAAATTCATTCTGCAAAAACCTCCATAAAACCAATTATAACCCCATTATAAATGCTTTCAAGTTTTTTTCAAAAAACATTTTGGTAGCATGTATACAAAAAGAGGGACTTTCAATGAAAGTCCCTCACTTGGAAGCTGTACACAGTTCCTAATTTTTTACTTGCTGTTTTTGGCTTCGTAATCTTTTAAGAAGTCAACAAGAGCTACAACGCCCTCTTTTGGCATTGCATTGTAAATAGAAGCTCTAAGACCTCCAACTGACTTATGACCCTTTAAGTTGTCATAACCGGCTGCCTTTGTAGCTGCAACAACTGCTGCATCAAGTTCAGCGCTCTCTGTTACGAAAGGAATATTCATAAGAGAGCGGTCTTTCTTCTCAACTGTACCTTTGAACATTTTTGAAGAATCAAGGAAGTCATAGAAAACTTTTGCTTTGTCTTCATTTATCTTAGCCATAGCTTCAAGTCCGCCAAGGCTCTTGAGATACTTAAAGACTTTTCCACAACAATAAATTGCCCAACAGTTTGGAGTGTTGTACATACTGCCGTTATCTGCATGAGTTTTGTACTGCAAATAAATTGGAAGATTTGTAAGATCATCCCTAATCAAATCTTCACGAATGATGACAACGACCATTCCAGCAGGACCAACATTCTTTTGAACGCCAGCATAAATGAGACCATAGTCAGAAACATTGCAAGGTTTTGAAAGGAACATTGAAGACTGGTCAGAAACAAGTACATGGCCTTTTGTATTTGGAAGTTTTTGCCATGTTACACCATGAATTGTTTCGTTCTCGCAAATATAAACATAGTCTGTATCTTCAGGGATATCCAAATTTGAGCAATCTGGGATATAAGTATAATTCTTATCTTTAGAGGAAGCTGCAACAATAACTTCTCCAACTTTTTTGGCTTCTGCAATTGCTTTCTTTGACCAAGCACCTGTCTCAACGTAGACAGCTTTGCCGTTTTTCATAAGGTTCATTGGAATCATTGAAAACTGTAAAGTAGCTCCGCCTTGAATGAAAAGAACCTTGTAATTGTCTGGAATACCCATAAGGTCTCTTAAGTCTTGCTCTGCATCATCAATTATTTGCTGATACACTTTTGAGCGGTGGCTCATCTCCATTACACACATTCCGCTACCGCGGTAGTTCATCATTTCATCACGAATCTCTTCCAAAACAGGCTCTGGCATCATTGCAGGACCAGCTGAGAAATTGAAAACACGTCCATATTTCATAAACAATCCTCCGTTATTGTTCTCTTTTTTGTTATCTCTTGCAAAAAAAACTCACTTGACTGTAAAAAGTCATACTTTTTTGTATTCAAGCAAGCACTTTTAGACTACTACACTATGCAACAGAATGCAACAAAATTCTAATCTTCAAAAATTATGCCACAATGCGCAGGCGCTATAAATAAATCAATAACAGCACATAAATAGTATTAGTTTACATTTGAAAATTTAGCTGTTAGCATAGTTTTTGGTATTCTAAAGGATGGTGATATAAGTGCACTTAAGTGAAAATAATGGACCCATTGGGGCAATAAGAGAAAAACTTATTGCACGCAGTAAGGCAGAAGTAGATATGACAAAAGGAGATATTACAATTCTTCTTTTGAACTTTGCAGCTCCTTTACTTTTGGGTAATATCTTTCAGCAGTTATACAACACTGTAGATACATGGGTTGTTGGCAATTATGTGGGCAAGAACGCGTTTTCTGCGGTTGGAACGTTAAACCCAATTATAAACACTCTAATTGGTTTTTTTGTAGGTTTTTCCAATGGTGCTTGCGTCATCATTTCTAGATACTTTGGAGCAGGACAACCTCAAAACGTCAAGAAAACTGTACATACTTTCTTTACAGTAACGCTTATTTTATGTGTTGTGTTCACTCTTTTGGGAACACTGCTTACACCTTTTATGCTTGATATTATAAAATCTCCACAAGAGGTTAGAAGCGAGCAAGAAACTTATTTAACAATTTATTTTGCGGGAGTTTCCGGACTTCTACTTTATAATATGGGTTCAGCAATATTGAGAGCTGTAGGAAATTCTGTTTACCCTTTCCTCTTCTTAGTGGCATCTGCAATTCTAAACACAGTCCTTGATCTTGTCTTTGTAATTGTTTTTGGTTGGGGCACAGCAGGTGTTGCGTATGCAACAATACTTGCACAATTTGTATCGGCCTTACTGGTAATGGCAATGCTCTTTAAGACGTCGTCTTGTGTCAAAATTGATTTGCATTGTCTTGGAATAGATAAAAACATACTATCCAGCATTTTTACAATTGGGCTTCCGGCTGCCTTGCAAATGTCAATTACAGCTTTTTCAAATATTTTTGTACAATCATATATAAATTTCTTTGGTTCTGACTGCATGGGAGGATGGACAGCTTACTCAAAAATTGATCAGCTTCTATTCTTGCCAATGCAATCTCTTGCTCTTGCTACGCAAACATTCGTGGGACAAAACCTTGGTGGTCAGCTCACAGAAAGGGCTAGAAGTGGAGTAAGAAAAGCTCTTCTTATGGCAATGGCATGCACAGCTTTCCTAATACTTCCTGTTGTTGCTTTTGCACCATCTTTGGTTAAATTTTTTATAGACGAAAACGAAACCGGTGTAATCTCATATGGAACTTTATTTTTGCGTATGATTTCACCTTTCTACGTTTTGTGTTGCGTAAACCAAATATATGGTGGTGCGTTACGAGGTGCAAGAGAAGCAAAAATTCCAATGATTGTAATGCTTGGTTCCTTTGTATTTTTTAGACAAATATACCTTTTTGTAATATCTAAGACTTTTAACTCTATAATTCCAATTTCAATAAGTTATCCGCTTGGGTGGTTAGTGTGTAGCATTTTAATGTTATTTTTCTACAAACGCACATTCACAGACGAAAGATTACTCAATAAAGGAAGTGAATAAAAAGGTTCAGTGTAAAAAACGGCGGAGAGGGACAACCTCTTGAACTACGGATGTTCAAGGGGGACTCCCAGTTAAGTTGCAGATTCTGTTCCCTAAAAACCAATTGGCGGGAGCAATGCACCGCTTCTATGCCGGAATCCGTCTAATAAGTTTGAGCAAGAGAATTTCGTCCCATCTCCGCATGAAATTATGTTACCACACAAAAAGGCCCATTAAAAGAGGTTTTTGAAAAACTACATAATCTGCACCAATCTACATAATCTGCGCTAATTTACACTAAGCTACACCAAGAGCGCCACATCAAGTGCAATTTGTGCTAACTTGTCGTTCATTGAGCGACTGTGTTTTCCAAGAGCTCCAGAACTCCAAGATGAGCCTTCAAGTAAGTCTTGAGGAAAGAGCATTTGATAACAATCTACGCCCCTATATTGAGAGACAGCCCTAGTAGCAGCACATTCCATTTCAACAGCAATACAACCCTGCTCTTTCATGATTTTAACAGCAGATGGTGTTTCTCTATAAAATGCATCACAAGTCCACACTTTACCACAAATATGAGGAACAAGAAGCGTGTCCAAAATAGAACTTGTCTGTATTGCACTGTTTACTTTTATCCAAGGAGAGTTGTGGGACGCATAGTGCCAGCTTGTTCCCTCGTCTCTGTATGCATAAGTTGGGACAATGATGTTGCCTCTTGTTGTAGAAGAAAGTGAGCCACACGACCCAATACAAACAAAGTTTTTTACGCCACGGACAATGTATTCCTCAATAAAGCCGGCAGCCACTGGTGCTCCAATTGGAAGAAGAACGCAAGCCATTTCTTTGCTTTTGTACTTAAATCCATAAACAGGACAATGAACTCCACATTTGAAAGTTGATAGCGTTGTACACTTAAACTTATCTTTTAGCGTATTAAACAAACTAAAAGACCACATAATGATACAAGTGTCAGGCATATTATTGCACTTGCTAATAATTGAACTAGGTTTGAGAAGTTCTTCTTCATCAAAAAATGGTAACATGCGCTCTCCAAATGTACTAAGTACGCTCTTCAAAGGCAGTTTTACAGAGGTTTTTGCAAAATGAGCTTTGCGACCCTTGGTTTTACAAGAACCTCTTGTAACTTCCTCTTTAATTACTAAAAGAAAACCAGTATATTTACAGTATGACAGAAAAACTTAAAGATATTCAATTCATAACACTTCCCGGAGACAGAAAGATTGGGGATACAATTCTCAAAGGCAACACAGCTCTTCCTGTTTTGTTTCAAGAAGGACAAAAACCAGAAGATATAGATTTTAACAGTATAGTAGCAGGACTTATAAAAGTAGTTGCTTGGGCACCAGAAAACGAAAACATTGAATACTACAAAAATGTTCTTTTGGGTATGCAGCCAAATGTTATTAAAGAGTTAAATCTTGCATCTATATCTAAAAGCAAGCAAAAAGATTTTGATTTTGCACTTGAACTAATGCTTGCTGTTAAGAACTTATCAAATGCGCCAGAAAGTTATGTTAATTTAGCTGTTTTGTACGCACAAATGACAGTAGATTTTCATAAAAAGCACGACGATGTCAAAGCTGATATGTATGATGATAAAATCATTCAAGTTCTCAATGAATGTATTGAAAAATATCCAAATTATGCACCGGCTTACAGTGAGATATCGGCTTTTCATATGAGACATGGAGATATTGAAAATGCTCGAGATTATCTTGCACGTTACGTAAAACTTGAAAGTGATGCCAAGAAGAGAGAGCAAGCACAGAAATCATTAGACAATTTTAATCATATATTAGACTCAAACAATAAACTTTTGTATGTGTATGACAAGATGATGATGGGTTGTGCTGATGAAGCACTAACTGCTATAGAAAAGCATATTGCTCAAGGAAATAAATCATGGGAAGCATATTTTTTAAGAGGTTGGGCAAAAAGAGTTCTTGAAGATTATGATGGTGCTCAAAAAGACTTATTGGAAAGTCTTAGATTAGATTCCAAGAATGCAGAAGTCTATAATGAGCTTTCAATTTGCGCAAAAGAACATGGAGATGTTGAGCTTGCAAAAAACTACCTTCAAATTGCTTTGGATTTAGATGATGAAGATATGACTTACATCACAAATCTTGCTTTTTTACACCTCAATGATGAAGAATTTACAGAAAGCCGTGAACTTTTGGAAAAAGCGCGCACAATTGACCAAAATGACCCGCATCTTAAATTTCTCATGCAGGAATATGAAGAAAAAACTGGCGATGTTATTGGTGATATAATCAGTGAAGAGATTTATACAGACGAGCAATTTGAAGAACTTCACAAAAAAGAGCACGAAGAACATCACCACCATGAAGAGATTTGATTGCAATGAACAAAACATTTTTATGTAAAACACAAGATGACATGATAGAGCTTGGCAAAATAATTGGCTCTCAATGTCAAGAGAAAATGGTTATTTCACTAAGAGGTAGCCTTGGTGCGGGCAAGACTGTTTTTGCACGTGGTGTTGCAAGAAGTTTGGGCATTGAAG
>CAVDLI010000016.1:0-24816 GCA_963609725.1 bacterium | reverse complement strand
AATTTAACTGGCTCTGAAGAAAGAAACTAATGGCTCTGAAGCGAGATAATATTCAATTACATAAGTTAGGGTGCAAACACAATAACTGTAGATATTGTTGGAACGGTGAAGACTTTTTGGCTAAGGCCTCTAGCTTTTCAAACTTGCAATGACGGTTTTAAAACAAGGCTTTTAACCTTAGTGCAATGCTACGAGAGCTTACAGAAAGAGACAAAGAAGGAGGATCTCTTTTTCCGTTTATGGCTCATCTTAAATCTATGGCTGGCTTTCTTTGAATCGGTCTTGTGCCACAATTGAGACGTTAACCCCTTTTGATTACTTTTTCTTTAGAAAATCATTTAGAAAAGGGAAATTTTTTTGGATGTTGATTCTAACATAACAATGAGAAATAGGTGTTATCGCATAACATTTAGCATATTTTGGATGATAATGATAAAAAGCTGTTTGTATCTGAAAAGAAATAGTTTCCTTGATAATTTCGAAATACTATGAAAATAAGTTTTAAGAATTAAGTTAATAAAATTATTGGGGGAATACTATATGCAATTTAGCAGTCAGTTTTTCTCTGTGGTCGCAATGAGTTTATCGAAGTCGCTTTCATACAGTTGGTCTTGAAGAATTCTATATTGCTCAAATTCACTTTCAGCAAAAGCTTTTGCGATAGTCGCAGTCACTTTTCCTTTGTCTTTTAGAATATCGGCATTGTTGAATTGTAAAAAAGCGTCCAACTTAGTTGCCCAATCTGTCATAGTCATTGGGATATGGCGTCGTGCTTGCCTTGTGGCATAATCAAGGTACATTGTGACGATTTCATTCAATTCTTGTATTTCGTTGATGGATAAATAGTTTTTAGCAATGGATACGTCTGCTTTTACAATTTTCCCATTTGGTGCGTTTTTCCAGGATGTTAAGCCCATATGTTCTTTTGTATGGTCTGCTCTTGCCATGATGACCTCTGCTGCTGTATTGCCATGTACCGCATAATGCATCTTTTTTTGAACCGAGGCAAAGAAGTTCTTAGTAATTGGGCTATCTATGGAATAGTCTACAGCAGTGGCATAAATATCTGTAATTTTTTGGTAGAATCGTCGTTCACTGGCACGGATTTCCTGAATTTCAGAAATTAAATGTTCAAAATAGTCTTCATCAAAGATTTGTCCATTGATTAGTCTGTTTCTATCAAGGACATAGCCTTTCTTTGCAAAGGTATCAAGTACTTTGGTTGCCCATTGCCTAAATTGCGTTGCTCTACTTGAATTTATGCGGTATCCAACAGAAATAATGGCTGCAAGAGAATAGAATCTATACTGATAGGTTTTTCCGTTGTCAGCAACTTGTGCAAAATTTGCACAAGTTAAATTTTCTGAAAGTTCGCCACTTGTGAAGATGTTTTTTAGGTGTTTTGTGACAACACTTCTATCAACATCAAAGAGTTGACCAATGGCTTTTTGCGTTAGCCACACATTTTTATCTTGTATACGAACTTCAATACCATCTTCATGCGCGTCTTTTATGAATACAAGAAAGTCCACCGTACTGTTTCTAATTTGGAGTTTGTTGTCAGCCTTTGCTTGTGTCCTATTATTTTTTTGTTTATGACTATAGAGTATCACAAGTATAAGTTTAATGATAAAGAAATGTATTTAAAAATCCCAGCATTTTCCCTTAAGATTCTCTCTTAAGATGATATTCAAGAAGATAGAAGATACATAATCCCAAACGCAATGCACATGGAAGAATAATAAAAAAGAACGTGCAAATTTTGCAAAAAGCCGCAATTTTTTGCATTTTCAATCAAATTTTGTTTTTGACATTGGGATTGCTTTTGTATTGCTTAATTTTGCGAAGATCATCGCATATTCCTTTTTGACAAAAAGAAAATAGAATGTTCCCAAAAATGGATTTTTATGTTGACTTTTACAAATAACTTCAGAATCTTTATATCAGAAAAAGAGCTGCAACAATCTATTGGAGAATCCAACACTTGTTACAGCTCTAGGATGAAATTTTTAATTTATTAGTCGTTGTCTGAGCATCCTGGAAGTACGCCTGGCTTTAAAGCAATGAAGAGAATAAGTCCAACGATACAGATTGAAAGCTGGAACCACATTGCATTTCTGAAGCCTGAAAGCTCAAAACCTGCAGGGATGAAGAGTCCCCAAATGGTTGAAACAAGAGCATTACCAACAAGCCAAGAAATGAAGTTTGAAGCTCCCATGAAGCCTCCGATGTACTTGACGCCACACATATCTCTCATTAGGGAGTAAACTGAGTTTGTTGAAGTGTAGAATACAAAACCCATTAGAATGAAGATGATTGTCATTGTTACTGCATTAAGCTGATAGGTGAAAATAGCCATTATAGCAACAAGAAGAACTGTGATAGCATAAGAACCAACAATAAGCTTCTTTGGAGCAATCTTTTTGCAAACCACAGCGATTGTAATACCTCCACAGCAGGAAGCAAGGTTTCCAAGAAGAAGAATTGTTGAGCTAAGTTTTGAGTCAATGCCAAGGCCTTGAACAAGGAAGGTTCCACCCCAAGCTGAGAAAATCATTGGAACTGTCATTCCAACAAGAGCACCTGCTCCGCAGTACATCCAGAAACCTTTGGTCTTAACAAGCTTCTTGATAGAGAACAAGAGGTCTGAAGCTTTATTGGTCTTATGGAGGGTTTCCTTCTTGTCAACAACAAATACAAAAGCACCTGCAGCAACCAAGATAGAGACAAGAGCAATGATACCAAAAGTATTCTTCCAACCAACTGAACCAATCATTAATACGAGAGGGGTTGTTGCAAGCATTCCACCAATCTTTCCACAAGTCATAAAGAGGCTGTTTGCACGTCTGTAGTTCTCTGCTGTATTCCAAGCTGCAATATGGCGACTACATACGTTGAAGACGAAGGAGATACCAATCGTGAGAAGGATACGTCCAACTACGATAAGGGTAAAGCTGCCTGTATAAGCAATCATTCCACAACCGATTGCTGCAAGAACATATGACCAGCCAAGAAGTTTCTTTGCACTGTAAAGGTCGCAAGCAATTCCTGCAGGAAGCTGAACAATTGCATTTGTCCAGGTGTAAGCAGCAATATATGTTGTGACCTGAGCTACTGTAAGACCAAGATCTTGCTGTAACATAGAAGCTGTCATGCTGGTTGCATAACTGTGGAAGTTTTTAAGTGCATAAGCCAAAAACATGACGATATACATCATGATTGGACCACTAAACCATTCCTTTTTCTCTTTCATAAAATTATTCCTCCTAATTTTATTTGAGCAACATTCGTTAACAAAATTATTATAGAGGGGAGAAAAAAGAAAAGAAAATTCTATTTAATAATCGGACTATAATCTGAAGCTATAGTCTTTTATTGGTTTAGCTTAGCAAAAGATGATTCTAAATATTGGGCAAAAGCTTGCAAGTTATGTTGTATTCCTTCACTCTTCTTTTTAACAATTCCAATGTTATAGACAATAGGAGGGTCTAGCGGAAGAGAAATGACTTCTTCAAGATTAGACCATTCTCCAATCATGCAACCACAGGCAAAACCAGCTTTAATCGTTGACCTTACTGTTGAAAGCTGGCTGGAGAACATATAGATATTGGGCGATATCTCATACTTTTCAAATTGCTCAAGTAGTGCAGAGCAACCATTGAAGCTATCCTTAAATAAAATAATGGGAGTATTTGCAATATCGGTTACAGAAACCTTGTCCATCTTTGCAAATTTACTGTCATTTCTAGTATAGAACCTTAAATGTGCGGTCATTAGAGGAGTAACCTCATACAAGTTGGTATCCAGGTTATCAGTGACTGTAATGGCTATATCTCGTTGGTTTGCAAAAAGCAGGGGTTCAACTTCGCTTTGTAAATCTTCATATAATCTTAGCTTAAACTCGGGGTGGTTTGCAGTAAATTGATTAATAATTTTGGGAAGCACAACATATTCAACTGGAGGAATAGAAATATTTAGTTCGTTGGGATTTCCTAGCTGATGCATTTCCTTTTCTAGTTTGTCGTAATCAGCAAGAATTTCATTAACGCGATTTAAAAAGAAGGTTCCATCTTCTGTTAGTATCATCCTATTTTTATCTCTATTAAAAAGAATAACTCCAAATTCTTGTTCGAGTTTTGAGATTGCACTACTTATTGAGGGCTGAGAAACATAGAGAGCTTCAGATGCTCTTACTGTACTTCCTAAAAGACAAACGGCTTGAAAGTATTTCAACTGGGCAATTTGCATTTCGTTCACCTCTAGCATCATTATATTTCTTTTCTCAACTAGTTTCAAAGAAATAAAACTCTACAGTGTATAAGAAAAATAAATAGGAGTATGGGAAAACACGATAATACATATTAGAAAACCTGTATTAAAATAAAAATGAAACAAATGGAGGATGACTATGTTGGCTCTAATCGGAGTTCTAGGTATTGGTCTTTTTATTTTTCTTCTTGGCAACAAGAGAACTACAATGGTAGCTGCTTTCGTTGTTCCAATTATTTTAATTCCACTTTGCTGTGGATGTACTCCTGCTGAGATTAGTTCCTTTATAACTGGAGGCATCAGCAATACAGCAACATTGGGCATAATGGCTGCTTTTGCAGTTTTGTTCTTCACTTTAATGAATCAGTTTGGGGTTTTTGACCTTATAGTTGGTTCAATTACGAAGCATATGAGATTTAAGGTTTTCCCTGTTTTGGTGGCAACTTTTTTTGTTTCTATTGCCTCTCATCTTGATGGACAGGCTCCTTCAACAATTCTCGTAACAATTCCAGCAATGTATCCTGTTTATAAAAAACTAAAGATAAGGCCATGCATTCTTGCATACATCCTCTCGTTAGCTGTTGGTATTTTTAACTTCTTACCTTGGGGGGCTGTAAATCTTACAAATTCCGTTGTAATGGGTATAGACGTAATGGACATTTGGAACGTGATGTGGCCTTCAATGCTGATTATGTCCGGTTTAGTTATCATTTCTCTTATTTTTACTGCAAAGAAGGAAGAAAAGAGAATCCAAGCAGGGCTAAATGATGATGTGGTTTATGCAGGGATGTTCTCAGAGAATAAAACTGAACTAACCGACAAAGAAAAGAAATTGTTGCCTTTCAATGTTATTCTTACAATTGCAACCATAACGATTTTGTTCTTTAATATTGTGAACACTGCTGTAGTATTTATGGCAGCTTATACAATTGCTATTCTTGTAAATTTCAAAGAGAGTTCTCAAGCCAGCAAACATTTTGGAGAGAATGCTTCTACCGCATTGATGATTGCTCTCTCAATGATTTTAGGTGGTGTTTTTGGAAATGTTCTTACAAATTGCGGAGTTCTTACTGCAATGATTGAAGTTCTTGTTTCTATTTTTCCAAAGAGCTGGAGTCCTTGGCTTCTTCCCATCTTTGGAATTCTCTCTTTTCCTCTTGGTTGGCTTCTTGCTCTTACTGCTTATCATTTTGGGGTTCTTCCTGTTGTTCATGGAGTTGCCTCAAACTATGGATATACAGCTCTTCAAAGTGTTTCTGCCTTGGCTCCTGGGTATTCAATGACTTACATGACCTGTCCAATGATGCCATCTACCTATCTACTTCTAGGAGTTTTGAATATTGACCTTAAAGATCATTGCAAATACAGCGTTCCAAGATTATTTGTATTCTCCCTTCTTTTCCTAGCTATCAATATCATATTGGGCAATGTTCCTATCGTTTAAAGATTAATTTCATAGATAAGAATGCCACACTTGGAGAGTTTTCCTTGTGTGGCATTTTACTATAAAAGGCTATAAATAAAGATTAGAAATTTTTAGTTTTGTTGTCTTCTTTTAAATTTCATAATCTACTTTATAGCCCTCTCTTGTAGCAGTTTTCATGTAGGAGCGAATTTTGTCGTGGTAAGGGTCAACGCAGAAAGCTTCAAAGTCTTCTTTAGTCTTGCAAATAACGCATTCGAATAAATCAAAGGAGGCTTTTGCTCCAACAAAATCGATTCCAACTTCTACGTCTTCAACTGAAGGGATATTCTTTTTCATAGATGCTAGTTTATCAGAAACTTCCTTAGCTTTGCTTTTATCAGCAAGTTTATAAAGATATACATGTTTAATCATAATGTGCTCCTTTTCTGATACTATATAACGATATTTTGCGTTTAGATTATACATCTTTCAAATAGTCGTATAGATAAGTTTTATTGTTATATTTCTTTTCACTTCCTTATAATAAATCTAGGAAGAAACAATGAGGCGGAAAGAAATATTAGAAAATCTTCACGATAAAATATCTGAGGGAATTCCTATTGTAGGTTGTGGTGCTGGTTGCGGAATGTCTGCAATCGGAGAAGTAGAAGGAGGAGCAGACCTCGTTATAGCTTATGGGACTGGTCAGTACAGGATGGCAGGTAGAAATTCAATGGCTGGAAGGTTTGCCTTTGGTGATGCTAACTCTCTAGTAGTGGATATGCTTAAGGATATTATCCCAGTATGTAAAAGCACTCCAGTAATGGCAGGGGTTTTTGCTCAAGATCCTTTTAGGGATATAGAGAAGTTCATTCATAACTTAAAGGATCTTGGCTGTAGTGGAGTTCAAAATATTCCTGGAGTTGGAGGGCAAGCTCAGATGGAAGGACAAACTGTTCTTGATCAGTTTGAAGCTCTTGGTCTAGGTTTTTGTTGTGAAACGCGACTTATGAGCCTTGCAGTAAAAAATGACATGATTGCAACCCCATATTGCTCTCAGCCGTTTCATGTAAAAGCTATGGCGGAGGTCGGGGCAGACATCTTCGTTTTGCATATGGGCTTGACTGGTAGAGCAGATGATAAAGAGATGGTTGTTACTCCTCTTGATTTATGTTTGGATAAAATCAACGAATTAGCCACTTGTGTAAAGAGTTTCAATAAAAATGCAATTATCATTGCACATGGTGGTCCTATTGTCAGCCCGGAAGATTTCCTTTACGTAAAAGAAAGGTGTCCAAATCTTCATGGTTTTTATGGGGCCTCTTCTATAGAGAGAATTCCGGTAGAGAAGGAAATGGTTGAGACTATTAAGTCACTTAAAAACATAAAACTAAAAAAATGTGGAGGAAAATATGAGTAGAGAAGGTATTCTTGCTGCTCTAAGAAAAGAACTTAAGAAAGGATTTCCTATTATTGGAGTAAATGCAGGAGTCGGACTAACCGCCAAATGTTCTGCAAAGGCCGGTGCGGATTTAGTCTTTATTAATAATGCTGGAAGATTTAGAACAAGTGGAAGAAGCACACTGCTTGCCAAATTTTCATTTGGAAATGCCAATGATGTAACAAATACAATGTGTGCAGAAATCCTACCTGTAATAGGAGAAACTCCTGCCATTGTTGGTGTTTTTGCACAAGACCCGTTCAAGGATATTTCTCTTATTTTAGAACATCTTCAAAGGCTTGGTGTTGCGGGGATTCAAAATAGTCCTACTCTTGGAATGATGAGTCCTGCTATGGCGAAGAACCTTGAAGCGGGGATGCTTGGCTTTTCCAAAGAAGTAAAGCTAATTAAAGATGCTCATGAGATGGGCTTTTTAACAGCTCCTATTGCCCACAAGCCGGAACAAGCTGTTCAGTTTGTCGAAGCAGGTGCAGATATAATTGTTGCTACAGTTGGAATTACAATTGGGGAAGAAGATGGTGTACCTGTGCCTTCTCTTAAAGAGAATATAAACACAATCAGAGAAATTGCCGTTGCAACAAAGGAAGCCAACAAAGAGGTTTTGGTGCTTTGCCACGGAGGAGCTCTTTCTACGCCTGAAAAGGTCCAAAAAGTTTTCGATGCTATTCCAGAAGTGGATGGTTTTTCTGGAGGTTCTGCTATTGAAAGAATTCCAGTTGAAAAAGCAATTGCGAAGATTATCAGGGAGTTCAAGGAGGTGGGAAAATGAAGAATATAGTAGTATTCGGAACATTTGATACAAAGGGTGCTGAGTATAAATATTTAATTGAGTGCATGAAAAAACTCTACAAAGATAACATTGTAACGGTAGATCTTGCAGGAATGCCCTATACTCCTCCTTTTGAAGTAACCATCTCGAATCTTGAGGTTGCTAAAGTTGGTGGATATTCAGAAGAAGATTTAGCAAAAGCAGATAGGCTTGGTGGTGTTGAAATCATGATTAAGTCAATCAAACTTGTGCTTGCCAAGCTTTTGGCAGAAGGTAAAATGGATGGTGTTATTTGTCTCGGTGGTGGGGCTGGTACGATTATGGGTTTGGAAGCAATGAAAACTCTCCCGGTTGGCTTTCCTAAAGTAATGGTTAGTACCATTGCTACAAGTCAAAAAATTGGGTACTACGTTGAAGGAAATGATATTCTTGTTATGAATTCTGTGGTAGATATTTCTGGGTTAAACAAGATCTCCAAGAAGGTTTTCAGAATGGCTGCAGGAGCTGTAGTTGGTGCTGTTCTTGCAAATGAAAAGGATGGAACTTGTGAGCTCGAAAAACCTACAATCGCTGCCTCAATGTTTGGCAATACCACAGTTGGAGTAACTGCTGCAAAAGATTGGTTAGAAGCACATGGGTATGAAGTTCTTGTTTTCCATGCCAATGGTGGAGGAGGAAGAACTCTTGAGAAACTTGTTAAAGCTGGTTTAATTGCTGGAGTTTTAGACCTAACAACCACGGAATGGGCCGATAATATGTGTGATGGCGCTTGCTGTAAGGGTGGCCCTGAAAGGCTTGATGCGGCGGCTCTTTGTGGGGTTCCACAGGTTGTTGCTCCAGGAGCTCTAGATCAGGCTAATTACGGAACAAAGGACGCAATCCCAGCAAAGTATAAGAATCATACCGTTTATGGTGAAGGTCGTTCTTGTCTTATGAGAACAAATGTTGAAGAGAATAGAGAAATGGGAAAAATTATTGCAGAGAAGTTAAATAGATGTACATCGGATGCAATTTTTATGTTCCCAAATAGAGGCTATTCCAAACTCGATATTGAAGGACAACCTTTCTATGGTCCTCAAGAGGATAAGGCTTTTCATGATGCTTTTATAGCTAATCTTCATTCTGATAAGGTAAAAGTCGAGGAATTTGATTTGCACATTAACACAAAAGAATTTGGTGTTCTTGCTGCAGAAAAGCTTCATCAATTGATTCTTGCAAAGAAGGCATAAGGAGAAAGGTATGGCTTATTATACAAGGCAGGAAGTTTTAGATAGACTTAATGCAAAGGTTAAGGCAGGCATTCCTCTTGTTGGAACCGGTGCTGGTATAGGAATGGCCGCTAGAGCAGAAGATCTTGGTGGTTCAGATGTAGTTATTGTTTATGGAACAGGTAAGTACAGAATGGCTGGGCGAAGCTCAATGGGAGGTCGTTTTGCGTTTGGAGATGCAAATGGTTTAGTCCTTGATATGGCCGAAGAAATTATGCCAGTTTGCAAGGAAGCTCCAGTTTTCTGTGGGGTTTTTGTGCAAGATCCTTTTCGTGATATGAAAAAATTTATGGCAGAACTTCAAGAAGCTGGCTATAGCGGGGTTCAGAACGTCCCTGGAATGGGAGGAATGGATCAAATGGAAGGACAAGCTGTAGTTGACTACCTAGATGCTATGGGCATTGGGATTAAACAAGAGCTTGCTTTTCTTGTTATGGCAAAGGAATCCGGAATGGTAGTTTCTCCATACGCTTACAATAAAGAGCAGTGTATGGAGATGGCTTCTATTGGGGCAGATGTTATTGTTATGCATGCTGGACTTACTGCAAAAGGAATGAATGCGGCAGAATTTGTTCACCCTATGGATCGTTGTGTAGAGATGCTTCAAGAATGGATTGAAGCAATTCACTCTGAGAATCCGGATGCAATAATTCTTTGTCACGGTGGTCCTATTTCAGAACCTCAGGACTTTGCTTATGTAAAAGCCAGAATTCCTGAGATTGCTGGTTTTTATGGTGCATCAAGTATTGAAAGGATTCCTGTAGAATATGATCTTGTTGATACGGTCAAACAATTCAAGTCATTGAAGAGGTAATAGACAGATGATTAGATTACATGTACTGGGTTCAGGACATGCAATGGTAACTAAATGTTTTAATTCCTGTTTCCTTCTTGAAGATGAAAACGATACTCTCCTTATAGATTGTGGCGGAGGAAATGAAATCCTTCGCCACCTTCTTGAGTCTAAAGTTCCTCTGAACTCAATTCACCAAATATTCATTTCTCATAAACATTGTGATCATGTGTTAGGTGCCTTTTGGGTAATTCGAGCAATTGCAGTAGAAATTTTGCAAAACAAGTACCAAGGAAAGCTCTCAATTTTCTGTGATTCAGCTACCGAAGTCTTTCTGAGAAATGGATGTTTGTCAATGTTTGGCTCCGTGATTAATAATCTAATTGACGATAAAATTCTCTTTAAAGATATAGATTTGGAGAGTCCTCAAATAGGGACATCTTTTTGCTCGTACATTACTGGTTCTAGAGTGCTACAACATGGTTTTGTTTGTACCCTCTCAAATAGAAAGAAATTAGTATTCTCTGGAGATGAACTAATTGAGGACACATTAATTGATAAAGCCTTTAATGCAGACTATCTAATCTGTGAAACTTTTGGAGATGATGTTCGTGCAAAGGAAAACTTCAAAAGTACTGTTAGAGAAAGTGCTGTGATTTGTTCAAAAGTAGAGGCAAAGACAATTATTTTTACCCATATGGATGACTTTGATTTAGAACACAGAAAAACAAGAATAACTGAAGAATCTTCCAAATATTGTATGGCGAATATTCTGGTTCCCAATGATGGTGAGATTATAGAGTTATAGATTTTGTTTGTTTTTATAGTGCAGGGAAATCAGGAACTTTTTATCATGTAGAAAAATGAAAAAAGTGATAAAATACTACACAGGATTGAGCAGGGCTACGACTATATAAGACTAAACAGAACTGCACAGAACTATATATGGAAGTTTTTGCAGAACGAGTTCATTTTGCAAAAATCCCAGGAAAAAAACTTCATGAAAAAAGAGGGAGCTATGGCAAACAATAAAAACATTAAAAGAGTTGAGCAATTTCTAAAAGATGCAGAAACATATTATCTTGCAACAGTTGATGGAGACCAGCCAAGAGTACGTCCTTTTGGAACTGCTCACATTTTTGAAGACAAACTCTATATCCAAACAGGGAAAAAGAAGGATGTTTCAAAACAACTACATCTTAATCCCAAGGCTGAAATTTGCGCATTTATGAATGGCCAGTGGGTTCGCATCTCTGGCGAACTCCTTGAAGACGACCGCCACGAGGCCCGCGTTTCAATGCTTGACGCATACCCCTCATTGAAGGCAATGTATGACCCAGACGACGGCAACACAGAGGTCTTTTACTTTAAGAATGTAACTGCAATCTTTTATTCTTTCACAAGCGCGCCGGAAATCTTGAATTTTTGACTTTTATTCTTGATTTTTTAGACCGATATCCTTGTAAAATAGCTTTCGTTTTGCAAAAGCCTCTTTATTCTGATGTAAAAGCCATCTAAACTAATGCAATGAAGATAACTGTTCTCACAATATTTCCAGAGATTTTTGACTCTTTTTTGAAAATGCCTCTTATTGAAAGGGCACTGAAAAAGGATTTTGCTACAATTAACATAGTAGATATCAAGGCATATGCAGGTGGTTCCTTTAGACATATTGACGACTCCCCATGTGGAGGTGGAGCCGGGATGATTTTGCGTTTTGACACTACAATGAAAGCAGTTCAAGCAAACAAAAGTGAAAAAAGCAAAGTTATTCTTCTTTCTCCCAAAGGAGAAGTTTATAGCCAAAAGAAGGCAAGAGAACTCTCAAAAGAAGAAGATATTGTTCTAATCTGTGGACATTACGAGGGCGTAGATAGACGTGTTGAAAACCACGTTGATGAGATGATTTCTATTGGAGATTATGTTCTAAGTGGGGGAGAAACTGCCGCAGAGGTTGTTGTAGACAGTATTGCGCGGCTTCTCCCTGGCATTATTCGTGATGGGGCAACAGATGACGAAAGTCATGAGAACATTCTTCTTGAGTATCCTCAGTACACAAAACCTGTGGAGTATATGGGAGAGAAAGTTCCAGAAATACTTCTAAGTGGTAACCACAAGGAAATAGAGAAGTACAGACACCTTGAGGCTTTGAAAGACACAAAGAGACTGCGCCCAGATCTCTACGAGAAATATATTCTCAAAACACAAGAGGACGCGAGTACAAAAAAATAGACAATACATGGAGACTAACTAGACAAAGCATGAAGTCTCAATAAAACAAGAAGCTACATTCCAAGCAGTAGATTTACAATAAACACAGCAGCTAATACGTAAAGTATTGGATCTACAAGATTTGCCCTTTTGCGAGAAATCATCACAATTGCATATGAAATGACTCCAAGCATAAAACCTGTGGTTATGCTAAAAGTAAAAGGTGTTCCCATAATTATTAAGAAGCACGGCAGTGAAATTTCTACATGTTTCCATGTAATTTGAGTAATTCCACTCATCATTGACATTCCCACTATAACAAGTGGAGCTGTCATTGCTGCACTGGATATAAGTTTTGCAACAGGAGCAAATGGTAAGAGAAGAAGAAACAATAAACCGCAAACTACTGCACTCAGTCCACTTCTTGCTCCTTCTTTTATTCCTGTTGCAGATTCTGCCATAACAGCAAGATTGATAGTTCCTAATAAAGAACCTCCAATTGTTGCAATACTGTTTGAGACTAGGATTTTGTCTTGACCTTCTAAATCTCCCGTGTTTGTTGTGAGCCCGGCATCTGTTCCAACTCCAAGAATTGTGCCAGTAGAATCAAAAAATGATGAAACTAAAAGAGAAAGCAAAGACGAGAATATCGGTATAAATCCATGGGAGAGCATTCCAGAAAAGTTAAGATTGAAGGCAACCTTAGAGATGTTAAATCCAGAGAAAAAGCTTTCTGGTATTGTTGTAATGCCTAGAGGAATACTTGCAAAGGCTGTAACGGCCATTCCAATAATGATTGCGCCGGGGACTTGTTTTATGAAAAGAACAGCAGTTAGGAAAATTCCTACAAGAGCCAAAAGAGGGCTTGGAGAAATTAGTGAACCCATGTCTAAAAGGTTGTTTTCTGCTGTTATGAGACCTGAATTGATAAGGCCTGTGAGTGTGATAAAAAGTCCCACTCCTGCACAAATTGCATACTTGAAAGGCAAAGGAAGGGCGTCTGTGATTCTTTCTCTTAGAGGGCTAAGCGAGAGCAAAAGAAATAAAATACCAGATATGAAAACAAGAGCTAATGCCTCTTGCCATGAAAAGCCATATTTTTGACAAATTGTGTACGTGAATATTGTATGAAAACCAAGTCCTGGAGCTAGAATGAAAGGTGTATTGGATAAAAGCCCTGATAAAATACAGCCTAAGCCTGATATTAAACATACAGCACACATGACGGCACTCTCATCCATTCCTGTAAGTTTGAGAACATTAGGAGTGACTATGACAATGTACATTGAAGAAAGAAAGGATGTAAGGCCCCCTAGAATTTCACGCTTTACTGTAGTTTGCTTATCTTCTAAGTGAAAGAATTCTTCAATTTTTTTCATTTTAAGGTTCTCCTTAAATGGCTCTTTTTACAAAGCTGAGAGTATGTACATAACAATGAACATTATAGAGAGCCCCCAAGTAATAGGAGGGACCTTTTTAGCTCTTCCTGTGACTAAAGAAATAGCTGTGTAAGATATGAATCCTACTCCAATACCATCTGCCACTGAGTATGTAAATGGAATCATAATCATTGTAAGAAAGCAGGGAAGAGCTATCTCTATTTTGTGCCAATAAATATTAGTAGCATTACCTATCATGAGCATTCCAATGAGGATGAGAGCCGGAGAAGTTGCAGCACTTGGTATTATTGATGCAATTGGAGAGAGGAGTGTGGCCAAAAGAAAGAGAACTCCTGTTGTTGCTGTATAAAGGCCTGTTTTTGCGCCATCTGCTACACCCGTTGAGCCTTCAACTGGAATGCCAACAGCAGGCGCCCCAATTAAGGGAGATACAGCAGAAGATATAGCAACAGCTGTCATTCCAAGGCTGTTTCTGCCAAGTTCACCTTTCTCGTTTAACAAATTTCCCGCTCCTGCAATGCAAATAAGAGCTCCAATTGTGTCAAAGCAAAGACACATTGTGAATGTAATTACAGCTGTGATTAAGGGCAAAACTCCAAGCGAAAAAATTCCAGCAAAGTCAGGAGAAAGAAATAAAGTTTTAAGGGCGCTAAATGAGATACTTATTGTTTCTGGGGGACTTGTAACTCCCAAAGGAAATCCTAAAAGAGTTGTAACAACAATTCCAATAAGCATTGCACCTTTTACTTTCCATGCCATCAAGGACCCTGTTATGAGGAGGCTTAATACTGAAAGAAAAGAAGAAGGTGCGCTTAAATTCCCAAGAAGAAGTTTGTCGTTTTCTGCTTTAATGATACCTGTATTCAAAAGACCTATTAGTGCAATGAACATGCCCATTCCTGCGCTTATTGCACTTTTCATACTTGGAGGTATGCAATTGACCATTTTATCTCTAAGAGGTGTTATGCTTATAATTAAAAACAAAACACCAGAGATGCAAACTATTGCTAAGGCTTGTTGCCAAGTATATCCCATAGTAAGACAGAGCGTATATGTAAAGAAGGCATTAAGACCTACTCCAGGCGAGAGTATAAAAGGAAGATTGAAGATTGCAGATAAGAAACAGCCAAAAGCAGATGCAAGACATGTTGCAAGAAGAACTCCTGTGTAATCCATTCCTGTGAGAGAAAGATAACTTGGCGTTACAAAGATTATATATGCAACAGAGAAGAAACTTGTTAGTGCCCCGCTTATTTCTCTACGAACAGTTGTCCCTTTTTCACTTAAATGAAAAAAGTGGTCTATTTTATTCATGCAATCTCCCTGTTTTATTGTTCAATCTTCGTCAAAAAGAAGCTCTACGTCTTTTTGAGTAATTGTAAAAGGTGATTTTTGTGAGGTAACACTGCGGCAATATAGAAGTTTTTCTTTCAACTTATCACAGACCTCTACAACACCGTTTCTGATTTTCTCATCATTAGTTCGTGCTCTGACAATTACTTTTTCGTTTGCAAGCTCTACATTGTATATAGCCATGTGTTTATGAAATTCTGTGCGGTCTCTTTCGCTTGGCATTTTCTCAACGTCATACAAAAAACTTATGTTTCTATCTTGTGAAATGTCTAGTTCATCTGCAAGGCATAAAAGAGCTGCAAGGTATGGAAGATATACTGTTTTGCCTTCTTCAACTTCAAACTGAGACGGATATTCTTTTTCATCTAAAAGGTCAGTCTTTCTATGTCCTCTACATACTTGTATTACTGCATGAACATATTTAGTATTTGGGAAATCTAAAATATTTGAATATTTTTGTAAAAAAAGGCCTGAAAGTTCTTGGTGATAACCTCTCACAGTCCATGCACGTTCATTATCATTTTCAGGTACTGGAATGCCTAAGACTTTTCTAAATTCTTCAAAATCAGAAAAAGAGACTCCCATTCCCACATCGTGAAAAAGAGCACCCATCATGAGAACATAAAGGTCTTGTGCACTTAATTTTTCAATTTGTTCTCCTATGAGAGAATTACATAAATCTAATATGTCCATTGTGTGCAAGCGAGAGTGGTCTGTGAAATCAGGAAAATAATTTTCATATCTAGTAAGCATTTTTTCTGAAATAACAAAACAATCTCTGTAGCGTTTGTATAACTCTGGTGACAGGCTTGAGAGTCTGTGTTCAATTGCAAAATCTTGTTCTTTCATAATTTCTCCATGTTTAATAATACAATAAGAAGTCAAAATTTTCTAAACAATTCTTGTTAAAAAGAAAGTACCATAATACACTTCTAAAGAAGAGGAGAAAAGGTCCAGTGAATACCAGTTTTAATGAAGGAGAATACTCTCTTGCATTTAGGGAGAATGAAAAACAAGCTAATGAATATTCGGTACGTTGCATGCGCGTTCTTTCATTTGTGATGGCATTAATTTGGATTCTAAACTGTTTAGGAGTTTTTATAGTGCCCAAGGGAATAATGAATACTGCAACAATAGGGGGAATGTTTTTTTTGCTTCTTCCTTCTTTTCTTCTACGTTTTCTAAACCAAGAATCTCCTAAATTAAAGTATTATATTTTGCTCTGTTGCATTTTTGGTATTACATTTTTATCTTCTGCATTGCCCAGTCATACTATTTTGGCATGGGCGGTACCTGTAGTTTTAGGATGTCACTACTATTCTAAAGAGTTCTCCTATGAACTTTTGATTGCTTCTATTGTGTGTATGGGGATTTCTCTCATAATTGGCACTTATTATGGAGAATGGGACAGTAATTTACTCAAAGCTATTCAAAAAGATGAGCCAAGAGTTGTGAACAGTGAAACTATCAGACGTGTAATTCTCTTTTATTTTCTTCCTAGGTCTTTAATTCTCTTTGGACTAACAATAATATGTTCAACACTTTCTGATAGAACACGTGCACTTTTAGAACTCCAAATAAAAGATAGTACAGAAAAACAGCAAATTGCATCTGAACTTGAAGTTGCAACGCACATTCAAACATCAATGCTTCCTTGTGTTTTCCCTGCTTTCCCAACAAGAAAAGAATTTGATATTTATGCAAAGATGACACCTGCAAAAGAAGTTGGAGGAGATTTCTATGACTTTTTCCTCGTTGATGACAATCATTTAGCGCTTGTTATTGCAGATGTTTCAGGGAAAGGAGTTCCTGCTGCATTGTTTATGGTCATTGCAAAAACTCTAATCAAGGACAGAGCCCAAGAGGGAACTAGTCCTGACGAAGTTTTTACAAAAGTTAATAAACTACTTTGTGAAGCAAACGAAGAAGGCCTTTTTGTAACTGCATGGCTTGGAGTTCTTGAAATTTCTTCTGGTCATTTAGATTATGTGAATGCAGGCCACAATCCTCCTTTAGTGAGGACTTTTGGCAGAGAGTATGAGTATTTAAAATCAAAACGTAATTTTGTTTTGGCTGGTTTTGAAGGAACTAAATACAGTCTTTGTAGTTTAGAACTCTCTAATGGAGATTCTCTTTTCCTTTATACAGATGGCGTAACAGAAGCCACTGATTCAAACAAAGAGCTTTATGGGGATAATAGATTGCAAAAAGTCCTAAACTTAAACAAAGACAAAAAACCAGAAGACATTGTTAAAACAGTCAAAAAAGATGTTGATGAGTTTGTGGGGGAAGCTCCTCAATTTGATGATATTACAATGTTAAGTTTTTGCTACCACAAAGGAGTTTGAAAAACTCTTCGTGTATTGTACTATAAATATAGTATGAAAAAAATTGTAAAGATACTTGTTCTCTCTTTGGTCTTTGTTTTGTTTTTTGTTTCTTGTAGCAATGAAAAAGAAGAGACTGTGATATTCAAAAATAAGTCCGATTTCTCTGGTCATAATATTGGAAGTATGACAGGAACTACATTAGATAAACTTACAGATTCTATTATTCCAAATATAACATGGCATTACTACGATGACCATGCGGGTGCTTTGGAAGCCTTAAAAAAGGGTGTAATTGATGCAATTTTGACAGATGAACCCATTGCACAAGCTGTTGTTGCCCAAAGAGATGGGTATGCAATATTTCCAGAAATCATTATTTCTGACAATTATGGTTATATTTTTACAAAAGGAAGCAATCTTGCAGAAAAGTTCTCAATAGTTATTGAAGAGTTCCTTTCTGACGGAACAATAGATGCTCTAAAAGAGAAATGGTTTAGCGGTGACAGCGAAAAAATGAAAATTGACTGGAGCCAGTATGACACTGCAGAACGAGCCAATGGCATTATAAAATATACATATGAGACTACAATGTATCCCATGAGTTATATGGGAGCTGACTCAAACGTTAGTGGGTTTGAAGCTGAACTGTTACTAAAAATTGCCAATGAACTTGATATGGGAGTAACAATTTTCCCAAGTAATTTTGCTTCAATTATTAGTTTTGTTCAAACAGGTAAGGCCAATGTTGCATCAGGTAGTATTTCAATCACAGAGGAAAGAGCTAAATCTGTAGACTTTTCTTCTTCACATTACAAGGGAGGAAGTGTTTTTATCTGTAGGCAAGAAAGCGTTGGCACGACTTTTGAAGAAAACGCAAAAGAAACAAATTTTTTTACTAGACTTGGAGACAGTTTTGAGAAAACCTTTATAAAAGAAGGCCGATGGTTTTTGATTGTAAAAGGCTTGGGTGTCACGCTCATTATTTCTTTTTTCTCTACTATTTTTGGAACTATATTAGGATTTCTTCTTTTGTTCCTTTTAAGAAGTGAAAAAGGATTTCTAAGAAAACCCAGTATTGCATTTTGTTCGCTTGTAGAAGGGGTCCCTACTCTTGTAATACTTCTTATTGTTTACTTTGTTATTTTTGGCAATGCGAACCTTAGCCCAATTATTGTTGCAATCATTGCTTTTTCTTTTATTTTTTCAGTATCGGTTGCAGGAATATTACAAAATGGAATTACTTCAATAGATAATGGTCAATTTGAGGCATCAACAGCACTTGGTTTTGGCAAATATGATTTGTATAAGCGTATTATTATGCCACAAGCTATAATCCAAATTCTTCCTCTTTATAAAGGTCAAATTGTGAGTTTGATGAAACTTACATCAATTGTAGGGTATATAGCTATTCAGGATTTGACAAAAGCAGGTGACATTATTCGTAGTAGAACATATGAAGCGTTTTTCCCTCTTTTAGCTATTGCCGCAATTTATTTTGTTCTCTCTTTTTTGATTGGGGCGCTAATTAACAAGATTGAAATAAAAATCGACCCAAAGAAAAGAAAGAGAAAACTTCCATGTGAGAATTTAGATAATATTCTGCAAAAAGCAAATAATAAGGACACATCTAACGACTCTGTGTTAATTGAAATTGAGCATCTAAGAAAGGAATATCCTAATGCAGTACCTCTTAAAGATGTAAATGCAACAATCAAGAGAGGAGAAATTATCACCATAATAGGGCCATCTGGTACAGGAAAATCAACTTTAATGCGTTGTATAAACCGCTTAGAAATTCCAACAAGCGGATGTATTAAGGTTTTTGGAGAAGACACAGGGGATAAGAAGTCAAATCTTAGACTTTTAAGACAAAAAATGGGAATGGTCTTTCAATCGTTTAATTTGTTTGGTCACATGTCCGTAATAGAAAACGTAATGCTAGCTCCCATGGTTCTTAAAAAAGAAAGCAAAGAGTATGCATACCAAAATGCTATAAGAATTCTAAAAATGGTTGGTATGGCAGAAAAGGCTCTTTCTTTTCCAGACGAGCTTTCTGGTGGTCAAAAGCAAAGAGTTGCAATTGCTCGTACAATTGCAATGGACCCTGAGATTGTTCTTTTTGACGAACCAACATCGGCATTAGACCCAACAATGGTAGGAGAAGTTTTATCTGTTATCAAGGACCTTGCAAAAAATGGAATGACAATGATGATTGTCACTCATGAAATGAAGTTTGCGCATGATGTTTCAACGCGTATCTTCTATATGGATCAGGGTGTTATTTATGAAGACGGAACTCCACAAGAAGTGTTTGATAATCCAAAGAAAGACAGAACAAGAGCTTTTGTAAAGAGATTAAAGGTTCTTTCTCTTTCAATAGAATCGCCTGATTATGACTTCATATCAATGAGTGAGAAACTTCAAACATATGGAGAGAAGAATATGTTTGGCAAAAAGAGAACTATGGCATTAAGACTTCTTTTTGAAGAAATAGCATCTCTTAACATTATTCCAAATTCTTCACTAAGTTTTCCTCTTTCTGTTTCTGCTGAGTATGATGATGCAAATGATTTACTTGAAATGCGTTTTGAGTGGAATGGGACAGAGTATAATCCTCTCTTAAAAGCAGATGAAATTTCCATCAAACTCATAAATGCACAAATTAAGAGTAGTAAATTTATATATGAAGACGGGCGCAATAAGCTAATTTTAAGCTTGTAGAGGGGTATTTGTAAAATTGCCTTCATGAGTTGTGGCTTTGGTTTCCTACTCTTTGAATGGTTTGTTTTTGTATAAGCCAAAGGCATATCTTCTCCAGATTTTTTCTGCTTACTTTTTTGCTCTTAGTGTGTTCATTTTTCTTTTTCTACAACTTCTTGTTTTTTGGGAAGAGAGACTGTGAAAGTTGTAGTTCCTTTATTACTTGCTACTTGTACCGCCCCTGAATGAAGGTCACACACTTTCTTTACTATTGCAAGACCAATTCCGTATCCTTCTGAAGAATGGGATTCATCTACTTGGTAAAACTTACGGAAAATGTGATCCATTTTATCTTTTGGAATTTCTTTGCCTGTGTTTGTGAATGAAACATAAAGGTCGTGGCCATTCTCTCTAATATCTATGGATAATGTGCTGTTTTCGTCTGCAAACTTAATAGCATTATCTAAAAGATTAATCCAAATTTCTTTTAATAATTCTTCATTGGCTTCAATTAAATATTCTCCAAAGTCTATATCTAGACTTAAATTTTTTGATGCCCATTTTTCTTCTAAAAGCAGAACAACAAAGCGGATTTGTTCAGAGAGATTAAAAGAAGAAACATTTGAGAGGCTCGTTAAATTTTCAACACGAGTTAGTATCATTACATTGTCAGCCATTCTTGTAAGACGTCTAGACTCTTCTTCTATTACTGTCAAATACTCATTTCTTTGGTCTTCTGATAAATTGCTGTCTCTCAGAAGATTTGCAAATCCCACTATAGAGGCTATTGGAGTCTTAAACTCATGTGAAAAATTGTTGATGAAGTCACTTCTAAACATTTCTGTTTGTTCAAGTTCTTCTGCTGCTTTGTTGAAACTTTTTTCTACTTTTTTGAACGTTGGGAAATCTCCAATTGGTTTGCCAAAATGCAGTCTTACTTTGAAGTCTCCAGAAGCAAGACGGTTGAGTTGAGAGATAATCTTGTGTATTGGTTGGAGAATAATTGCACTTCCCATTGAGTTTGTAAGAATAAGGCCAATTACAAGACTTGAACAAAATACAAAGATTAGAATGTCCAAGAGTCCTACTTCTCCACTGTCAATTTCCAATGCGTTTGTTTTTGTTAAAAGAAGAATTATAAGAAATGTCAAAAGCATTGCAACACTTATGATTATAAAGACAACTATGGAAAGTAATAACATTAAACCAATCTTACTTGTGTAGTTCTTTTTCTTCATACTTTTTTCACTGCCTTATAACCTAGTCCTCGTACAGCAACAATTTCAAATTCATTCCAAGATTCAAAACGTTTTCTAAGTCTTCCAACATGAACTGTCACAGTTTCCCACCCTGTTTCACTTTCACTTCCCCATATTTCATCCATAAGTTGTATGCGTGTGAAAATTTGTCCTGGAAAAGAGAGTAGCTTAAATAAGAGCATAAATTCTTTTTGCGGAAGTTCTACTACTTCATTTTTTCTTGTTACTGTTAGAGAAGAGTAGTCTAATGTAACATCTCCAATAATAATTTTTTGTTCACTTGCAATATGTGACCGCCTTAGTAATGCTTTTATGTGTAAAAGTAGTTTTTCTTCATCTATGGGCTTAGTTATATAATCATCAGTGCCAACTTTGTAACCTTGTTTTTCATCGTAAAGCATACTTTTTGCTGTAACCATTAAGATTGGTAGTGTGCTATTGTTCTCTCTTACAAGTTTTGTAAATTCGTATCCGTCCATTTGTGGCATCATAACATCAAGTACAACAAGGTCAATATGTTCTTTCTCAAGAACTTGCAGTGCCTCAATGCCGTTTGTTGCTGTTGTAACTGTATAACCGGCATTTTCAAGTATTGTACTTAAGAGCATTCTAGTGTGTTTATCATCATCACAAACAAGGATGTGAAACATAGATACCCTCCATTGTTTTAACAAACTACATTGTAGAGGTTTTTGCACAACCCTTTACAATTACACTCTAAATAGAATACACCATAAGTCAAAATTAGACTATTTCAAAAAATTTTAATAGTTTCGTTTCAGTTTAGAATTCTTTTCTAAACTTAATGCTCAAAAAGATTAAAGTGCAATAAAATGCGCATTTAATCCTTTGGAAAGTTAATTTTTGGGGGAATTTTATAATGAGAAAAGTAAAGATTATTACTGATTCCTGTGCAGACTTGAGTGCAGAGCAACTCAAATCTTACGACATTGACTATGCCAAAATGTCCACAATATTAGATGGAAAAGAATCTCCTGCTCTCCTTACTTGGAGTGATGATGAGGTTCATAAATTTTATGATACAATTAGAAGTGGCAAGCGTTTTACAACTGCTCAAGTTTCTGTTGAAGAATTTAACCGCATTTTTACACAGTATCTTGAGTCCGGTTATGATATTGTATACATTGCTTGCTCTTCAAAACAAAGTGGAAGTGTTAATACTGGTTTTGTTACAGCAAAAAAATTATTAGAAAAGTATCCAGACTCTTCTATTTATTGCATTGACTCTCTTAATGCAACAATAGGAGAAGGAATGCTTGCTATGAAAGCAAGTCAGTTAGCTTCCCAAGGAAAGAGTGCAGAAGAGATTAATGATTATATACTTTCTATTCGCAAGAATGTTCAGGAATTTGCAACAGTGCATACACTTGAGCATCTTAGAAAATCAGGGAGAGTTTCTGCGTCATCGGCCTTCTTTGGCAATTTGATGGGAATAAAGCCCATTTTGGTTGCAGATAAGAGTGGCAGGCAAGCAGCTTTCAAGAAAGTTAAAGGTCGCCAAAATTCATTAGTGGAAATAGTCAAACTTCTTAAAGAGAATATCACTGAGCCGGAAAATCAGGCTGTGTATATCTCTCATGCTGATTGTGCTGCAAATGAAGTTGAAGAGTTGAAAAATCTTATCAAAACAGAGATTGCTCCAAAAGACATTGTTGTTGGATATATTGGACCCATAGTTGGTGCCTCAACCGGGCCTGATACTATTGGTGTGTGGGGTTTTGGTAAGCCTGTTACTTTTGATGCAGAGTAAAACGAAGAACTAAATGGGGCTTTGCTGCAAGTTTGCAAGGCCTCAAATAAATCACATCCAAGAAGGTAAGAATACATTCAAGAATGTAAGAATATACCTAAAAAGGAAGGATATACCCAAGAAAGGAAGCCATAATGAATCAGCAAAAGACAATAGACGGAATACTTCTTGCAAAAATGTTCAAAAAAGGTGCAAAAAACCTCAAAGAACATGTTTCTACAATCAATGACCTTAATGTCTTTCCAATCCCAGATGGAGATACTGGTGATAACATGCTTATGACAAGCATTGGCGGGGTTGATAAGATTTCAGAAGACACTTCACTTGCAACTGTATCGCATAATATATCAGACGGAATGCTTCTCAGCGCAAGAGGAAACTCCGGTGTAATTCTTTCTCAAATTGTGGAAGGCATTGCTGGTGGGCTAGAGAATGTTGAGACAGCAGAGACCGATACCCTTGCAAAAGCGCTCCAAAAGGGTACTAAACATGCGTATTCTGCGGTCATGGACCCAACAGAGGGTACTATGCTTACTGTTATGCGCTGTGCAACAGAATATATCTCAAGAAAAAAATATGACTCTCCAGAGGACCTACTCAAAGACTTTCTTGAAGAAGCAAAACGAACACTTGAAAAAACTCCGGATATGCTGCCTGTTTTGAAAAAAGCAGGAGTTGTAGATTCTGGGGGTGCTGGGCTTGTTTATATTGTTGAAGGTATGCTTAAAGCATTTACTGAAGACGATGAAGATGATTTAGATATATCAATTCATAATCCTTCCCAAGACATAGATGTTAATCTTTTTACAGAAGACAGTGTTTTAGAATATGGGTATTGCACAGAACTTCTTTTACGTCTTCAAAGAGCAAAGACTAATATTGATACGTTTTCTGTAGACACAATAAGAGAATTTCTTAACAGTATTGGAGATAGTGTTGTTACGTTCAAAAACGGTAGTATTGTTAAACTTCATGTTCATACAAAAACTCCAGATAAAGTGCTTGCTTTTTGCCAGCAATATGGTGAGTTTTTGAAGATTAAAATTGAAAATATGTCGCTTCAACACAACAATACTCTTGTTGGAAAAGAGAATTTAAAGAAGTCAAATGAAGAAGAGAGTTCTGATAATTTTGGAGCAGAAAAGAGAGAAGAAAAGGGTTGTGCGCCTAAAGAAGAGAGAAAAAAGAATGCTCTTGTTTCTGTTGCATCAGGAGATGGAATTAAAAATCTCTTTATAGAGAGAGGTGCTAATGCAATTGTAGATGGCGGACAAAGTATGAACCCGTCTACTGAGGATTTTCTTGATGCATTTGACAAAGTGAATGCAGACAACATTTTTGTTTTGCCAAATAATGGCAATATAATCCTTACAGCCAAGATGGCTCAGAATATGTATAAAGGCTCTCATGTTTATGTGGTAGAAAGTCTCAGTACAGGCGAGGGATATGCAGCTATTTCTATGTATACACAAGATGGCGAGCCTGACGAAATATTCAAAGAACTAACAGAAGCCATGTCTGGTATTGCAACAGCAGAAGTCTCAAAAAGCATAAGAGATGCTAGTGGCGTGAAAAAAGGCGATTACATTGGATTTAAGGGTAAAGAGATACTTTCTTCTAGTCCTTCACGCACTCAGGTGGTGCTTGATACAATAAAGAGTCTTGGTTTTTCTAATTATGATATTTCTCTTATCATTTACGGTAAAAATGTTAATGCAGATGAATCTGAAGCGCTTGAGAAAAAAATTCTTGAAGAATACAAGGGCAAAGAAGTCTATCTTGTTGATGGAAAACAAGAAGTCTATGACTATATCATAATTTTAGAA
>CAVDLI010000015.1:0-25335 GCA_963609725.1 bacterium | reverse complement strand
AAAACTTAGAATACTAACATGCGTGATAGGTATCCCTGCTGTTGTAGGAGGAATTTTTCTTTTTCAGGATTATAACTTCATATTTTTCAGCATAGTAGCAATAGTCTTTGCTTTTTTGGGCTCAGTTGAAATGAGCAAGCTACTTTTTAATGGAAAGATTGAACTTCTTGCAATAATTGCACCAACTCTTCCTCTTTTACAGTATTTGCAAGGACTTTACAACTGGCCAGAAGAGATTATGGATTTGCTCTTCATGATTATGCTACTTACAGCTTTTGCACTTGAAATAATCAAAGGTGAAAAAGATGATTTTAGAAACTCAATTGAACGAGCTTCAAAATCTTGTCTGCTTGTAATTTATCCAAGTTATTTCATTACATTCTTAATTAGAATACTTTCATTAAATGGAGTTACAGCTTACACAATAGTTACGTTTATCATATTAGTTTTCTCAAATGACATTTTTGCTTACATATTTGGAATGTTGTTTGGAAGAGGTAACAACGGAATATTGAAAGCAAGTCCCAAAAAGAGTTTGGCAGGGTTTATAGGAGGTTTTCTTTCAACTATTGGAATTTCCATTGCTTTATTTGCAATTTTTGAAAACCATTTACCATCATTTAGTATTGTTAAGCAAATCATTTTGGGTGCAGCTATGAGTATAAGTGCCAATATTGGGGATTTGATTGAAAGTGTTTTCAAACGTTCAGCAGGCGTTAAAGACTCAGGCCACGTCATTCCAGGAAGAGGTGGTGCACTAGATTCAATAGACTCACTTATTTCAGGAGCACCTATCTTCTTTATTATTTTTAGTATAAGTCTATAGTATAAGTCTATAAAAAAGGTAACTTATAAATAATGAGAAACATTGTAATTTTGGGGCTAACCGGTAGTATTGGAACAACAGCTCTTAGAGGTTGCAAACTATTTGAAGACTCAATTCGCATAATTGGAGCATCTTGCCACAGCAAAATAAATGAAGCACTTGAAATATGCAAAAGAAACAACATTCCAAACCTTTGCATCACAAGCAAAGAATGTTGTACGCAAGTCCAAACACAAACAAGAATAAAAATTTGGACAACTCTCTCTGAAATGCTATCCTCTCTTTTACCACATACAGTCTTAAATGGTATTGCGGGTTCTGCGGGTCTTAAAGCATCATTTGACGCAATAGGTTGTTGTAAGCACCTTGCACTTGCAAATAAAGAGTCTGTTGTTTTAGGTGGTCACATTCTTTTTCAATATGCCCAAGAAAAAGGGACAAAAATAATTCCAGTAGACAGTGAACATTCTGCAATAGATGAACTTTTACAAACACATAAAAAAGAGAATGTTTCTAAAATAATTATCACAGCAAGTGGGGGACCTTTTAGAAACAAAAAATTAGAAGAATTAAAAGACATTACTCCACAAGAGGCAATAAAGCACCCAACATGGAATATGGGTCCCAAAATATCTATAGACTCTTCTACTCTTGCAAATAAAGGCTTAGAAGTAATAGAAGCTCATTATCTTTTTGGTTTTAGTGCTAGAGATATAGAAGTGATAATTCACCCACAGAGTATAGTCCACTCAATGATAAGAACAGCAAATGGCCAAGTATATGCACAAATGTCTCCTCCTGACATGATTTTCCCAATTATGAGAGCACTTACAACTTCAATGCCTTCAAAAAAAATTAAAATGATGGGAAGTCCTTTAGATTTTACTTCTCTTGATTTGAGTTTTAGCAAACTTGATGAAAATAGATTTCCTTTTGTTAAAGATGCTTTTGAATGCATAGCAAAAGAAGATTCATACCCTATTGCTTACAATGCAGCAAATGAAATTGCAGTCCAAGCATTTGTAAATGGTAAGATTTGTTACACTTCTATAAGAGATGTAGTAAGAGCAGTTCTTGATTACGACTGGACTTGTAGACCGCAAAATTATAATGAGATTGTCAAAACACAAGAACTTGCATTTGAAAAAGCAAAAATCATTATAGATAAAGGAAAATTCAAGTCATGACATTTACGCTTACTTGGTCATGGATAATCTCAATTTTAATAGGGCTGCTTGGTATAAGCGTAATGGTCATAATCCATGAACTTGGACATTTTTTAGTTGCAAGAATTTGTGGAATATCTGTACAAACATTGCAATTTGGTTTTGGCCCAGCTTTTATAAAATGGAATAAAGGAGAAACAGAATACAGAATTGCTGTAATTCCTTTTGGTGGCATGTGCAAAATGCGTGGTCAAGATGATTTGAAAAATGCAATTGCACAAAAAAAGAAACATATAGAAACATGTGAAGAAGGCTCAATATGGGCTGTTAGTGCTTGGAAAAGAATAATAGTTTATATTGCAGGCCCTCTTTTTAATATATTGTTTGCATTCATTTGTTACACTCTACTACTTACAATGAACACTCTAGTGCCTTATTCGCCTGCAAAAATTGTTGTTGCTTCTGATTATCCTTCTTTATATGAAATATCTCACTGTGCAGCAGAAGAATCAGGCCTTAAAACAGGAGACATCATAACTGCAATTGATGGAGAGGATGTTCAATCATACGAAGAATTAGAGAAAATACTCTCATCAAAAAAAGATGCTACTTCAATTGAAGTTCAAACACAAAGGGGCATTTTTAATCTTGATCCAATAGACAACTTGTTTGGAATTTTGCCATTTAAGGAAACTATTGTGGGTCATGTTAATCTAGACACTCCAGAAAAAAAGGCTGGATTAAAATCTGGTGATAAAATACTTAAAGTCAACAATAGAACAGTCACAAATATGTTTGACTTATTAGTAGAATCTAGTAATTCCACTTATCTTACTTTTGTTGTTTCAAGAAAAGGACAAGAACTTGAAATTTCATTTGACAACCCTACTTCAACACTCAATTTCACGCTCATGCAACAAACAAAATCCATTAGTGGTATGAACTTTTTTAGTGCTATGAAAGTTTCACTTTTTGAATGTTTTCAAAACTTCAAGCAATCACTTATTGCACTTATAAATGTAATTCGTGGAAAATCTGAAGCTCACGACACTTTGGGCGGAACATTTGCAGCATCTCAAAGTATGGGAATGCTGACAACAAAAGGCTTTGCAGCGGGTTTTAATACTGGCATGAGAATAGTTCTTTTCCTTCTTGCAAGTGTTAGTATCTCTCTGTGTGTTGCTAATCTCTTGCCAATTCCAGCTTTAGATGGAGGATTGATTATTTTAAGTTTTGCAGAGCTCATCACAGGTCACACTTTCCACCCAAAACTTTATTTAACATTACAAATTATTGGGATTTTGATTATAACTTTAGCATTTGTGCTACTGACATTCTTCTAAATCAATTAAAAGAGGTCTTTGCAAAAATCTGTAAAACCTACAGAACTTGTAAAGACCTCTAATTCTTGTTATTTAATGAGACCACTTTCACGAAGTAGCAACTCAAGGTCTGTGCCGGCAGTCTTCTTTGTAACTGTACGAAGCAATTTACGCTCTATGAGTGTAAGTTTTATTTCAGAGAGAGGTTTTTTGTCTATTGCATAATAACAAGCGCGAAGCAGTTCTCTAACATCATACTTGCTACCCCAAACCTCTGGGACTCCACGGTCAACATTTAGAAGTGTGTAAACAGATTCCATTCCAGTTCTCATTGAGTATTCGGTTGTAAAGATTGTGTCTCTTGGAGTTTCAGCAAACTGTCCAATGAAAGCAAAATTTACAGAGCCATCTGGAACAACTTTTGGTCTGTCTGATTCCTTACGAGGCTGGAAGAATGCATTAATGTATGGCATAAAGCAAGTCGTAGTGTTGCAAGCATCATGAGAGAGAGCATCAATCTTCTCTGTAGGTACTCCAATATGGTACAACCATTCACGGCACACTTCTTCTCCTGTACAGTCCCTCATTGCTTTCTTTACGTAGTTACCTTCTTTGTTAGTATTCAGTGCATACACCCAAACAAGAACCATATTCTTATCCTGAGATTTGAACTGTGGCTGGCGGTTAATTGTCCAAGAAAGATACCAATTATTGGTGCTGTCTTTGACAGTTACAATACCACCAGTTGTTACCTTTCCAGAGCGAGGATCTCTCTTACAAACATTCATAATGTACTGAATAATCTCTTCATTGGACGTAGCTACTGTGGCACTCATCCAGTTTGTTGCATCAACGTCACTACAGAAAGCATCAGGATTTCCAAACTCTCCATGTTTTGCTTGCTTTGCAATATTCTTCCACATGTCCCAAGACTCACCACATCCGTTCTTAACTTTGGACAAATCAGGTGCATGTGTTTGATCTCCATAGCAAGATGTGTCTGTACAACACCCATTAGTAATAAATACGAGATCGTCTTCAATTAGATCAATTGACTGCTCTTTGCCATCTTTGACATAAACAATCTTCTTTGCAATCTTCTTGTTTCCCTTGGTAGCAATGACAACATTCTTCACATCCATGCCATATTCAATATGTACATTGTGTGATTCAAGGTACTTAACAAGAGGCAAAATCATACTTTCATACTGATTATATTTTGTGAAACGTAGTGCACTGAAATCTGGAAGTCCATCAATGTGGTGTACATATCTGCAAAGATATCTCTTCATTTCTAGAGCACTTGACCATTTTTGGAATGCAAACATTGTCTGCCAGTAAAGCCAAAAATTTGTATTCCAAAATGATTCTGGAAGAACTTCAGAAATCTTCTTGTCTTCCAAATCCTTTTCTGGAGTAATAAAGAGTTTTGACAATGCCATTGCAGATTGCTTGTCCAATGCAAATTTTTTGTCTGTATGTGCATCCTGACCTCTATTTACAGTTGCACGGCAGAGAGAATAATTGGGATCATGCTTGTTAAGCCAATAATACTCATCCAATACAGAAATATTAGGAGTTTCCAATGATGGAACATCACGGAATGTATCCCACATAACCTCAAAATGGTTGTCCATTTCTCGTCCGCCACGCATATAGAAGCCTTTTGTGATATCTCTGTATCCATCACAACTTCCTCCTGCGAGCTCCAACTTTTCAAGTAAGTGAATGTGCTCACCTTTCATTTGCCCATCACGAACAAGATAAAATGCAGCAGTAAGGCCGGCTAGTCCTGTTCCAATAATATAAGCTGACTTCTTATCAACACCCTTGGGTTTTTCCGGACGTGCAAATGATTCATAATTTCCAGCAGAATAATACATAATGCAATCTCCTCTTGAGGTTTTTACAATTGCAAGAACCTCTCACATTCTTTTTTATTTGCCTTAAAATTATGTGAGCTTTATTTAAGAGACAATAAGCAATAAAATCTGAATGATAAAAGATTTATCACGCAGATAAAAATTGTATAAATTTTTATCAAAAAGGGAGTTTTGATAAAATCCTTGAGACCTCTTCACTGGCTCTTTACATACACTTTCATGCATTTCACTCGTTCATGCACTTCACAAGCATTTTAGAGGTTTTGCAAAATCAGTGTGCAAACCTAGATACAGCTTTTGAAATAGAACCTTTAATTAGTTTAGCAAGACGCTCTACTATTTCTTCTGGATTTTCACGCATATCGTCCCGTATCCAATCAAGCATTATCCCAATGAAAATGTATGAATAAACTTTTGCTATGAATTGTTTGTCGTCTTCACGAATAGAGACTTTCTCTGCTTCTTTATCTATAACGCCAAGTAGAAGATTATCCACAAGCGGAGCAAGATACAGCTCGACCTTCTCTCTATGAACACAATGATAAACATTCATAATAAATGGCTTGTTTTTGAGAACAGCTTCAAAGATTTGTAAAAAACCTTGTTGCCAAGTGTCATAAGTCTTTTTCTCTTCAAGTGCTTGCCTTGCATCTTCAAGACATGACCATTCAACAAGATCATATACATCTCTAAAGTGATAATAAAATGTCATGCGATTAATGCCACAATCCTCAGCAATGTCGCTGACAGTTATTTTTGTAAGAGGCTTCTTCAAAAGAAGATTCTTTAGAGATTGTTCCAGTGCACGCTTTGTTATTTGCGACATGATAAGAACATTATCACAAATGTTTACTGTTAAAGTCTACACCAAGGCACAAAAAAATATAAAAGAGGTTTTTACAAAATGAGCTTTGTGAAAGAAGGCAGCTTTACAAAAAACCTCAAAACAGTAGACTTTTGCAAAATTCTTTAGAAATTCTTTAGAAATCCTTTAGAAATTCTCCTAGAAACCACTCTAGAAAACCACTAGAAACCTACTAGAAGCCCTCTAGATTATCTCTAAAACTCTAAACTTCTCTAAACCTCTAAAACTTTTCTATTTCTCTAAAAGACATATAGTCTGCAACAAAGTTGAGATTAAAAGCACCAGTGCTTCCGTTTCTTTGTTTTGCAATAATGATTTTTAGAGGCTTCATTTTTACAGATTGTTCTTCAGACTCAGAGTCTTCCTCTTCGTATTGCGTGATTTTTCCTTCTTCATTAAGACGTTTTGACGGGTCATCTAGCAATATTACAAGGTCTGCATCCTGCTCAATTGAGCCTGAATCTCTTAAGTCTGCAAGCATTGGAGGTCTATCTTTTCCACCTTCTCTATTAACTTGTGCAAGACAAATGACAGGAACATTTAGCTCTCTAGCAAGACTCTTAAGAGACCTAGAAATTATAGAAACCTGTTCATGACGTGGCATACTAGCCGGGCCTTGAAGGTCAATTAATCCAATATAGTCAATAAAAATAGCCTGAATATTGTTCTCTCTCTTCATTCTTCTAGCTTGAGAGCGTATTTCCATAAGACTAATGTTTGGCGTATCTTGAATAAGAAGATTCTTTGCATTTTCATAAAGCATACCGGCAGTATCCATAAGTCTCTGCTCCGAGTCTTTATCCAATTTTCCGTTTCTAAGAATTGTATTATTAATTTGACCCCTATTTGACAAAACTCTTTCCACAAGAGATGCACCCGACATTTCCAATGAAAAGAACCCAACGGGAACAGGATTTGGCCCAAAAGCCATATTAATTGCAATATTTAAGCCCAAAGCTGTCTTTCCAACAGATGGACGGGCAGCAATAATTACCATATCTGACGGCTTAAACCCACCAATAAGCCTGTCTAATTGCCTAAACCCAGACGAAATACCACTTGTCTTTTTGCCAGACTGTCTGTCATGGACATCGTCAACCACTCTAAGGATAAGACTTCCGACATCGGTATAATTATTTGTGCCAATACTACTTCCCAAGGCCGATATTTTCTGTTCAACCTCGTCTATTGATTTCTGCACGTCTTGCGTTTCGTCAAAAGCCTTATCTCCCACAAGAACAGACAAATCTATGAGACGCCTTTTTATAGCACAATTGCGAATTATCTGAGCATAGTACACCGCATTGGTTGAAGAAGGGACAGAATCAGTAAGCCCTGCAATGTAAGACGGGCCTCCACACTCTGTCAAAGTGCCCTTTTCTGACAAGTATTGCGTAAGTGAAAGGAGGTCTATAGTCACACTTGGCTTGTCGTTTCTAAGCCCAACAATTCCTTCCCATATAAGCATGTGAGAGCGCTGATAAAAATCATCTTTAGTAAGAATTGATATAACATCATCTAGAGCTCTGTTTCTGAGAAGTATTGAGCCAAGCAACGCAACTTCAGCATCAATATTTTGAGGGGGAACCCTGCCTATTAGACTACTTGCCATATCTAGGCCTCCATTAACGTCAATTATAAAGCTTTAGGAACTGTAACAAATTTTGCCACAGTTCTTTAGACAACACAGCCCGCTGTTTCCAGCGAGCTGCAAGTATAACCAACAAAGACAGTCTTAGCCTTCAACAGGAGCCGGAGCTTCTTCTTTAGCTGGCTCTTCTGGCTCAGAAGCTTTTTCTGCTGCTACTTTTTCTTCTGCTTCTTTTGCAGCTTTTGCTGCTTTTGCAGCCTCTGCTTCAGCTTTTGCTTTTGCATCCCTAGCAGCTTTCTCTTCTGCTTTAACAACAGCTTCACTTAGAACGTTCAGCTTAATAACAGAAGATTCATTCTCATAAAGATGAATTTTTGCATTATAAACACCAACCATCTTAATTGAATGTGTTGCAACCTCAATTCTCTTCTTCTCAATGTCAAAACCAAGTTTTGCAAGAGCTTCTTGAATCATAAGAGGTGTAACAGAACCAAAGAGCTTTCCTGAATCTCCTGCTGAAACAACCATGTCAAGGCTCACGCTGTCAAGTCTTTCTTTAAGGCTTGCAGATGCCTGACGTTTTGCAATCTTGCGTTTTTCAATTGCAGCTGCTCTGCTCTTAAAAATTGCTAAATTCTCGCTTGTGTACAGTACCGCAGCACCAGTGGGCAACAGATAGTTACGAGCATATCCATCCTTTACCACACAGACATCTCCCTCTTCTCCAAGGTTAGGTACGTCCTGATTCAAAATGATTTTCATATGAATACTCCTTTATTAAGTATTATTTCTCTTAGTACAAGAAGTTCTGCAAAACAACCTCATAAAGCTATTTTTACAAAACCCCATGGGATTGTATTTACATGACATTCTAATAACACAATATTTGGGACCTAAAACATCATCTAAATCTAATCCACGTTTCCAAAACTCCCAATATTGGAAGTCCTACAAAAGCCACAACGTTAAGCCCTGGGATCATGCAAAGAAAGAATACTAAAACTACGACTCTTCCAGCACTCACCACAGCTGTTCTACGTCTAAAAAGTGCAACAAGAATTGAAACACCTTGAATTGCATAAAGCACTCCAAAGGCCAATGCCAAATTCCAACATGCAATTGTAAGATAGCTAGGAAATTCCACAAAATTTGAAGTCAAAGCTAAGATCCAAATTCCAAGAAACCCCCATACAAAAGAGTCTGGAAGTTTCATGAATGCAAAATCATACTGCCAAGCTTCGTCGTCCCGGTATAAAAGAAGTTCTGATACCAAGACTGGAATTCCAGTAGCAATCATTCCCATTGGAACATAAATTAGCATAAGAAAAGAAATTAGTGTGTCTAAAAAAGTTTCTATGCTAAAGCCAAGAGTTTCCTCTGGGAACATGTACAATACTGAGCTTTTCAGCAATTCTCTAATAGGTTCTGCCATAGACGATGAAAACCACAACGCCATAGCAAGCCCCATGAAAACCACTGGAATACAAGCCAAGAAGTACCTTCTAAGTGCTACATGGCTCCTGCTTCTTGAAAAAGTCCACATTGCACTGCCGGCTATCGTACACACGGGCATGAAAAGTGAAACCACAATCATACCCACATACTGTGTTGAAAGCAGCTCTTTGTCTTCTATAACTGTCCAAAGAACAGCTCCCAAAAACAACAATATGTACGAAAGCCAAATGTATACTGTTTTTCTTACTCTAGAACTAACAAGTAAAATGGGCACTGTCATAAGCAAACTTCCCAACGAAAAACGTGAGAAGAGAATGCCCACTAAGGTTGCAAAAACCAAGTCCCTCAAAATATTTTTGTCAGTTCCCTGCTCCACTTTAGGCTTCCTTTTATCAACTACACCTTATTACAATCTTATTACAAATTTGTTGCAATCTTACTGCAATTTTACTGTTTATCAAAAGCTTACTGCTTATCAAAAGGAAGATATGCAAGAACTCTAGCTCTCTTGATTTCTCTTGTAAGAGCTCTCTGGTGCTTTGCACATGTTCCAGTAATACGTGCAGGAAGAATTTTTCCTCTCTCTGTTGTGCAGCGTCTAAGTGCCTCTGGATTTTTGTAATCAGGCTCAGTCTTTTGAGCACAGAACTTACAAACCTTTTTCTTAAAATTAGTGCGCTTTCCGCCCATCTTTTTATCTCTGAAGCTACCTACTGCCTCATTGGTCATTGCATCTTTTTCATCATGCATTTGAATTTCTCCTATAAATCAATCCTATAAATCAAAATGGTATGTCTGCATCATCGAAGGCTTCAGGACCTCCAAAATCAGACTCAGAAGCCGCCATTTGAGGGGCTTTGTTTTGCTGATGGTTCTGGTACCCATTCTGATATCCTCCATTCTGTGAATTTTGACCACTTTGGAAGTTTGAACCATCTTGAGAAGAACCACCTTGTTGATTACCACTGCTCAAAAGCTGAACACTGTTGGCAACTACCTCAATTCTTGAATGAGATTGACCATCTTGTTCCCATCTATTCTGTCTTAATTCTCCTTGAATGGATACTTGGCGACCCTTTTTAAGATAAGAACTCATGTTTTCTGCAGACTTACCCCAAAGAGAAACATCAAAGTAACTTACCTCGTCTTCCCATTTGTCTCCAGACCTCTTTCTTCTGTTGACAGCAATAGAAAAACGGCAAATGGAAGTTCCTTGTGGTGTTGACTTAAGCTCACAGTCGCGCGTAAGACGTCCAACTAATACGACCACATTGATATCTGCTGCCATTGTTCACTCCTGTTAAATTTTGTGATTTTTCTAATGGTTTTTGCAAAATTGCACTTACTCTTGGAATTGCATGGATTTGCCCAAAACCAACACTCTAAACCGATAACTCTGTCTACTTATTATTTTACTACAAACAAGTGCTTGAGGATGGAAGATTCCAACAAGAACTCAGCTGACATCTTATTGATGCTCTGAGGTTCTGCAGAGAGCTCAAAATAATAATAGTGGCCCTTATCCTGTTTCTTGATTGTATAGGCGAGATTTTTCACGCCCATATCTTCCTGCTTTGCAATTTGTGCATCAGCAGCCTTCAATGCATTGGAGACAATCTCCAAGCCTTTTTCTGTCATTTCTTCATTTGCTCCAAAAATGACAGTGAACTCATAATCTCTCATGGGTTCCTCCTTACGGACTTAAAAATGATCCATCAACGATGGATAAAGAGGTGTCCTTAGAATATCATTCTATGGCTTTTCTAGTCAATGAACCTACTACTATAAATATTGCTATAGCAAAACTTGCTAACCGGCCTTCTAAAAAAGATTTTTGAAAAAAGGTTTAGTGCTATTGACCTTTTAAGCTAAAAATACAGATAATGTGGCTCGTAATTACAAATAGTCCTCATTGGAGGACATAAGGAGTTCTGCAGTGCCTTGTGGAAGAAAAAGAAAAAAGCATAAGATTGCTACACATAAAAGAAAGAAAAAGCTCAGAATGATGAGACATAAGAAGAAGTAATCTTTCTTCACGCAATCTTAAACCGCTGGTCGCTCCAGCGGTTTTTTTGTTGTCTAAAGATATTGTTTCAAAATATTGTCTCAAAGTGTTATCTAAAAATGTTATTGGCTTTCATGGCTCTAGCGTAAAAATGGAGTTTCTTGACAACTCTAATATGAAAAATAGACCATTTTGATTGGAAATTGGCATTTTGGTCTATTTTTAGACCTTTTTTGCCAAACAAGAGGCAAAATGGTCTATTTTGACTTTGGCTTTGTGCTTACTACAATTCAAAAAAAATAGTGGCAAAATTATAAACAATTTTATTTGCATGACCGTTCGAGGTAGTTCATAATTATTTACAACCATTTAGATTGGAGGTTTTAGAAATGGCTCACTTAAGTGAAACCGCGGTTGTTAAAATCAATGAAATCTGTGCTAGATATGCTAATGAGAAAACTCCGCTAATGATGATTTTGAGCGATATCCAAAAAGAATATGGGTATATTCCTCTTGAAGTGCAAGAACTAGTTTCTAAAAATACAGGAATCAGTGTGGCAGAAATTTACGGAGTAGTCTCTTTCTACTCTTTTTTCTCTCTTCAACCAAAAGGCAAGTATGTAATTGGTTGTTGCTTAGGAACAGCCTGTTATGTCAAAGGCGCTCAGCAAGTAATAGATAAATTTTCAGAAATATTAAAGATAAAACCGGGTGAAACAACAGAAGACGGAATGTTCACTCTTGATGCCTTACGTTGCTTGGGTGCCTGCGGAATAGCACCTGCTGTTTCAATAAACGGCAAAGTTTATCCAAAAGTTCAAATTAATGCTGTACCTGAAATACTTGACGAGCTTATGGCTCTTGAGGAGAAAAACAATGATAAAATCCTTTGAAGAATTATATTCAAAACAACATGATTGTGCTGTGTGCCTTGCTTCTAAGTTTCAAGGAGAAGGTGGAAAAAGAGCTGTAGTTCTTTGTGGAGGAACAGGGTGCCTTTCATCAAACTCGGCCCACATAAGAGAAAAATTTGAAAAACTTGTGAAAGAGAAAGGACTCTCAAACCGCATAACAGTAAACCAAGTAGGTTGCTTTGGTTTCTGTTCTCAAGGGCCTTTCGTAAAAATTTTCCCAGAAGACACACTTTATAGAGGTGTCACAATTGATGATGTTGATGAAATTGTTGAAAAAGATTTAATTGGCAATGAAATTGTGGAACGCCTTTTGTATGTAGACCCAGCCACTCATGAAAAAGTTGCAAAACAAGACGACATAAACTTTTACAAAAAACAACACAGAATTGCACTTGAAGAATGTGGAATGATTGACCCTGAAAACATCAACGAAGCATTGGGCGCTGGTGCATTTGCAGGTCTTGCAAAAGCATTAAAGATGGAGAGACAGGCTGTAATTGACCAAGTGTTAGAATCGGGATTAAGGGGTCGTGGTGGAGCAGGCTTCCCAACCGGCAAAAAATGGCAATTTGCTTATAATCAGCCTGATGGTGAAAAGTATGTCGTGTGTAATGGAGATGAAGGGGACCCCGGCGCTTTCATGGATAGATCAATCTTGGAAGGCAACCCTCTTGCTGTGCTTGAAGGCATGATGATTGCAGGTTACGCAATTGGAGCGCAAAACGGATATTTCTATATTAGAGCTGAATATCCTATTGCAGTTCACAGAATTCAACTTGCAATAAAACAGGCTGAAGAGTTGGGGCTTTTGGGGGATAACATTCTTGGAACAGATTTCTCTTTCCATGCACATATTAGACTTGGTGCAGGAGCTTTTGTTTGCGGTGAAGAAACAGCACTTTTGAACTCAATTCAAGGTCAGCGTGGAATGCCCCGTCCAAGACCACCATTTCCTGCAGTCAAAGGACTTTGGGACTGTCCAACAATTGTCAATAACGTAGAAACTTTAGCGGTTGTCCCTTACATTTTAAGAAACGGCGCAAAAGTTTTTGCAACGCTTGGAACAGCCGGCTCAAAAGGCACAAAAGTATTTGCTTTGGGCGGAAAGATTAACAATGTTGGTCTTGTAGAAGTTCCAATGGGTACAACACTTAGAGAATTGATTTATGACATTGGAGGGGGTATTCCTAACGGCAAAAAATTCAAAGCAATTCAAACTGGTGGCCCTTCTGGCGGGTGTCTCACAGAAAAAGATCTTGATACAGAAATTGATTTTGACACTTTGAGAGAGCGTGGCTCAATGATGGGCTCAGGCGGTGCAATTGTCATGGATGAAGACAACTGTATGGTAGATGTTGCAAAATTCTACATGGAATTTATTTGTGATGAATCCTGTGGAAAATGCTCGCATTGCCGTATTGGAACCAAGAGAATGCTTGAAATTCTTGAAAGGATTTGTGATGGCAAAGGCACAATGGATGATATTGAGCAGCTCGATGTCCTTGCTTCTAACATACATGTTGGAGCTCTATGTGCTTTAGGTCAAACGGCAGCAAATCCTGTCCTGTCAACACTTAAGAATTTTAGAAATGAATACATAGAGCATGTTAAAGAAAAGAAATGCCATGCCCATGTGTGCAAAAATCTAATGATGTATGTAATAAGCCCTGATAGATGTAAAGGATGCTCGGCCTGTGCAAGACATTGTCCAGTAGAAGCTATTGTGGGTGTAATAAAGTCCCCATTTGCTATAGACCAAAACAAGTGCATTAAGTGTGGCATGTGTCAAAGCACATGTAGATTTGGTGCAATTGATAGAATTTGATGGAGGTAAGTACTATGGCATTAGTGAATATAAAAATAGAAGGAAAGCCTTATCAAGTAGAAGAAGGTCTCACCATTTTGGAAGCAGCTAGATGGTGTGGGTATGAGATTCCAACCCTTTGTTCTTACAACCATGGCGAATGTAATAGAGGTTCATGCAGAGTATGCTTAGTTGAAGTCGTTGGTGTCAGCAGACTTGTAGCTTCTTGCGTATATCCAGTATCAGAGGGCTTGGAAGTCATTATTTCATCTCCACGAGCAACATCGGCAAGAAGAACTTCTGTTGAACTTTTGCTTTCAAACCACTCTGTTAATTGTCAACAATGTGAGAAAAATGGACACTGTGAGCTTTTGCATGCAGCCCAAATAACAGGTGCAAGAGAAAATATGTATGTTGGAGAAAAAACGCCAACCACATATGACCATTTTAATCCGTCTATTGTAAGAGACACTTCAAAATGTATTCTTTGTGGCCGTTGTGTTGCACGCTGTCAAAATGCGCATGGAAATGGCGTTCTTGGATTTGAACACAGAGGTTTTAAGACAATAGTATCGCCTGCTTTCAATAGACTTATTAAAGACTCGCCTTGTATTATGTGCGGGCAATGCGTAAATGTATGTCCAACCGGTGCTTTGATTGAAAAAAGTGAAATTGACTTAGTAGATAAAGCATTCCAAAATGGTAAGTATGTAGTTGTGCAAACAGCTCCTGCAGTTAGAGCCGCACTTGGTGAAGAATTTGGAATGCCAATTGGAACTCCTGTAACAGGCAAGATGGTTGCAGCTTTAAGAAGACTTGGTTTTAAGAAAGTATTTGATACTGATTATGCAGCTGATTTAACAATCATGGAAGAAGCAAATGAACTTATTGGAAGAATTAAGAATAATGGACCTCTCCCAATGATTACTTCTTGTTCTCCGGGATGGATTAATTTTGCAGAATATTACTATGGAAACTGCCTTGATCATCTTTCAAGTTGCAAATCTCCTCATGAGATGTTTGGAGCAATACTAAAGCATTTCTATGCTCCAAAGATTGGTATTAAACCTGAAGACATGTTTGTTGTCTCTATTATGCCGTGTACGGCTAAGAAGTTTGAGAAAGAACGCCCTCAATTAGTTACAGAAGGTATTAAAGACGTTGATGCTGTCCTTACTACCCGTGAACTTGGAAAACTTATTAGAAGAAGTGGCATTAGGTTCAAGAGACTTCCAGATGAAGAGTTTGACAATTACATTGTTGGTGATTACACAGGAGCTGGTGTTATCTTTGGAGTAACTGGTGGCGTTATGGAAGCAGCTTTAAGAACTGCGTACTTTGAACTCACCGGCAAAGAACATGAGGGTATTAAATTTGAATCTGTAAGAGGTTTTGAAGGAATAAGAGAAGCTAGCATTAATATCAATGGAAAAGATATCAATGTAGCTGTTGCTAGTGGGATGAAGAATGCTAAAGTTCTAATGGATGAAATTGCACAAGGAAAATCCAAGTATACTTTCATTGAAATAATGGGATGCCCTGGTGGTTGTATAAACGGCGGAGGACAACCTTTTGTTCATGAATGCTTCTTGCCAAATGAAGATGCTGACATCATTGACACATACAAAGCAAAAAGAGCTGCAGCCCTTTATAGTGAAGATGAAAGACAAGTTCTAAGGCAATCACACAATAACCCGCAGTTGAAAGAACTTTATGCAAGTTTCTTGGGAGCGCCTAACTCACATAAAGCTCATGAACTTTTGCACACAACTTATGAAAAACGCGAGCCTTTTCCAAAGATTCACGCTTAGTAATAAGAACAAACGACAAAAACCTTAAATACACAGGGAGACAAACAATGAAAAAACTTACACTTTTATTAGCTATTTTTTTGGTATGCTCTTTTGCATTTGCAGCACTAGATTTTACAGAAGTCGATACTCTTTATTTGACCGATGAACACGACCAAGAAGTATATGACAAATTACAAACAATGCTTGGGCAAGCAAAGGAAGGCGAAGAAAAAGCCAATGTATTATGGAGGCTTTCACGTATTTGCGTTGACCTTGGTGATGCTGTTGATAAAAAAGACAAAGCTACAAGATTTGCAATCTATGAGGAAGGAGAACAATACGCAATAGACTCAATAGAAGAGTACCCTACAGCCCAAGGATATCTTTGGAAATGCTCAAATATTGGCCGTTGGGGACAAACAAAAGGCGTTTTTGACTCACTTGCAAAAGCAAAACCAATGGTTCAAGACCTGCAATACATGATTGACAACTTAGAATGTCTTGACAGTTCTGAAGCGTGGTATGTTCTAGCTGTTCTCTATAAATCATTACCAGGAAAGCCTTTGAGTTTTGGAAACGACAATGCAGCAATAAGCTACGGCAGAATAGCATGTGACACAATTCCTAGTAATGTAATTTACGGTGGAACATATAAACAACTTGCTCAAATGCTTTGGGACCGCAACTGGAATGCAAAAAAGAGGGCCACTGAAATTGCTAAAATGCAAAAAAACTGGGACAAGGAAACTTCAAGTAATATTGAGAAATACAAATATTACGAAGGCTCAAACGGCGCAAATGCACATCCAAAATGGACAACAACGGCACTTTCTTCCATGAGCGATAGACAGGAAGCTGTAATAATTCTCATGTACGCGCAAAAAGTATTTGAAACAAGAAAAACCCACACACAGACCGATGTCAAAAATTATAACGAAATTGCAGAAATCTTAAAGGAATGGACGTAACAGTCAAAACATTATATTAAAAGATTTCTCTGGAGGTTTTTGCAAAATGAGTTTTGTAAATGAAGGCAGCTTTGCAAGAACCTCTCTGCTCTATTCAATAATGGGTACTCAACATAAAGGAGAACTATTGTAATTTTATTGGATGAAGCGCAGCAAGAAATCAGCAATGCCTATTATTGTAAAACCACTTTCATCAAGGTTTTCATTGATTGGCTTGTTGACGACAATGATTTTTTGAACCTGATCATTTAGCATTAGATAAGGTCTGCGCTCTCTTGCTCTTGTCGTTGCATTGGAAATATCGGCTGTTACTTGAATATAGTACTGTCTAAGCCCTTTTCTGGCAAAAAAATCTACTTCATTTGTATTTCTAAAGGATTCTCCTTTTTCGTTTTTATGAACTGTGTCAAATGTTCCAACATTTACAGTATAACCATTATAGATTAATTCGTTATAGACAATGTTTTCCAACATTTGCCCTTCATCAGGAAAAGCAAAGTTTAAGCGGGCATTGCGCAAACCAGTATCGGCAAAATAATATTTCCTAAGCGCACCAATTTCAGTACGGCCTTTCAAGTCGTAGCGACGGGCTTCTTTCAAGAGAAAAGCTTCCACAAAATATCCAATGTACTTTTCAACGGTCTGAGAATCCAGCTTTTCATGCTTTATGCTCTGATATGTATTTGATATCTTTTCAGCATTCAACAATGTCCCGGTTCCTTCACTTATGATATTGCACAATTCTTCCAGTGAGCCACTTTTTCGCAAATTATTTCGCTCAACAATATCTCTAAAATATGTAGTTTCAAACAAACCTTTTAAGTATTCTTTTCGTTCAGCCTCTTCCTTTAAGACGGCAAGGGGCATTCCTCCATATTGCATATACTCATAGATTGCTTCTGTTTTTGAACCACCTTTGTACTCATAGTATTCTTTAAAGGAGAGTGGAAAAACTTGAATTGTCACAGCTTTATCTCTAAATTCTGTTACGATGTCAGAAGAAAGCATTTTTGAGTTTGAACCAGAAACATACAAGTCAATGTTTTTTTCTCTTGAAAGACCTAAGACGACATCAACAAACGATACTACTTCAGAATTGGTCTTGTTGGCTAAAACGTGCTTCCCAGATGTCAAGTTTGGGTTAATTATTGTGTATACAAGTTGGATCTCATCAAGAAAGACAATGCATTGGCCCTTTCCCGTGCAATATTCTCTCACATATTCTCCCAAATATATAGGATCCCTATATTTAATATTCCTATCATCATCAAGTTCAATTATAAGGATATTGTCTTCGCTTACACCATTCTGTAATAGATACTTTCTAAATATCTCATTTACAAGATATGATTTACCGCATCTTCTAATGCCTGTTATTACTTTGGGAAATCCGTTGTTTCTATTTAATATTAGTTGTTGTAGATATTTATCCCTTGGAATCATTAAATCACCTTTTTTGTAGAATTCTACATATTTATCAATTAAAAGCTATTGAGAAAAGTGAAACCTGTCAATATTCAAATCGTTTTTGAAAGTTATAAGAGAAGTTATAAGAGGTTTTTGCAAAATGAGCTTTGTAAATGAAGGCAGCTTTGCAAGAACCTCTCTGCTCTTTTTTATTGATTTCTGTTGACATTATTGCATAACCTCAATATATTAACGTATGCACATATTCTAATATGTTTAATTGTTAATTTAAGAAGGTTTTACACAAACTTCTTAACTGACGGCTAAAACTAAGGCTAATGTATTGGATTTTGCGAAAACTCTAAAAATGCAGTTTTGCAAACTTCAAACCATGAAAACCTTAGTTGTAAGGAGCAGATATGTCACAAGAAAACCATGAAAGCTGCAATGGGCATTGCCATTCTCACGAACATTCACATGAACATCCTCATGTCCACTCCCAGGACCATCATCACAAAGATGATAATGAAGTTTGTGGATGTGGATGCGGGCATTGTCATCACAATCACTCAAATGAAGATAAAGACGAAGCAAAGAAAGAAATCATTAAAATTTGTTTTGGTGCTGTTTTAGTAATATTAGCATTTGTTGCAAAAAATGCGTTTGGGTGGAATGAGTATGTTTATTATGCTCTTCTCTTATGCGCATATATCGTTCTGGGATGGGAAGTTGCATATAATGCAATAAGAAATTTATTCCATGGTGAGCTTTTTGATGAAAACTTTTTAATGTTCATAGCAACTGTTGGCGCTGCTGCTTTAGGGGATTACACAGAAGCTGTCATGGTTATGCTTTTTTATGACATTGGAGAATTTGCACAAGATGCTGTTGCAGAACGCTCTAGAGACAATATTTCAAAACTCATGGATATAGCTCCAGAGCATGCAAGAATTGTTGATGAAGATGGAAAAACTCAAGAGTGCAAACCAGAAGAAGTAAAAGTTGGGCAGTTAATACAAGTACTTGCAGGTGAAAGAGTCCCTTTGGATGGAACTATAATTGAAGGTTCGTCCTTTGTTGATATGAAAGCAATAACAGGTGAAAGTGTTCCTGTGAAAGTTAAAACCGGAGACTCTCTTGTAAGTGGCGCTATTGTATCAGACGGAGTGCTCACAATACGTGCAGATAAAGCTTATGAAGACAGTACTGTAAAGAAAATACTGGATCTTGTAGAACATGCTCAAAACTCAAAAGCTCCTACAGAACGTTTTATAACAAAGTTTGCAAAAATATATACACCAATTGTAATTGGACTTGCCATTCTTGTAGCTTTAATTCCATCTCTTATCACAGGAATGTGGACACAATGGATACATAGAGCTCTTATATTCTTGGTTATAAGTTGTCCATGTGCGCTTGTATTGTCAGTACCTCTTGCATTCTTTGCAGGAATGGGAGGAGCAGCAAAGGAAGGAATACTCATAAAAGGCGGTGTACATCTTGAAACACTTGCAAAAGCACAAGCCTTTGCATTTGATAAAACAGGAACAATTACAGAAGGCGTTTTTTCTGTTCAAAAAGTTGTTAAAGCAAACAATTCTCATGCTGACAACAACACAATACTTGCAACAGCTCTTGCTGTAGAAGAGAAAAGCACACACCCCATTGCAAACTCTCTTGTAGCATATTGTTTAGAAAATGGGATTGTAAGCCCATATGCAGGTCAAAACGTAACTGTTCAAGAACTTTCAGGCCGTGGACTCAAAGGAGAAGTAGAAAGTCATACTATTTATGCCGGTAACGACAAACTCATGCAAGAACTTGGCATAAAAGTAGATACAAATGATTTTGCAAATGAAGTTGGTTCTTTAGTTTATGTAGCACAAGATGGAACTTGGCTTGGCACAATTTTAATAAGCGACAAAATAAAAGACAACGTGCCACAGCAAATAGCAGAACTCAAGGAAATCGGCATAGAAAAAACTGTTATGCTCAGTGGAGATAAGAACCAAACAGCGCAATATATAGCTAAAGTTGCAGGCCTTGATGAATGCAAAGCCCAGCTTTTACCCCAGCAAAAAGTTGAAGAAGTGCAAAAACTCAAGAGCCAATACATATGTGCATATGTGGGTGATGGCATAAATGATGCGCCTGTAATTGCAACAGCAGACATTGGTATTGCAATGGGAGGAGTTGGAAGCGACAGCGCAATTGAAGCAAGCGGGGTTGTTATCATGACAGACGATATTGCTAAAATTCCTTTGAGCGTAAAAATCGCAAGAAAAACAATGAGAATTGCAAAACAAAATATTGCATTTGCACTTAGCGTGAAAGTCTTATTTATGATTTTGGGCGCCTTGGGCCTTGCAGGAATGAATGGAGCAATTTTTGCCGATGTTGGCGTTGCACTACTTGCTGTTCTAAATTCAATGCGCGCAATTCGTAAATAATTAAGACCGATACCCTTGAAACCCCAATTTTAGGGACCTGTGCCAAAATTAGTTCGACACAGTTCCCTAATGGTCTTTTTCAACTAAGTTGCGACCCTTTTTCAAAATGCTTAGTTTATGATAGATTACAAACATGCAATCTGAAAACATTAGAAATATTGGAATTATGGCCCACATAGATGCGGGCAAGACGACAACAACAGAAAGAATACTCTTTTATACAGGTGAAAACCATAGAATTGGAGAAGTTGACAATGGTGAAGCCACCATGGACTGGATGGAACAAGAACAGGACCGTGGTATTACAATAACAAGCGCAGCTACAACATGTTATTGGAAAGGAAAACAAATAAACATTATTGATACTCCGGGTCACGTTGATTTTACAGCTGAAGTTGAAAGAGCATTAAGAGTTTTAGATGGTGCTGTTGGTGTCTTTTGCGCTGTAGGTGGAGTAGAACCTCAAAGTGAAACTGTATGGAGACAAGCTAACACTTATAATGTTCCAAGGATTGCATTTATAAACAAAATGGACAGACTGGGCGCAGACTTTTATGCAGTATTAGATGACATTAAAGCAAAACTTAAGGAAGAACCCACACCATTATTCATCCCAATTGGGAAAGAAAGCAAGTTTGAAGGTGTTATAGACCTCTTAAAAATGAAGATGGTGACATTTGATGCAGAGTCAGAAGGTTCCAAGTACAGTTACAACCCAATACCTCAAGAAATGAAAGAAGAAGCAGAAAAATGGAGAGAAAAACTCATAGACAGTGTTTCTTCTTATTCTGATGAAATTACAGAATTGTACTTTGCAGGAGAAGAAATCCCAGAAGACATGATAATTGCGACTCTTAGAAAGTGCACAATAGAAAGAAAACTTTTGCCAGTCTTTGTTGGATCATCTCTTAAAAATATTGGAGTGCAGTGTTTGTTAGATGGAATTGTAGATCTCCTCCCGTCTCCTCAAGAAATCCCGCCAGCAATTGGCATTCATGCAAAAAAAGAAACTCAAGTAGAAGTTGTTGACGACCCCAAAGGCCCTCCTTTGGCATTAGTTTTCAAAATCCAATATGACAGAGAAGCCGGCCCATTATGCTTCATTAGAGTTTATTCAGGAACATTTCGTAAAAGCTCAGCTGTTTTAGATATCACAAAGAAAAAAAGAGAGAGAATTAACAGGCTCTTAAGAATGCATGCCAACAGACCAGAAGAAATTCAAGAACTGCAAAGCGGTGATATTGGAGTTGTCGTTGGATTCAAGAGCGCCCAAACAGGAGACACAATTGGAACAGAGGGCGCGCAAATTCTTTTGGAAAAAATGGTGTTCCCTGTTCCTGTTATATCAGTTGCAATTGAACCCACAACAGCAAGCGACCAAGATAAACTTCAAAAAGCACTTGAAATTTTATCAAGTGAAGACCCAACATTTACATGGAAAGATAATGAGGAAACAGGCCAACTTGTTATAAGCGGAATGGGAGAACTTCATCTTGATGTTCTTGTAACGAGACTTACAAAAGAACTTAAAGTCTCATGCCAGGTAGGAAAACCACAAGTTACATATCGTGAAAGTATAACGCAAACTGTAGAGCATACTCAAACATTTAGCAAAGTTATTGCTGGCAAAGAAAATAATGCAGAAGTCACATTAAGAGTTACTCCTCAAAACTCAAAAGAAGGAAACTCTTACGAGTGTCTTGTTTCTTCAAAAACTATGCCACAAGAATTCTTTGATGCAATAAAACGTGGAGTAGAAAATTCTTTCCAAAGTGGAATAAAGTTTGGTTATGAAGTATGCGATACAAAAGTTGAGCTTGTATCTGTGAAATATAATGAGCTTACAGCAAGTGAGTTTGCTTTTGAGGCTTGTGCAGCAATGTGTTTTGATGCAGCTGCTAATGAGGCCGGACCTGTTCTTATGGAACCAATAATGGATGTAACTCTAGTTGTTCCAACACAGTATGTAGGTGAAGCAATATCAAGTTTAACAACCCGTGGAGGAATTGTTTCAAGTATGGAGAGCAAGACTTCTGCAGACCATATACTAGCACAAGCTCCTCTCTCAAAATTGTTTGGTTATACTACAGCTCTAAGGTCAGCCACTCAGGGAAGAGGCTCATTCTCAATGGAGTTTAGCCATTATGCGCCAAAAACCGGAAATTAAGTCTAGTTTTTTTGCATATAGCATTATATAATGTGAAAGGTTATGCTCTTGTGAACAATCGTTTAACAATCGTTTATAGACGCATAAAATGCACATTTTGCATACTAGAAGAATTTTCAAAACAGTTTCTTGAGTTTTGTATATTCTTCACCAATTTCAAATAATGCCGCTTTCTAGGAGGGAAACATGGCTTTAGCTTCAAAAGATATTAGGAACGTAACAATTGCGGGGCACAATGGAACAGGTAAGACCTCTCTTCTTGAACAGTTACTCTATTACAGCAACGTTATTTCAAGAGCAGAACAAGTTGAGTCTGGAAAAACAACTAGTGACTACACAGAAGAAGAAATTTCACGCAAGATTTCAATTCACTCAGCACTTGCAAACATTGCATGGCAAGGAAAATCTCTCAACTTCATAGACGCTCCTGGTACAGCAGACTTTGTTGGAGAAGTTATTTGTGGCTTTAGAACATGTGAATCGGCCTTAATGGTTGTAGATGCAAGAGACGGCGCCCAAATTGAGACTATCAAGCTTTGGAGAAATCTTAACAAGCTTTCAAAACCAAGAGCTGTATTCCTCAACAAGATGGAACGTGAAAGAGTTGATTTTGGAGCTACATTTGCACATCTTAAAGAAGAATTCAAAACAACATTTGTCCCAGTGACAATTCCAATGGGAAACGGACCTGCTTTCAAGGGTATTATTGACCTCATTGAAAACAAAGCTTATTTCTTCCAAGCTGGCCAAAAGGAAAAAGTTGGTGATATTCCTGCTGAATTTGCAGACGAAGTTGAGCAATACAGAGAAACTCTCATTGAGGCTGCTGCAGAAGGTGCAGATGACCTTATGGAAAAATACCTTGAAGAAATGACTCTTGAAGCTGAAGAAATCCATCGCGGTGTATGTGAAGGCTTGAAGAACAATGTTCTTGTACCAGTTTTCTGCGGATGCACAGCAAACGGCGCTGGAATTACAAGCCTTCTTGACTTCATTGCTGAAAACTTCCCTTCCCCTGTTGGCGCAAAAGAGACAATAATAAAAGAAGACGACAGTGAAGCAGAACTTCCTATTTCTTCTGAAGGAAACGCATCTGCACTATGCTTTAAGACAACAATTGACCAGTTCTCCGGAAAACTTTCATTTATCAAAGTCATAACCGGCTCAATCTCTGGCGAAACAGACCTCTTTAATCCAGCACTTGGCAAGAAAGAAAAACCTGGCAAAGTCTACAGGGCAGTTGGTAAGAAATTAGTAGAGACCGATACCCTTGTTGCAGGTGACATTGGTATTATCACAAAGAGCAATATAGCAACTACAAACTGCACTCTTTTGGCAAATGCAGATATGAAGTTCACATTTAGACCTCTTAGTTTCCCAAACCCAATTTATTCTCTTGCAATTTCTGCAGCTGATAAGAAATCAGAAGACAAGATGAATGATGCTCTTCATAAAGTAACTGAAGAAGATTTGACATTCCAAGTCGCTTATAATGAGGAAACAAAACAGTCAACAGTATCTGGAATGGGAGAGCTTCATATCAACATGATTTTGGACAAAATCAAAGAGAAGCAAAAAATCCAAATCAATACAAAACTTCCAAGAGTTCCTTATAGAGAAACAATCACAAAGAAATCTGGAATTGTTGAGTATGCTCATAAAAAGCAGTCTGGCGGACATGGTCAGTATGGTAAAGTTCTCATTGAGATTGCTCCAATTGACAGAGGTCTTTATTACTCATTTGAAAACATTGTAAAAGGTGGTTCTGTTTCTAAGGGATACGTACCTGGAATTGAAAAAGGACTTCATGACCAAATGGAAGAAGGTTTCCTTGCTGGATATCCAATGGTTGATATTGGAGTTACTCTTGTTGATGGTAAAGAGCACCCAGTTGATTCTTCAGAAATGGCATTTAGACTTGCAGCAAAAGGCGCAATGAAACTTGCTATTGAAAAAGCCGGCCCTGTTCTTCTTGAGCCATTTTCAAAACTTAGTGTTTATATTGACAACCAGTATCTTGGAGACATTCTCTCTGACCTCTCTTCTAAACGAGGTCGTGTTCTTGGACAAGAAGACCTTGGAGGAAACATGGTTCAGGTTAATGCAGAAGTTCCACAAGCAGAAATGCTCAATTATGCAATTGACCTCAAGTCAATGACATCTGGAACAGGTTCATTTGAACTTGCATTTGACCACTATGAAACACTTGCCGGCAAGATGGCTGATGATGTCATCAAGGCTTCAAAAGCTGCTGCTGAAGAAGCTAATAAATGAAGCTAATAAATAAGACAAGCTGATTAACTGTTCAATTTAACAAATAACGTTGCCCCTTGATGGTAATTTCAAAGGCTGTTGAAAATTTTACCCAACAGCCTTTTTATTTGTTATTTGCAAGCCAAAAATGCAAAAGTTCAAATTTTTTATATTCTCTTATACTTAAATAAGTTATTCCTCATCTTTGCTCCATATTCATCTCAAATCTCGTGAATGGAAATACCTCAAAATTTTTATCTAGTAGGTAAAGAGGTTTTTGAAAAGCCACAAACGCCTCTGGGGAGTTCGTATGAACTCTAAAACTTATTACTTGAGGTACTATTTATGGCAAAAGAAAAATTAGTTGCATTAGAAAATGACTATATGTTTGCAAAGGTTATGCAATATAAGGATGCATGTATTGGATTATTAGAAACAATATTTGAGGGTCATAAGATTAAAGATG
>CAVDLI010000014.1:0-25978 GCA_963609725.1 bacterium | reverse complement strand
TTTTAGCCGAAAAGGCAAAGCCAAGATTCATGAAGACAGTTTTGCAAAAACCTCGATAAAGCCATAAAAACTGTCCAGTAAGATAAAAAAGATGGTCTGTCGCCGGATAAGGGGGAGAAAACAAGTTTCAGGGTTGGGACTCCGAACGACAGACCAATTGGGAAGGGAAAAACTTTTATTACCTGCCAAATCGCTTTGGTCCAAGGTACAATTTAATCATTGCAACTTCTTGCGTTGCTTTACTTTTAATGAAATTTTCAGTCCTCATCTTTTGGACTAGCAGATACTGTACAAGAGTTATTAGACTGAGCAGTTTCTGCAAAGTTTGTCGCGCTAGAACTTTCCTGTGAATTTTGGGACTGAGGTTGTACTTGTGCTACTGCTACATCACCCCCAATATTTGTTTTCTTGTCTTTCACACTATTTTTCACACAATTTGAAGCATGAGGACAAGTGACAGCTGCCAAAATGAACATTAGAATACCACCAATAAAAAGCGAGGTTCCTAAAAGAACAAAGAGCAGGCCATGAACAATATTATTCAATGACAAGCTATAAGAAACTTTCATGAAACTATAACCATTTCCAACCTTTGAGTACACTTGAGTTGTGTTGACAGAAAGGAAACCCAAAACAAACAAAGCAATAGAAGCTATTACTAAAATTATTGCTATGATAAAACTTGCTGTAGATGTTTTTTTCATAGAAGAAATCCTCCATGTCTCTTAAATCATCTTGAATATACAGCAACCTCTAAACCAATAGAATAAAATTATTGCAAACAACATTTTTCTTCACAAAACTTTGATAAATAAAAAGAAAATTACATTGCAGCACTTTTTGTATTCATTTTTTAGACATAAAACGCCCCAAAAGGCTCAAATTGTCTAACTATAGACATTTTGAGCCAAAAAACTAGCGTTTTATGTCTATTTTGGGACATTCATCATGGAGCGGTTAATCAAGAAAAGTTATTCAAGGTTCTTGATAATGCTATATATTTCGTGGAGATCTTTTATTTCAAAATCAATTCTAACGTTGGGTACAGTTGGCAAGCACTTGGGGTTGTACCAGCAAGTTGCAATGCCTGCATTAGTGCCACCTAGGATATCACTTGTCAAAGAGTCGCCTACAATCAAGATTTGGGACTTATTTCTTTCTTGTATTTTTTCTAAGACAATGGAAAAAAATTTAACATCGGGCTTTTCAAATCCTATTTGCTCAGAAAGGAATATCCCATCCATTAGTTTTCCAAGCCCTGAGACGTGAAGTTTTTTTGTTTGCGCAAATATAGTGCCATTTGATACTACGTATTGATAAACTTTTCCACGTAAAGATTTTACAATTTCATAACTGTCATCTCTGAATACAATTGTATCTCCAAGGCGCAATTGATATTTGTCATTAAACTCTTGTGCATAAGAAGTATCAACTCCAACTTCTTCAAAAAAAGTCTTGAATCTTCCAACAAGGATATCGGGTTTTGAAAGTTCTTTTCTTTCAAGTTTCTCCCAATAAATTTTGTTGATTTGGGAATATCGTTTTACCATGTCGTCTGTGCATTCTCCAAACCCGTATTCATGAAAAAGACTCTGAATTGCAGCCTTTTCAGCAACATCGAAATCAAGTAATGTCCCATCTACATCCCAAAGAATTGTTGTAATATCCATATTTTGAAGTATATAGAAAAATCAATTAGATACAATTAGATACAATTAGATATAATTAGATACAAAATCAACAAGAAGTTAAATCAATTGTTTGGTTGGCAACCCGCTCTGCTAAATACTTGTTATGTGTTACAGTGATTATGCCCATATTGTGTTTGTCAGCTTCTCTTAATACTGCATTCCAAATTTGAGCCTGTGTAATAGCATCTAACATGGTACTAATTTCGTCACATATTAGATAATTGGCACCACAAGTCAAAGCTCTTGCTACACAAAACCTTTGTAGTTCACCGCCAGAAAGTTCACGCGGAAAGCGCTCAAGCCATGCACTTTCAATACCTAGCTCTTCCAATACATCTTGCTTAAGTTCTCCACTTTCTTCAAGAACACGTTTTAACCGCCACCTTGGATTGATTGCTTTTTCTGGATGTTGATAAATCAATTGTACTGGACATATTCCCTTTTTGGGTAAAGGTTTTCCATCCAAAAAAATTTGTCCTTTTGTGGGTTCTAAATAACCTGCAAGCAACATACAAAGTGTGGTTTTACCATAACCACTGGGAGCAAAAATTGCTATGCGCTCCCCTCTTTCAATTTTTATGCTCAAGTTCTCAAGTATCCATGGATGTTTGTCTGACTGCGAATTGGACTGCTTGTCAAATTGAAAATTGGGCTGTTTGTCAAATTGAAAATTGGGCTGTTTATTGAGTTGCTTGTCAAGCTGAGAATTGAACAGCTTATTGGGCTGCTTGTCAGACTGCTTATTTGTCTGTGTATTGAGCTGTTTATTGTTATACCTGAAATATATATTTCTTGCTTCAAGAGCCATAATAACACCTCACCTCTCCCCCTCTAATCTCACGAACAGGGGGAACCTGTTTTTCACATTGTTCTGTCTTATATTGGCAACGTGGAGCAAACAAGCAACCGCAAGGCAAAGTTCCTGCATATGGTTGAAAACCTGGAATTGGTTCAAAACCATTTTGTGGAAGAGCATTCCACAGAGCTTTAGAGTAAGGATGCCTTAGTGCTTTTGGGCCAATCTTAAAATCAGATGCAGGTGCTGTCTCAACAGTTGTTCCTGCATAAAAAACAGCAACACGATCAGAAAATTCAAAAGCTAAATCAATATCATGAGTAATTAATATGACCGCTTTGCCATTATTTGCCATTTCACGAAACATTTTTAATGCTTCAAGAGCCTCTTCAAGACCCATTCCTGGAGTTGGTTCATCTGCAATAATAAGTTCTGCGTCAGTAATTAAAGCAGTAGATACTAATACTCGTCTTGCCATTCCACCTGAAAGTTGAAAAGGGTAAAGCTGTTCTGTATAAGAAGGAAGATGAAACCTGTCAAATATTTGTCGTCTTTTTTTAGTTAATTTGGGTTTATAATGGCCGTCTGTCTGCGGACCAACTTTCATTAAAGGGTCTAAATAAGATACCGATTGCGGTACTAAAGCAATTTCTTTTCCTCGTAACTGTCTCTGCCTTTCTTTTGTAAGTTCCTCTCCTTTATAATGCAAGTGTCCCTGTACAGTTGCATTGTCAGGAAGAATTCCAAGAATTGCAGATGCCAATAAACTTTTACCTGAACCAGATGAGCCTGCTATTGCAACAATTTCACCGGGTTTCACTGTTAAATATAAGTCAGAAATAACTTTTAATTGTTTTTGCTCCAAACGTTGCTCATACATATTAAAAGAAACAGAAAGGTTATGTATTTCAAGTAATGTTTCTCTCTTTTGCTCCATGCTGTTTTCCTTTTCGCGTGCGCTTATTTCTAGGCTCTTTATCCCTGTGCCATTTATTCTTGCACAATTGCACGCTTTATTACTGTATCTCTTATTCCTCTGTTCCTTATTCTTGTGCGCTGTACGGATCAAGAATCATAATTAGATAATCTCCTATTTTATCAACAAGCAAAACAATAAGTACAAGTGTCAAACCTGGCAATACTGCAGCCCACCACACACCCGTTGATAAATATCGCATACTTTCTGATAAAATTATTCCAATTGCAGGTTGCTCCGGGGATAAACCAAACCCTAAAAAAGAAATTGACGCTTCATGTAAAATTGCATGAGGAAACATTAAAACAAGACCTACAAAAAATTGTGGAAGAAGGTGTGAAATCATATGATTTGTCAAAATCCATACACTTGACTTTCCAAGTTTACGTGAAACAGCAACATACTGCTGAGAACGCAATTGCAAAACTTCCCCTCGTATTAGTCTAGCCAAACTACACCAATGTGTTGCACAAATGCCCACAATTAAGCCTTTCAATCCACGTCCTAGAGCAAAAGAAATTAGGATAATCAAAATTGTATGAGGAACACTCATTACAAGATCAATGACCCAGTTTATGAAAGAATCAATCCGTTTAGAACCTGTTGCAGCTACAATACCAACTAAAGTAGCAATTATTGCGCTAATAACAGATGTAACCAATCCAATAGTAATACTTATAGATAAGCCTTTTAATGTTCTGAAAAACAAATCACGGCCCAATGAATCAGTTCCAAATGGGTGTTTTAGATTAGGAGGCTGTTTTGCATTTAAGAAACTTCCCGTTATTGCTTCATTTGAAATGAGAATACCAGAGACGTAAATAGCAACCAATAAAGCAAACATAATGGATGTTAGAATGATGAGTTTTGTTCTATTGTTCAATTTTTTCATCCTTTCACTTCCTGGACTTTCATCCCTTCACCTTTTGAATTCTCATTCTTTCACTTCCTGAATTCTCATTCTTGCACCTTCTGAAGCTGAGGGTCTATTACTCCATATAAAAGGTTTGCAATCATATTGCCCGTGCAAACAAAAAGAGTAGAAAACAAAGTTATTCCAAGTAGCAATGATACATCTCCTTGTAAGCCGGCAGCAGATACAGCACTGCCAAGACCCGGATAACTGAACACATTTTCTATTATTACAGAGCCCCCAAATAATTCAGCAAAAGACGAAAACTGTAATGTCAATGCTGGAAATAAGATATTCCTAATGCCATGCCGGCATAAAATAGACCAAGGCCCTTCTCCTCTTGCTTTTGCAAAAAGAACATACTCACTATTTGTGACGCTAACCAGTTTTTGCCGAGTATGAAGCGCAATATTTGAAAAAGACATTAAACTTAACGTGAAAGCAGGTAAAATTAAATGATAGATTTTTTGCCATAAAGTTACATCTTCACTCAAAACTCCAACTGGAGATGAGAACCCAATGGGAAACCACTTCAGCCATACTCCAAATAAAAGAAGAAAGAGAAGACCTAGCCAGAAAGTTGGAATAGAGCTTAAAATATAGCATATCTTTTTTAGTATTTTGTCAGGCCACCTGTTTTTATACATTCCCATGATACAGCCAAGAAAAAAACCAATTAAACCAGAAAAAATCCAAGCACAAAGCATCAACGCAAAAGAATTAACAAAACGCTCACTAATTACATCTGCAACAGGACGTCTATAGATTGTAGACTCACCAAGATTGCCATGTAAAAGCTCACTAAGCCAAGAAAAATACCTTTCTATGGGAGCTTTGTTCACTCCCCAATAATCTTCAATTTGTGCACGCTGCTCTGGAGAGACTGCAGTATTCAGCCCCAATATATACTGTTGAACAGGGTCAATAGGTGATGCGCTAACGAGGACAAATGATATAACACTTACAGCAATTAACAATGATATGATTTTTACACTATAAGTTAAAAAAATACGAAATAACCGTCTCGCCGTTTCTTTCATTCTAACACCGCACTGCAATTGGAAACTTACTTATGAATAACTTTGTTCAATTTTATTCAACTTTATTCAATCCATGCCCATTCATTCAAATTTTGAATTAAAGGAAGCCCATGTCCATGCCCGTGAATTGGCTGTTTTCCAATAGAAAGCCCATCTCTAACATAAGTTACATGATCAAGATTAACAATCCAAACCCAAGGGCATTCACCTTTCATTGCGGTTCCAGTATTACCATCCCACTGAACTTTTTTCCAATTCTCATTTGCTTCTTCAACAGACAAAGCGGCCATTGCAGCATTAAGATAACCATCTGTCACTTCACTCATATAACCTTCAGGATTATAGAAATCATCCAACAAAGCGCCTTCCGATTTATACAAATAATAAGTTTCATTTGGACTTGCAGAACCCCAGCCCATGAGAACCGCTTCTGAAAACATGACATTCACAATTTCATCCCAACTCATACCTTCTATATTCACTTTTATACCGATTTTTTTCAGCTGTTCTGCAGCAGCCATTCCCACCGCCTGACGAACAGAGTCTCCAGAAGGATATACGCATCTAAATTCTGCTTTTAACCCATCTTTTTCAACAATCCCATCACCATTGGTATCAGTCCAACCGGCATCTTCAAGAAGTTTCTTTGCATATTCAACATTTGTTTCAATCTTAACTTCCTCGTTGTTCCACGGCATACCATCATTTTCAGAATAAGCAGGCCTGCCAAATCCATTTAGAACAACATCAGAAATTTGCTGACGGTCTATTGCGTACGCTATAGCCTGACGAATTTCAATATTTGATGTAACGTTGTTTCCAATTGGAGCACCACTTTTAGTTGTCTTTCCCTCATTTGGCAGAACTGGAAGCGTGAAACCCCGGTTATCAGCTGAAGTAATAGATTCTATATGATAACCATTTACATTAGTGGTTCCAAGAGTAGCAGTGGAATATGCAACATCTACTTCTCCGGCTTGAACAGCAGCAAGTGCAGCATCCTCAGACATGAAAACTACTATTACATTCTTAATAGATGGAGCTTTTCCATAGTAATCTTCATTAGCAGTAAAAATAATTTGCTCTTGAGGCTTCCATTCAACAAATTTATATGGACCGGAGCCAATTGGGTTTCTACCATAATTATTGTCATAAGCATGTTCAGGAACAATTCCAATAGAAGCAAGAGTGTTAAGAAAAATTGACGTAGGAGAAAAAAGTGCAATTCTAACTGTAGTATCGTCTACTGCAACAGCACTTTCCATATATGTAAGGTCAACAGAACCTTGTGCAGCCTTTGCTGTTTCAAGAGTAAATGCAACATCTTGTGCAGTAACTTTTGTGCCATCAGTAAATTTTGCATCATCACGAATTTTAAATGTCCAAACAAGTCCATCAGAAGACAATTCATAATCAGTTGCCAAGTCATTTTCAAAAGTCAAATCAGCGTTATATTTAACAAGCGTACTCTGAACAATGGGAGAATTTCCATGACCCCAACCCTGTGTTGGATCAAGAGTCTCAGGTTCAGAGCCAATTGCAATTACAACACTATCTTTTTTGATACTGCTAGTTGTTGTATTCCCAGTTTCTGCCTTCTTGCAGGATGTTATACAAGTCATACAGATAATCACAAATACAACAAGTAATAAAACAAGAATTCTTTTTTTATCCATATGTCCCATATGTAAACATCCTTTTTATTTATTTCAATCAATATCGGCCTTTAGATAGAATACTGGTATAAGAGTAAATTTTGCACATTCCAAAAGAATTTCAATAATGAGTGAGCCCTTTTTAGTGTTACAAAAGCTTCTCAAGGCCCTCTATATCCTCATTTCTCGTAGACCATGATGTACAGAAACGAACAACCCAACGTCCATCATTCATCCTTTGCCACTTTCCAAATACAACATCTTTACTAAGTTTCTCTATCTCCTTTTCAGTCAATATGAAAAAGAGTTGGTTAGTTGGGCTCTCCCATGCCTGCTCATATCCTTTCTCATGCATGATTATGTGGCCGCAAGTTGCTGCAATAACACCTTCTGAGCGTCTTAATAGTGCACTTATTATAAGCTGGTTTGTTTCTGTTCCGCCTCCAACAAGAGAGACAACTACATCATCACGCCCAATAGCTTTCTTTATTTTTTCTATAGCAGAGATTGTATACTCATCTGCGCCATAACCGGGCTGTATTTTATCGTTTTCTTTTATAAGGCGCTCTAATATCTCTTGCGCCATGCCATTATTATAATCACATTCAAATGAAATCATGCTCCTAATTCTATAGAAAAAACAAGACAAAGAAAACAGTTGAAAGGCCAATGAAGAAATTCTCAAAACATGCACTGTTTTTATTAACTGTTTTTATTACTCTAGAGATTGGCAAGTATTTGCAATGTAGTAATTGCAAATAGCAGGTGCAAGTATCTATTACAAGTAGCAGTTGCAAGAATCTGTTACAAGTAGCTGTTACAAGTACAGCAGTTCTAGCCCATTTTTAATAATTAAATACTCATCCTAGACAACTAGAATACCAATAAGATGAACAAGCCATGCAACAATCCAAGCAATTAAGCATTGAAGAACAACAACTCCTAAAGCCCAGCGCTTGCCAAGTTCTCTCTTTACAGTAGCAATTGCAGCAACACAAGGAGTGTACAAGAGCGTAAAAACAAGAAACACGAAAGATGTAAGTGGTGTAAAGAGACTCTTTAATGCTTCTGTTGAGCCTCCTAAAAGTATCGTGAGTGTGGAAACGACACTTTCTTTTGCAGTAAAACCTGTAATAAGAGCAGTTGAAATTCTCCAGTCACCAAACCCAAGAGGTCTAAAAACAGGCGATATAAGAGAGCCTATAAAAGCAAGTAAACTATCTTCAGGGTTTGCCACCACGTTAAGTCGCCAGTCAAATGTTTCAAGAGCCCAGATAATTATTGAAGCAAGAAATATAACAGTGAAAGCCTTTGTAACAAAATCCTTTGTCTTTTGCCACATAAGCTGCAACACTGACTTAGGAGTAGGCATCCTATAATTTGGAAGTTCAAGTACAAATGGAACTGGATTTCCCTTAAATCCAAACTTCTTCAGAATAAGTGCTGTGATTATACCAACACTAATACCAAGTAAGTACAGCCCAATTATCACCATAGCCTTATGTTTGGCGAAAAATGCTGCAGTGAAGAGAGCATAAATTGGAAGTTTTGCAGAGCAAGATGCAAACGGAACAAGAAGTATTGTCATCTTTCTGTCCCTTTCTGACGACAGTGTCCTTGTGGCCATGATTGCAGGAACTGAGCACCCAAACCCAATAAGCATAGGAACAAAACTTCTTCCAGAAAGACCAAGCCTTCTGAGTGCCTTGTCCATAACGAATGAAATTCTTGCCATATAACCTGAATCTTCAAGTATTGAAAGAAAAAAGAAGAGAATTAGAATTACAGGAAGAAAGCTCAGAACACTTCCAACCCCGGTGAATATACCATTGATCACAAGAGACGTTACCACTGGATTTATTTCAAGTGCAGTAAGAGCAGAGGATGTAAGATTGGTAAGAACTCCAATCACATATTCCAGTACACCACTGCACCATGTCCCCACCGGTCCAAATGTTATATAGAATATCACAGCCATGATAGCCAAGAACGCAGGAATTGCAGTGTATCTTCCAGTGAGAATCTTATCAGCCTTAACAGATCTCATTCTGGCTTTTGACTCTTTTGGTTTTACAACAGTCATGGCACATACATTTTCAATGAACAAGAAACGTGTATCTGCAAGAGCTGCCTCGCAGTCAGTGTCCGCCTCACTCTCAAGTTGCTTGATTATATGATCAAGAGTCTCTTTTTCATTTTCATCAAGTTCAAGGCTGTCAAGTATTGGCTTGTCATCTTCAATAAGCTTAGAGGCTGCAAATCTAAGAGGAATTCCAAATCTTTGTGCGTGGTCTTCTATTAGGTGCATAATTGCATGCAGAGACCTATGTACAGCAACTTCTTCCTTTTTTCCGTCTGGATGGCAAAAATCCTGCATTCCCGGACTTTCCTTATAACGGGCCACATGTATGGCATGTGCAATAAGCTCATCCACACCCTCATTTTTTGATGCCGATATTGGAATGACAGGAACTCCAAGAATTGACTCAAGCCTGTTCACATTGATTGTCCCACCGTTCTCTCTGACCTCATCCATCATGTTAAGAGCAATGACAAGCGGAATATCCAACTCAAGAAGTTGAAGGGTAAGGTAGAGATTTCTCTCTATGTTTGTTGCATCAATTATGTTAATAATACCATCGGGCTTATCCTTGAGAAGGAAATCTCTTGTCACAATTTCTTCATTTGTAAACGGAGAAAGAGAATATATGCCAGGAAGATCCACAACAGATGCGTTCTCTCCCCTTATTTTCCCGTCTTTTCTGTCAACTGTGACACCCGGAAAGTTTCCAACATGTTGGTTTGAACCTGTAAGCTGGTTAAAAAGCGTAGTCTTGCCACAGTTCTGATTGCCAGCCAGTGCAAACACAACTTCTTTCTCTTTTGGTATCACTATCCTTTCATCAGGGTTATGATAAATTCCGCTCTCACCAATATGGGGATGCTCATCATATTCTATTTCAGAGTTCACTGCATCCGGTTGCACAGCACCCGCTACAGCTTCCACCTTTATTCTCTTTGCATCTTCAATTCTTAGTGTAAGTTCATATCCACGTACATTCAGTTCAATGGGATCTCCCATTGGCGCAACTTTCACCAAAGTCAACACAGTCCCCGGAGTAAGCCCCATATCAAGAAAGTGATGCCTAAGCGCCTTTTCTGCATCAACAGAAAGCACTCTAGCTCTTTCACCCACCTTAATTTCATTCAATGTCATATCATTCACCATGTTCTTCAAATCAGGCAGTCTATCATAAAATTAGTATCATAAAATTAGACAATATCTAACAAGATATCAAGTTCTTATGTTCAGAAAGATGTTCAAGAGAATGTTCATGAAAATACCAACGCAATTGGTTCTTCAAAAAAAGAGAAAGCATATGTAAGAAATAACGAGCAAAGAAAAGCTTCTTCAAGAACTTGCATCCATTACTCTGTCCGGAGACTTAAATCTATCTTTAGGGAGGCTCTTATCATTTCTGTCAGTCTGGTATTATTCTGTACTTCATATGTCTTGCCTTAAAATAACAACATTCCGCCCTTATCTTACCTTCTGTTATATCCTCAATCTCTTCAGAATCTACATAATCGCCTATAAAATAAACAAAACCATCCTGTAATATCAATGTAGAGTCAATCCAATATGGAATAACTTCTTCAGAGTGTATGATAGAAGTATCATATTTCAAATCTCCCCAAAACCACACCTCAATTTGGCAACCCCAAATTCCATCAAATCTTAGATAAAGAGTTCCATCGTCCTGTAACTCTTCTTTGATAATGAATGCATCATGAAAGTTCCCAGAAGCCCATTTCAAATCTACAACATCCTTCTGAGTTCTTACCTCATGCATTTCATCATACTCATATCCATCATCCATAGCATGGCATTTTGCAAGAATGTCTTCAGGTTGTTTTTTAGCATCAAGAAACGAATCCAATAGTTCTCGACTGAGAAAATCAACACATCCAACACCATCTTCATCCGTATTCCAGTCTCTATGATCTGAATCAACAATAAGTATTTGCGGAATAAGATACCCTGTATTTGGAGTCATATCCAACCAGCGAATCAACCTATTCTTCGTTGGATTCCACACAATCCAATAAGGTTTATGAATGCTCTCCAAATATCTCTGATAATCATCCTTTGCTGTAATATCTCTATAGTACCCAAAAACCGCTGATATATAGTATTTCCCGTTACCTTGACGTACTATTGCATGCATATCAAAACCCCCTTATGCTGGCACATAGCCAATCTTATTGACACCAATTCATTGCCTGTCTCGACAAAACCTTGATATTGGTTTCTTCATACTTTGAATTCCAATGGTAGCTTCTATATCACAAACTCACCCATCCTAGATGCATGCGTTATTAGAACGACGACTTCTGTATGATGAGCATTTCACTTTCGAGTAGCGGAAAGGTTTCAAAGAGTTTACTCATCCTTATTTACCTGAATAGGCATAACTATCTTCATAGACTGCCTCTGGCGCAATATCTATCTCCCCGTCTTTCCAGGTAATAACACCATGAAGAAGAACGGGAGACGAGAATACTTTTTCATCCTTCAGAGATTCGAATGCTCCACCGGTTAAAAGAGAAGCATCAAAGAGTCGTTTTTCCCCCGTCGAGAATGTCACAAGCATCATCATACCTCTCAGTGGCTTACAATCAACCACCTTAATACCATCCTTCATTTCTCCCGCATAGCATATTCCATCTTTGATATACATTTTCGTTCCTCTAATCACATCGGTTTAATCTTATCGAAATGTTCCCCTTTCACAGCCTGATTCCATGCCTTGTATGCTTCCTCCTCATGGAATGCGAGCCATCCTGTTACCATCCGGAATTGTTTCAACGGAAGAGAGCCAGCTAGAAGTTCACCATCTATAGAAACAGAAGCTTCATACTCACCATAATAAACATGCACATGAGGTTTATTATGCTGTTTATTACCTTTGAATAACAAATATATAACCATTCCCGCAAAACGACTCAGTTCAGGCATTTGCACTCCTCCTGATGAAAACAACTTCTACACTTTAAGTTTAATGTAAAATATATTTCAGTGCAAATAAATACAATATCTGCATCACGTTCAATTGTTATTGAGATTTTTGCTCATCAAAAGAAAGATATCGTCTATTCTTTCATGATATTAAATACGATGCCATAACATGTGATTTCAGTCATAAAATATTCTCAGACCCTCGACATCAATACGACAGTCTCGACGTGAGGAGTTTGGGCATAAAAATCAAACATCTTGAGGCTGCGGGCTTTATAACCCATAGTTTCAAAACGTTGAACATCCCGGTGTAAGGTTTGCGGGTAACAGGAAACATAAATAATGAGAGATGGGTTCCATGATGCAATCATGGCGGGGACTTCTTTTGCAAGACCTACTCTTGGAGGGTCTACAATGACAGTATCTACGCCCTTGGTCTTAGGTCTCCACTTTTCAACAGGAGAAGTAAAGAAAGTTGTCTTTTTAAGATGTCTTTTTGCTAAATCTAAGCAATTTTTGTTCATCTCAACAGCAACAACATCATATTTATCTTCAAGATATGCACTAAAAGTCCCCACCCCACTGTACAAGTCCATAACATTAGGGCCTTGTACACAAGAGGCAACATAATCAATCAAATATGGCAGAAGCTTTAAGTTAGACTGAAAGAATACTTGATTGCTAACAGGTAGAGAATGTCCATTTATTGTAATATGAGAAAGACCTGAGCCATAGAGAACTCCAGTATCTGTTGAAATACATGGCAGTTCCATGTTTTTCAGTTCCCAAGCATTAATCTTTGGAGGGTTTGCAATAAATTCATTTAACGCAGAATCAGCAATAAGACACTTATCAATAATAACAGCTTTATTGGAATCTTCAGCACAAAATCCTAACGTTGCTTTACCATTATTTATCCTATATTGAAAACGAGTTCTACTACGGTATCCAAATTCTCCAGAAGGTAAATCCGGGGGTAAAACAGAAGGAAGAAACTCTAAATCAATATTGGAGAAAAGTTGTTTAAGTAAGTCTTCCTTTGCATTAACTTGAGCCTTGTATGTAAGCTCAATCCAAGGACAACCTCCACATTGCAAGCTATACTTACAAGGCGATACACGCCTTGCAGGACTGCGCTTTATAATATTAACAGGAACAGCAAAACAATAGTCCTTTTTCTCATCAACTATCTTAATTTCTGCCTCTTCTCCCGGAAACAGGCCATTGAGAAATACAATTCTACCATCTTCAAGGTGACCAATTGTACGGCCACCTTGAACAAAATTCTCTGCTGTAACTATCAACTTATAACCCTTATTTTGAAGCAAGTTCTTCAAGTTGTTTTTCATATGAAGATATTATGTCCATACCATCTTGCCAGAATGATGGGTCTTCAAGATTTATGCCAGCTGTTAGGGCCACATCTTTTGCAGGAAGCTGTCCTGTTAAAGAGAGAAGCTCATTGTATTTCTCATAGAACGGCTTGCCACTTGAAAAGCCTTCTTTTTCACTTCTGTGGTATAAACCAAGTGCAAAAAGCTGTCCAAATGCATACGGATAATTATAAAACGAGAAACCTGTACTATAGTAATGGCCCTTTACAGCCCACATATATGGATGTAAAAGATTTTCATCTAACGGGTCTCCGTAAGTCTTCTTTTGGCATTCAATCATGATTTCACAAAGCTCATCTGGCATAAGCTCACCGTCTTTGCGACGTTCAAAGAGTTCTCTTTCAAAATAAAATCGGCATAAAATATCAACACAAACCTGGCAAGCGCTTTGTACAAATTGCTCAAGAATTGCGAGTTTTTCATCGCCTTCTGCTTTTTCAACAGCGCCTTTGAATACAATAAACTCGCTAAAAATAGAAGCTGTCTCTGCAAGTGTCATTGGATACGACGAAAGCATAGCGGGTTTTGTACTTACAATGTGGTCATGCCATGCGTGTCCAAGTTCATGCGCAAAAGTAGAGACTCCATCATAAGTGCCATCAAAATTTGCAAAAACACGACTTTCTTTAATCTTTGGAATATAAATATCATATGCACCACCGGTTTTTCCAACGCGAGGAAGTGGGTCTATCCAATTATATTCAAAAGCATGAGATGCAAACTCTCCCATAGCTGGATTAAAAAGGCCGTATTGTTTTACAACAAAATCCCTTGCTTCTTCCAACGTATATGACATATTTGCATTACCAACAGGCGCAAACAAATCATAAAATGCAAGTTTCTCAACACCAAGTAATTTTGCTTTAGTCCTCAAATATGAACGAAACATGGGAAGATTTTTCTCAAGAGTTCCAATTAAAGCATCAAGAATTTTTTGATTTATTCTAGCACTGTTCATAGACCTCTCAAGGGGGTTGTTCCAATGTCTGCGTTTTTCAAGAGAAAGGCAAGTACCTTTTACACCGTTTAAGGCATAAGAGAATGCTATTTCATGAGTTTTCCAAACTTTAAGCTCTTCTTCGTATGCCTTACGCCTGATTTCGCGGTCTGCATTAGTTGCTAAAGCTCTTAGCTGAATTACTGTTAAATTTTTGCCATCTAGCGTAGCACTTGCACTTGAAGATACAGCTTCTTGCAAACGGTCGTAACTATCTGACCCACTTCTCATTAAATCAGCTGCAAGCTCTTCCATTTCTTTTGACATTTGATGCTTGGCACTTTGAGCTATTTCTTCAAGCACAAACTTATACTCTGGATGCAACTTGCAATATTCTTCTACTTGATTGCCATCAGAGGCCACATAAGAAGTAAAAAGAGTATCACAGACAGCAAGATCCATTGAAAGCTCTTCAACCTTATTTAACGCATTAACAGCATCTTTGTCAGTTGTATTGGTTGAAACTTGGCAATATGCATATGAAGAAAGCGTTGTTGAAAGATCTTCTATGGCGTTCATATTATCAATTAAGGCCGATACCCCTGCACTCTCACTTTCCACGGTTTCTCTAAAAGATTTCAAAAGACTCTTAAGTTTAGCCAAATCATCATTAAATTCTACAGAATTAACAGATGGGTAAATTGTTGACAAATCCCATCTTTTTTCTTCTTTAATATTCATAATATCCTCCACTATATCTTTGACATATTCAAAAAATTTTTGCAAAAATTTCTAAAGAAACTACAAATCAAGCCCAAATTCTGCAATTTTATTTATAAGCGTTCTTCTTGTTATTCCAAGCTCTTCTGCTGCCTTTGTACGATTTCCTTCCCAACGTCTTAAAGACTTTTCAATAGCCTGTTTTTCAATATCTTTCAAAGAAACAGCGCCATTATCACAATTTGAGCCATTAAAATTTGTACAATTCTTACTATTGTCTTCAAGCTCACCTTCACGAAGTTCCAAATCATTTTCTCCAATAATGGAACCTTCTGTAAAAATTGCAGCTCTTTCTAAAATATTCTCAAGCTCTCTTATATTGCCATGAAAACCATAATTTTTGAGTTTTTCCATAGCCTCTGGAGTAAGACCTGTAAACTGCCTGCCCATTTGAGTATTGAGTTTTTTTATAATCCAAGTTGTCAAAAGAGGAATATCTTCTTTTCTTTCTCTAAGAGGAGGAACATGTATACGCACTACATTTAGTCTATAAAACAAGTCTTCTCTAAAAGAGCCGTCTTTTACCATATCTTCCAAATTGCGGTTTGTGGCGCATACAATACGAGCATTTATTGGAATGGGCTGTGTTCCACCCAATCTTGTTATTGTACGCTCTTGCAACACTCTAAGAATTTTCACTTGTAGAGAATGTGGCATTTCACCAATTTCATCTAAAAAGAGAGTACCTCCAGAAGAGAGTTCAAACATTCCGGGTTTACGGTTTACAGCTCCTGTAAAAGCTCCTTTTTCATATCCAAAAAGCTCGCTTTCTAGAAGATTTTCAGGAACACCACCAATGTTTATTGCAACAAAAGGCCCTTTTGAAACAGGACTTTGCTCATGTATTGTTCTTGCTATGACTTCTTTTCCTGTTCCACTTTCACCTGTCACAAGTACACTTGAATTAGTTTGAGCAATTTTAGCAATCATGTTTTTTATTTTTTGAATTTGAAGACTTTCTCCAATAAAAGCATGGTCTTGCGGAAGACGTTCTTCCATTTCTTGAATATTTCTAAAATTCTGGGCTTCTACAAGGTGCTTGAGTTTTATGGCAACTTCTTCTGGATTAAATGGCTTTACAATATAATCTTGAGCTCCATGTTTTAATGCTTCTACTGCATCAGATATTTCTCCATGAGCACTGACCATGACAATGGGCATTCTAAACCCTTCTTGTCGTATCCAACGAATAAGTTCAAGACCGTCCATCCCTGGCATTCTTAAATCTATTAAACATCCGTCAAATGGTTTTTGGCTTAATAATCTTTGAGCCGAGTAAGCATTATCAGCACCCTCTCCCTCAATGCCATCGGTCTTAAGATATCGTACCATTAAGTCGCGAATATTAGTTTCGTCATCTACAATTAAAATATTCATGCATGTTCCTCATTCTTTTTCAAGCAAGGCAATACGACCTCTGCAACAGTTCCGCCCCCATCCCTGTCGTACAGTTTTAAGGTGCCTCCTACAGCCGTAACAAACTCCCTTGAAATTGAAAGCCCAATTCCGGAGCCATATATCTTAGTCGTAAAAAATGGGTCAAAAATCTTGTCTTTGGCTTCTTTTGGCAAACCTTTACCTCTATCCATCACCTTGACAATTACGTTGTCTCTGCGCCCTTTACGAATATCGACACATACTTGAGGGTCTTGGCCTTCAATGCTTTCTGTTGCATTCTTTATAAGATTTTCAAATACAGATCTAGCACGATCTAGGTCAAAAAGCACATAAACTCCATTTTTGACATCTATTTCCATTGTAACTGGTGTAGCAAAAAGGCTTGCAATGTTAGAAATAAAACTCACAAGCTCAATTTCAACTGGATTTCCAAGCGGGTTTTTCAAGAAGTCACTCACCTTATTTGTTAAATTTGTCAGCCTTTGTATTTCGTTGTCCATAACACGCAAATCATCATGATATTCTTCTGGTAAGAGTTTCTTCAAAAGTGCGCTTTGTATTGTCATTGCACTAAGCGGATTTTTTATTTCATGCGTAAGTGTTCTTGCTGCAGCTCCCAACTTTGCTAGCCCCTCATTCTTTTGAAGTTCAATCCGGTACCGTCTATTAGCGCTGTACATATTGAGTATGAGTGCAAAAAATAGTGTTATAAGCACAATTGAGACTATCATTATTATGTTTATATGCCTTACACCTGCAAAGTAAGTAGTACCGTCAAATCTAACATAAATTATTTCAGGAAAATCGTAAGGGATTGTTACGTTGCCATCTTGTGTTATTCCAATACTCCCCGTTTCAAGAGCTACATTAAGGCGTGAAAGTCTAAAATATTCAATTTCTTTTGTTTCATCATCTAAAAGGTAAATACCCAATGTTGAATCCTGATTTCTTTGTCTTGCTTTAACTAATTTTGACAACGGTATTGTAGATGGAGCATCTCCAAGTTTTGTATAAACTTGTCCATTTGTTGAATAAATTCCTATTGCTGTAACACCTTCATCTTTCATTGTGGACATTGCTTTAGACGTGCTGTCACTTAAAGCAAGATAAATGGAGTTGAAAGAACGCTCAGACTCAAACTTCATTTCAAGTGTCAATTTCTCAAGAAAACTACTATGAATAACGAAAACTAATGAAATTAACATGATATAAGCAAACGCAAGGCCAATAAGCACAAAAGGACGTTCCTTCCCTTCAAGGATTTTCCACTTGCGCTTTATGTTATACCGTGTTCTTTCAAACGTTGAGTCTTTCATACTGCATTATAGTATAACCTTGTTGCAAACAGACTGCAACGACCTAAAAATGACACGACCTAAGAAGCTCTATGGCATGCAGAGCCCTAGAACCTTGAATAAAAACACATGTTAGAATAATCTTTAGGCACAATGATAAAGAAACAAATTGAAGACAAGCTTCTTGTAGAACACCTGAGCAAGATAGCTGAAGATGGCAGGCAAGTAATGTTGCTCGCTGATGGCCAAATCCGTCTTATTGGTTTAGGCGGAACCACTATGGTGAATCAAATGCGAGTCAACCACAATTTGGGTGTGTTGGAAACTCTCGTTTTAGGTCAAGCATACATTGCTGCAGGACTTATGGCGTCATCAGTAAAAGGAAATGACAGAATTCAGCTTTCTGTTGAATGTGGTGGCCCAATAGGTGGCATTTACGTTGAATCTTGGGCATGCGGTGCCGTAAGAGGATACTTAAAGAACAATCCAATTCATATTGAAAAACCTCTTGAAAGTGCAGATTTATCCATGCTCTACGGTCCTGGGTTTATAAGTGTGTCAAAAATTCTTGAAGGCTCTAAGGCTCCGTTCACAGGCCAAACAATGATGCAATATGGAAATCTCGCAAAAGATTTAGCACTTTATTACAACGAGAGTGAGCAAACTCCAACAATGTTCTCTTTGGGCATTCATTTTGACAAAGAAGGCAGAGCCCTTGGAGCTGGAGGCCTTTTTTTGCAAGCAATGCCAGGTTGTGATGAGACGCTTCTTGAAAAACTACAAGAAGAAAGTGCTAATCTTCCATCACTTGCAAAAGCGCTTGCAAAAGGTGAAACAGTTCAAGATTATTGTGCAAAAGTATTCAGCTCATATGGAATACAAAACTTAAAAACAGAGCCCATAGCATTTTCATGCCCTTGCAATAAACACAATTTTGCAACTTTCCTTAGAGGTCTACCAAAGGACGAAAAAAACGCAGTATTAGCAGCGAACAATTTTCCTCTTGAACTTCAATGCTTCAACTGTGGAACAATATATAGTTTTGATAAAGAAGAAGTTCAAAGACTCTTTTTTGAAGAAGAACCAGGAGAAATAAGATGATTTTCTTTGCATCAGCATCAGCAAACCAAAATGATATTGTAGAAAGAGAAGCAATAGACGCAGGAGCAAAAGATGTCGTATCCAGCTCCGGCGGAGTAGAATTCTCAGCAGATCTTGAGACTGCATACAGGTTTTGTATGTGGACAAGAAGTGCCACAAGACTACTTGTTTTAATACATAGATTTGACAAACTTAGCTCAACTGATGAGCTTTTTGAACATTCAAAATCATTACCATGGGAGAACTGGCTTTCTCCAGACAAAACTTTTGCAATCACAGAAACTGTTTCAGACTGCCGTTGGATATATAACAGCCACTTTGCATCTCTTAGACTCAAAGATGCAATAGTAGAACGCTGTAGAGACGCTTATAACGGCCAGCGCCCATCTGTAGACCGTGACAACCCAGATATCGTTTTTCATTTACACGTAAACCGCAATCTTGTGAGTTGGTACGTAGATTTTGCTGGTCGTAAATTATCTCACAGAGGATACAGAAAAGCCCAAACACAAGCCGTTTTGTCAGAATTTATGGCAGCAACGCTCTTATATAGAAGTGATTGGTACAAAAAACTCAAATCATCTTTTGACGACGAAACATCTTTTGGCCCAACATTGCTAGACCCATTTTGTGGAAGTGGCACAATTTGCATAGAAGCTGCCCTCATGGCAACTAACACAGCGCCAGGACTTCTTAAACTCAACTCTTTTGCTTTTGAAAAACTACCAATACACAAGACCGATGTTTGGAATAAAATCATAGATGAAGCTAAAGCCTCACAGCGTGAATGTAAATGTAAAATCATTGGGTGGGATATTGATGCACGTGCAATTGAAATATCAAATACGAATGCAAAAAATGCAAATGTCTCTGATATTGTCAGTTTTCAAGAAAGAGATTTTACTCAAACAACTATAGAAGATGTCCCATCTCAAAAAGGTTATATAGTTACAGATCCACCATATGGAGTGCGCCTTGACAGTGGCTCAGCTGCTATAAGAAAGTTATACACTAAAATGGGAGATATAATCTGCAATGTGTTTGGAGGATGGTCAATTGCTCTTTTATGTGGAAACAGCGAGCTTTTAGGCTTCTTTGACCTCAAACCAAACAGAACTAATGCGCTCATAAATGGCGGTATTGAATGCCAAGTTGCACATTACTATGTGTTTAGCGAAGAAGAGCGCCAAAAAATGAAAGAAAAAGCACTTGAGAAAAAAGCTCAAAGACTCTCTCAACCTCTTTCAAGTGGTGCACAAATGGCAGCAAACAGACTAAAAAAGAACCTTGTGTCAATTGGTGAAGAAATGAAAAAACAAGGTGTCTCTTGCTACAGACTTTATGATGCTGACATGCCTGAATACAGTGCTGCAATAGATTTTTATGAGGGCAAATGGATAAATCTTCAAGAATATGCTGCGCCAAGTTCAATAAACCCAGAAGATGCAAAAAGACGACTTGAAGAACTTATCTTAGCTACTGAAAGAGTAACAGGTATAGATTGTGATGACATTTATGTTAAACGCAGAGAAATTCAAAAAGGTTCTAACCAATACGAAAAACGAAACAGCCTTTCACATTTTCTAATAGCAAATGAAGGTGGTCACAAGTTTTTTGTCAATTTTGCAGATTACTTAGATACAGGTCTTTTCCTTGATCACAGACCTGTTAGAAAAATGATAGAAGCAAATAGCAAAGACAAACGTTTTCTTAATCTATTTTGCTATACTGCAAGTGCTACAGTATATGCAGCAGCAGGTGGCGCATTATCTACTGTTAGTGTAGATACAAATGCAAATTACTTGGATTGGGCAATGAGAAACATGCAAGCAAATGGTTTTAATACTATGAACCATTTCTTTTACAGAGACGATTGCCTTGCATTCCTTAGAGAAAACAGAGATATTTTTGATTTAATCTTCTGTGACCCTCCAACATTCTCAAACAGCAAAGGAAAAGGCAGTTTTGACGTGCAAAGAGACCATGGATATTTAATACGTTCATGTATGAGGCACTTAGCACACAAAGGTACTCTTATCTTTTCTACGAATTACACACGATTTAAGATGTTTGGTGAAATTTACGAAGATTTTATTGTAGAAGATATTACAGAAAGCACAATTGGAGATGATTTTAAGCGCAATAGCAAAATCCATCGTTGCTATTTAATACGTCATAGAACAGAACAAGCTCAATATATTGAACCCACAAAGAAAACAGTACTTATAAGAAAGGCAGTCAGAAAAGCATAACTGATTAACAATTTGACTGTTTGATGAGCTTAACGGGATTAACTGGCTTAAACAATCTGACTGTTTGACGGGTTTAACGGCATAACCGCCTAAAGCTCTCAAGTTTTTACAAAAAAAAGACTGTTGCTTGGTCTTTTGACTTTTGCAACAGTCTCTTATTTTGGTTTCAGAAAATTCTAGGATTTTATAGAAAAACCTCTGCAAAATTACTCTGTCTCTTGGCAACTTTTTGACTCTTGTTTTTTTATCGTTTCTTGAGCATCTTTAAGTTTATTCATGCCCTTGACAATTAAGAACAAAACAAAAGCTGTTAACAAAAACTGGATAATGTTTTGAATTAACATGCCATAACGAATAGCAACTTCCGCTACTGTATCAGTAGCTGGTTTAAGAACAATTCTTAAATCAGAAAAGTCCATGTCACCAATTATGAAACCCAAAAGAGGATTGAGTATATCATTGACAAAAGATTGCACAATATTTGTAAACATTCCGCCAACAATGATACCAACAGCCATATCAATGACGCTGCCTCTTGAAATGAAAGTCTTAAACTCTTCAACAAAGCCTTTCTTTTCTTTGTTTTCACTATCTGCCATATAAAATTTCTCTTCTATAGAGGCTTTTGCAAAATGCACTTTATAAAGATTTATGAAAGCAGTTTTGCAAAAACCTCGTTAAAAATTAGAACTCAAAAGAAAGATATACTCTTCCAGTTGTCTCATTCTTCTCAAGAGCAGATGAACCTGCTGTAGCTGAAGGATACAAATAATAAGCATCTGCAAGTTCAATGCCTAGGCCAAAGAGATTTCCAAGTCTAAGACGGGCACCAAGCTGAGCTGTAGCACCAAGAACAAAACCTGTTTTGATACTTTCTAGGCTAGAAATTGGAGCTTTAACTTTAGCACCAAGACCCAAATAGACATCTCCCCAAGAAGTTGCATAATCTAAAACAGCAAGCACATCAAGACTACCAACCAGAGCTAAGTCGCTATAGCTTTTTACATTCTTTATGTTTTTAAGAATTGCCAAAGTTGTGGAAGCTGAAAGCTGTGCCTTAACACCCATACCAAATGAACCTTTTCTTCCAAAAAGGAAAGTATAATCAAGAGAAAGTCCAAGATATTGGTCCTCTTTACTAAACTTAGCAATATTATTTGTATAACTGACGCCCAAATTAACGCGTGATTTTGCAGGATTTTTAACAACAACAGGAGCAGAAACTGGCTCTACTTCAACATCTTCACTTGCAACTGGCTCTACAACTGGTTCTACAACCGGCTCTTCTTCTACGACCTGTGCTACCTCTACAACAGGTTCTTCAACGTCCTCTACTTCTTCAGTTACAACTTCTTGAGAAGCCTCTTCTACAATAGGTTCTGCTACAACTGGCTCTTCTACAACTTGTTCTGCGACAACTTCTGCAACTTCTTCAGCTTCTTTTACTGCTGCAAGAACAGAAGAACTACTTGCACTCCAATTCTCACCATCATATGACTGTTGCAAATAAAAAACATGTTCTACAGACACGTCTATATCATAAGAAGCCTCAAGGACATCTGAACTTACAACTGTCCAATTCTCAGCATTTTCACCGTCAATTTGATGACGGAAGAACTTAACGTCTGGATCATTTTGACCCCAATGCCATGTCACTGTTGCATCTAAAGCAAATGCGCCTACGACCACAACAAGAAGTAAAGCAATAATCATTGATGCTCTCTTCATAACTTTTCCTCCTAAATAAAACAGGCATTGGACAAATCCAAGCCATCATACATTCTATTTATTTCTATTTATCCCAAAGGATTTCCGGGTAAAATCCTTGTTTGGTTTTCTCTAATAAATTAAGTCTAACAGTTTCTCTGTCTTCTTTGTATGTCATTCCAAACCATTTGTCTGGCGAAGAGAACACTTTAAGACTTCCAATTCCTTTAGAAACAATCTCACCTGCAAAGTTAGGCAAAAGAGATTCTGTTTTCAATTGAGAAGCATTCTCTTTTATGAAAGTATCAAAATACTGGCTCATTGGTTCAAACACTTTTGGTGTAAATCCAAAAAAGTTCATTGAAACCCACTCATCTCCAGTTAAATATACATCTCCTTCAGGCATATGAGAAACAATTTTACTACCTTGGTATTCTATTTTTGTATTCTCTCTCATTGTCTCTAAAAGACCATCTTTAACTTTACAAACACCTCTTGAAACACTTCCAACAGGGCTCATTGTATTTTTCAATAAATATCCAACCATTGCATGATTTTGACTATTTACATCTACTTGAGCCAAATAAGAGCCCAAAATCTCATATGCTGTACGACCATAATAATCGTCTGCATTTATAACAGTAAAAGGCGTCTTTATTACTTCTTTTGCGCATAAAACAGCATGAACTGTTCCCCAAGGCTTAGTTCTATCAACAGATTTTGCAATCTCTTCTTCATTCAAAAGGCTTTCACGAGTTTGAAACACATACTCAGCATCCATGTTTCGTGCAATCCTATCAAAAAGGCGTTCCCTAAAATCTTTTTCTATATCAGGCCTAATAATAAAAACAACTTTGCCATATCCACTTCTATGAGCATCATACACGCTGTAATCTAAAAGAGTCTCCCCATGTGCGCCAACAGGATCAATTTGCTTTATTCCGCCATATCTAGATCCCATACCTGCAGCTAAAACCAACAATGAAGGTTTCATTCTATTCACTCCTACTCTCCATGGTTTTTACAAAACGGCCTTAAAAAGCTTAGCTTGCAAAAATCTATCTAGTATTATCATAAAAAAACACTAGAACTTCAACATAAGACACAACAACACTAAAACAACAATAAACCAATAATGACACAAATTTACATCAAATTAGCATAATAATAAATTAAGATTAACACATTGGATGGTCAATCTCCACAATAAAATATAACCGATTATCCCATTTGACGTTTTGGTCAAGGTAATTAGATATAAAAGAGCTTGTATAATCTTTTTCCTGTGGAACTTCACAATCCAAGACAACATTTGTATGGGAAGGCCCGTCAACCATTCGTATATCATGAAATTGCAAAGAGGGATCTAGTTTTTGCAACGCTTGCGTGACCTTTCCTTTTAAGATTTCCAGTTTTGGGTCTCCAACAATCACAGGATCCATATGAATTGTAAGCGCAATTCCCATTTTGTTTCTGAAATCTTTTTCTATATTGTCAATTTTATCATGAGCCTCTAGCATACTCATTGAAGCATCAACTTCAACATGTACTGTCACAAAATCATTATGAACACCATAATTGTGTATAGCTAAATCGTGAATTCCCATTACTACATCATATGATTTAAGAGCATCTGTTATTTCCTTAACTCTTTGCGCTGTAGGAACAATTCCAATAATTGGCTCAAGCTCCTCTCCCAGCGTCTTAATACTACTTGCAATCACAAAAATGGAAACGCAAAGGGCCAAATATCCATCTATATTCACCTTGAAAATTCCCATTATTAGCATTGCAACAAAAATAGAGACCGATGTCACAATGTCATTTCTCGTATCTTGTGCATTTGCTTCAAGCGTTTTTGAACCTATTGCCTTAGAGAAATTACTATACACAAGAATTTGCGACACTTTACCCAAGATTGCAATAAACAGCATGATGTATGTAAGAGAATTTATTTCAAGCTCTTGCGGGTAGATTATCTTTACAATAGCCTCTTTTGCAAACACACAGCCCATTGCAAGCATAAACAAAGCAATTACAAACCCTGCAACATACTCATATCTTGCATGGCCATATGGGTGTTCGCGGTCAGGTTTTTTACTTGCTAATTGAAAACCAACTATTGTTAGCACACTTGTAGCACAATCAGAAAGACTGTTTGCCGCATCAGCCATTATACTCACACTGTGTGTAGAACTCCCAACGAGTATCTTAATAATTCCAAGAACAAGATTAGAAACAACTCCAAAACCACCTGCAACATTAGCATAACGCGTTCTAACTTTTGAATCTTGAGTATTTTTGTAATCTTTTATAAGTAGCTTCTCTAGCATTGCCCAAGTATAATCCTTAACTTACACAAAAGTATAGCAAGTTTTAATATCAATATGCTCAAACGACATTGCCATCAATATTGCCAGCTTCAACGTATTGACATGCTCAATTTTCAATAATGTCTTTTTCAATTATGCCAATCAATTAGGCAATTTCCAATTTAAGACGACTTCTTACTGTCAATTTTATTCCTAATTTGTTAAAGTCAAATTCAGCAGTTACACAAAGCACTGCAAAACTACACACGGGTCCATAGCCCAACGGATAAGGCGCATCCCTCCGGAGGATGAGTTGTGGGTTCAATTCCCACTGGACCTAAAAAACAGAAACTCAGCATCGCTGGGTTTTTGTTTTTTTCAAGAAATGATGGGAATTGATGCTTTGCGGTAGGAAGATGCGAATGCTTGGAGCATCTGAAGCAAAGCCGGCCTGCAGTGCGGACTTCCAGGAGCACGTAAGGCAATTCCCACTGGACCTAAAACAGCAAAGACTCCAAAAGAAGACATGTTTATAAAACAGCAAGATGGTCGCTTTCATGAAGGCGAGGTTACAGCCCTTGTCTTAATCCCTTTTTACAGGTCATGTTTATAAAACCCTACAATACAATAGTCGCTGTATGGGATAAAAAAGGCCAGTCTTAATCCCTTTTTACAGGTCATGTTTATAAAACGGCTAAAGTGTGGGTATCA
>CAVDLI010000013.1:0-28873 GCA_963609725.1 bacterium | reverse complement strand
GAAAACTGAAATAATACTTTGTGTATTATGAAGTTAGAAGAAATGCTCTTTTAGATGCAAGGGCAAAGCTAAGATAGGCTCTCTATGACAAGAGAGCTCTATCTAATGTCATTTCAGTGCCACTTGCTTTTTCAAATTCTTGCATAAGGCCTGCAACAGTGAGTTTTTCCTTTTCTTCTCCTGAAATATCTAAAATTATATGTCCTTGGTGCATCATGATGAGCCTATTCCCATAATTTATTGCATCTTTCATGTTATGAGTTACCATGAGAGTCATTAAATTATTTTCACTTATAATTTTATCAGAGAGTTCTAGAACTTTGTTTGCTGTTCTAGGATCTAGTGCTGCAGTATGTTCATCAAGTAAAAGAAGTTTTGGCTTATTAAGTGTTGCCATCAAAAGAGTTAAAGCTTGTCGTTGCCCTCCAGACAAAAGTTTTACTTTTGTAGTAAGTCTATCCTCAAGACCAAGCCCCAAAGAGGCAAGCAAACTGCGGTATTCTTTTCTTTCTTCTTGTGTAATTCCAATTTTCAGCCCACGTTTCATGCCTCTGCGCTTAGCAATAGCAAGATTTTCTTCTATTTGCATATTTGCAGCAGTGCCCATCATTGGATCTTGGAAAACTCTGCCAATAAGAGATGCTCTCTTATGCTCACAAAGATTTGTAATATCCTGACCATCTAGAATTATACTGCCTTCATCAAGAGGCCAAAGCCCTGCAATTGCGTTGAGGATTGTTGACTTTCCTGCGCCATTGCCACCTATGACAGTAACAAAATCTCCGGAATTTATTTGTAAATTAACACCACACAAAGCTGTTTTTTCGTTTATTGTGTGAGGATTAAAAGTCTTCTTAATATTGTTTATTTCAAGCATTTGCATCTCCTATTTTGACATTGTTTTTCTTACTTCTTGAGCTTCTCTTTTGTGCCCAGTTTTTGGACCAATATGGGATAGCAAGGAAGAATGCAACAATTAATGCCGATAATAATTTAAGAAGATTAGTGTTAAGTCCCAACCAAAGAACAACTTGTATCACAATGTAGTAGAGTACAGCTCCAATTGAGACAGCAACAAGTTTAAGTCCAAAGTTGTGAAAAATTTTGCCAAATATAACTGTGCTTATAATTACAGCAGCAAGTCCAATGACTATTGCGCCACGTCCCATGTTAACATCTACTGAACCTTGGTATTGTGCAAACAATGCAGAAGAGAGAGCAACAATTCCATTTGAGAGCATAAGACCAATTCGTTTGCAATGATTTACATTAATGCCTTGTGCTTTTGCCATTTGTTCATTACATCCAGTAGCTCTAAGAGCACAACCTAGTTCTGTGCCAAAGAACCAATAAAGGATGCCAATTAGAACACCTGTTACAATTATCATGATGAATATTGGATTGTCCATTCCAAAGTGTTTAACATTTCTTGCACTTACAAGCAAGTTATACTTTGTGACATTTATTCCCTGATTTGCCTTGAAACCCATAATCCAAAGGTTTATTGAATACAGTGCAAGTTGCGTAAGAATACCGGAAAGAATTGCAGGAATACCCATTTTTGTGTGGAAAATTCCAGTTACAAGGCCCGCTGCCATTCCAGCTAGAACAGCGCAAAGAATTGAAAGCCAAAGAGGGGAGCCGTTAAGTAAAAGCATAACGCAAACAGCTCCGCCAGTTGCCATACTTCCATCTACTGTTAAATCAGAAAAATCCAGTACCTTGTATGTTAAATAGACTCCAATAGCCATTATTCCCCAAATAAGGCCTTGGGCTATTGCTCCAGGCAAGGCACTTAACAAAGATGAAATACTCACGAAACTTCCCCCTTTTCTTAAATTGCTGTGTAGTCGCTTGGTACATTTACACCAAGGATTGCACAAAGCTCTGCGTTATATTTTTTAGTTACAGTTGGAGCATATTCAATTGGCATTACTGAGACATCAGATCCTAAAAGAATTTCTGCTGCCATCTTGCCGGTTGTGTATCCAAGTTCGTAGTAGCTTATAGAAAGAGTTGCAACTCCACATCCTTTGCAAATTCCTTCTTCGCCTGCAACTACCGGTACTTTTGCAAGTTCAACAACATTTCGTATAGTCTCTGTGCAAGAAGCAGCCGTGTTGTCTGTTGGAATGTAAATTACATCGCTAAAAGAGCATGCATTTGTTGTGACAGAAGCTACATCATTTGAGTCTGAGAATGCAAATTCAGCGCACTCTATACCTTTTTCTTCAAGAAGTGCTTTTACAATTTTGATTTGGTAAACTGAATTTGCTTCTGCAGAGCAGTACAAAAGTCCCACATTTTTTGCATTTGGGAAAAGCTCTAAAATCATTTTTGCTTGTTCGTCAAGTGGTGCTAAATCGCTTGTGCCAGATATATTAGTTCCTGTTACGCCTGAAAAATTATCTATTCCAAGAGCTGTGCCATAGTCTGTGACACTTGTTCCCAAAATTGGAATATCTCCTGTAGCGGCCTGTGCTGCCTGTAATGCAGGTGTAGCATTTGCCATAATCAAATCTACATTGGAAGATAGAAAACCATTGACAATTGTAATACATGTTGCAACATCGCCTGACGCATTCTGAACTGTAATTTGAACGCTGTCTCCTAATTTGTCCTTAAGAGCATCCTCAAAACCTTGTGTTGCTGCATCTAATGCATCATGTTGAATGAACTGGCACACTCCAACTTTGTAAACAGCACTTGAACTTACACTTTTTTCTGTACTTCCACCAGCAAAGACACTGGTTACGCACAACATGGTCATAATCACTATTAAGCAAATCTTAATATTCTTTCTCATCCTATGCTCCTTTCAATCCTTTCAGGACTGCATAAAAAAGGCCCTCCGTCTGAGGAGGACCTTACACATTCTTCAATATGACATTCCAACGCTCAGGCGTTTTGGTGAGGACTTCTAAAGTAAAAGTAATAAAAAGATGAAAGGAGATTCATGCTTATTTTCTTGGTTTGTTTAGAAACAGCGTTAATCATAATCTCCTCCATGCGATTTTGTTGTATAAATTTGCATTTCTTATACAACTTTTGTGATGAATTTGTCAACAGTGATTTTATTTTTTGTTTATGCCGATTGAAAAAACATTTTTTTGCATATTAAAATAAAACATATGGAAAACTTTCAAGCTGCTATGAATTATGAAGCCATTGTAATGGCAACTGGCAAAAATGATAATTTTTGCTCGTCTTTAATGGATAAAATATCACAGCTTTGCGATATAAACGAAGCTTTACCTTTCAATATTAAAGAATACAGCACTGCTTTAGAGCTTCCTCAAACTATTATTGAAAATGCATATCTTAGATGTCGTAGCGCTTTTGAAAAGCTTAAGACAGAAGAATCGGTCTATAATATTGCAATAATAGATAATAAAAGTCCTCTTTGGAATGAGGATATAACAGGCGTTCGTTATTTGTACTTGAAAGGAAAAAAAGAACTTCTTTTGACACATTGCATAAGCCTTGTTGGAACAAGAAATCCGTCTCAAAGAGGAGTTGAGCTTGCTAGAGAGGTTGTTGATTCGCTTGGAGAAAAAGGTTTTACAATAGTAAGTGGTCTTGCAATGGGAATTGATGGAATATCCCATATTCAAGCTTTGTCTAAAGATTTTCCAACAATTGGAGTTATTGGGACATCGGTCTGTGATGTTTATCCTAAACAGCATGAAAAATTGCAAGCGCTAATGGCTCAGTATGGACTTGTTGTGTCGCAATTTGCGCCAAGCAGAGAAACTCAAAAGTACTTCTTTTTGCAGAGAAATCTTCTTATGAGTCAGTTAAGTCTTGCAAGTTTTGTAATTGAAGACAGAGACGGTGGCGGGGGTGTGCAGCAGGCTCAATATTGTATTTCTCAAGGGAAAAAAGTTTTTATTTTGAAAGAGACAATGGAAAATAGAACTTTTTTATGGCCTCGTAAGCTCAAAGATCCAATTGTTGTGTCAAAAGCAAGCAGTGTTGGAACGGCTGTAAAAAAAGAACTTCAAATGTCTTTGCAAGGCAATTCACAAAAAGAAGTAGAGAAAGTACAAGAGAAACCAGTAGCAAATATGGCTCAAAGACAAGTAAAGTCTACTAGAAAATCCAAAAAGTCTGTTGAAGATGACAAGCAGCCATCTCTTTTTTAAGGTTTTTTAAGACCTTTTTTAGGCCTTTTTTAAGACACCCTTTTAAGGTAACTCTTTTACGACCTTTTTAAGGTAACTCTTTTTCAATTGACTATAACAGTGCAAAAAACTAATATCATACTCATTATGAGACCAATAACAGCAAACGAATTAAGAAAGAAATTTATTGAATTTTTTGTACAAAGAGGTCATGCACAAATAAGTGGTGCATCTGTTATTCCTGAAAACGATCCAACTGTGCTTTTTACAACTGCCGGTATGCATCCGCTTGTGCCTTATATTCTTGGCCAAGAACATCCGTCAGGAAAAAGACTTACAGATTACCAAAAGTGTATTAGAACAGGTGATATTGACAGTGTAGGCGACCCATCTCACTTAACATGTTTTGAAATGTTAGGAAACTGGTCTCTTGGGGATTATTTCAAAAAAGAAATGATTCCTTGGAGTTTTGAATTTCTTACTCAAGAGCTAGGCATTCCCGCAGAAAAACTTTCTGTTACAGTATTTGCTGGTGAAGACGGAATTCCTCGTGATACAGAAAGTGCAGAACTTTGGCATTCCATGGGTATTCCTTACGAGAGAATTTTCTTCTTACCACGAGAAGATAACTGGTGGGGTCCTGCCGGAGAAACTGGCCCTTGTGGACCTGACAGCGAAATGTTCATTGATACCGGTCGTCCCGCATGTGGTCCGGATTGCAAGCCTGGATGTAAATGTGGCAAGTATTTTGAAGTATGGAACGACGTTTTCATGCAATACAAAAAGACAGCTGATGGCCAATTTGTTGAAATGGAACGCAAATGCATTGATACCGGTATGGGAATTGAACGCACAATTGCAATCTTACAAGGCAAAAAAAGCGTTTATGACACAGAAATCATGCAACCAATTCTCAAGAAAATTGCAAGCCTTTCCGGAATAGAATATGGACAAAGCGAAAAGACCGATATCTCAATGCGCATAATTGCTGACCATATTCGTACAAGTACTTTTATTTTGGGAGATCAAAGAGGTTGTACGCCTTCTAATGTGGGTCAAGGTTATATTTTAAGAAGACTTATAAGAAGAGCTGTTAGAAACGGCAAGCACCTTGGTATTGAAGGAACATTCCTTGCACAAGTTGCACAAGTTGTAATTGATCTTTACGGAGAGCCTTATCCAGAACTTCTAGAGAACAAAGAGAAAGTATTTAATGAGTTAACACAAGAAGAACTCAAATTTAGTGAAACACTGGAAAAAGGTGAAAAACAGTTTGACAAGATGGCTTTCTTCTTAGAAAAACAAGGAGTAAAAGAGATTTCCGGTGGTTCTGCATTCAAACTCTATGATACTTACGGCTTCCCAATTGAACTTACAAAAGAGCTTGCAGCAGAGAAAGGTTTTACTGTTGATGAAAAAGGTTTTGAAGAAGCTTTTGCAAAACACCAAGAACTTTCAAGAACTGCTGAAGCAGGTCAGTTTAAGAGTGGACTTGGAGATCATAGTGAACAAACTACAGCACTGCACACAGCAACTCACATGCTACAGGCTGCTTTAAGGCGTGTTCTTGGTGACCATGTTCAGCAAAAAGGTTCAAATATAACTCCTGAAAGACTTAGATTTGATTTCACTCATAATGAGAAGATGACATCTGAACAAATCAAGCAAGTTGAAGACTTAGTTAATGAAGAGATAAAGAAAGACCTTAAAGTAACTGTACAAACAATGAGCCCAGAGCAAGCACATAAAGAGGGTGCTATGGCTCTGTTCTCTAATAAATACGGCGAGCAAGTTACAGTTTATTCTATTGGCGATTTCTCTAAAGAAGTATGTGCAGGACCTCATGTGGAGCATACAGGAGATATGGGGCACTTCCATATTCTCAAAGAAGAAAGCTCTTCTGCAGGCGTTAGAAGAATTAAAGCAGTACTTGAGAAATAAGTTTTGGAGAAATGTGATGGAGCAAAAATATATAGAGTCTACACTAGAACTTTTGGATTTTATAAACGACAGTCCTTCTTGTTATCATGTTGTGTCAAATTTAGCTAATATGCTTGATAATGCTGGTTGTATTTATCTTGATGAATCTAAAAGATTTTCTTTAGAAGAAGGCTCTTGTTACTATGTTACACGCAACAGTTCTTCAATTATTGCTTTTAGAATTCCAGAGGGTTTTACAAGTTCAAGAAATTCTTTTGGTTACAACATAGTAGCAGCCCATACAGATTCTCCGTCATTTAAACTCAAAGCAAATCCAGAACTTTCACTGGGTGAGTTATATACAACACTTAATGTTGAAGCTTATGGCGGTATGCTCATGGCTCCTTGGTTTGATAGACCACTTTCAATTGCAGGACGAGCATTTGTAAAATCAAACGATGGCTCAGTTAATGAACATTTAGTGGATTTTGACAGAGACTTATGTCAAATTGTCAATCTTTGTATTCATCAAAATAGGGACATAAACAAGAGTTATGAGTATAAAGTCCAAAAAGACATGTTGCCACTTTTATGCTCTGGAAACCAAAAAGGTGCAATCAAGGCGCTTGTATCCAATCTTCTTGAAGTAGAGGAAGATGACATTCTTGATACTGAGCTCTTTCTTTATAACAGAATGAAAGGTTCAATATGGGGCTTAGATGATGAGTTTTTCTCATCTCCTAAAATAGATGATTTACAGTGTGCATACACAGCTGTTAAATCATTTATTGATGTGTCAGAATCATCTTCAAATAAAATTCAAATGGTTGTTCTTTTTGATAATGAAGAAGTTGGAAGTGGAACAAAACAGGGTGCTGACAGCGATTTTCTTTCTCAAACTATAACGCGCATAAATGTTGCTTTGGGCTTGGATTATGAGGACCAGTGTATTGCAAAAGCAAATAGTTTTATGGTTTCTGCTGACAATGGGCATTCAATTCATCCAAATTACCCTGAAAAATGCGATCCTTCAAATAAGCCTGTTATGAATAAAGGCATAATGATAAAGTATGCAGGTAATCAAAAGTACACAAGTGATGCTGCATCTGGAGCTCATCTTATCAATATTCTAAAAAACGCAGGGCTTCCGTATCAATTTTTCTTTAATAACTCAAATGTTACAGGTGGCAGTACGCTTGGAAATATTTCAAGTTCTCAGTTGGCTATTCCATGTGTAGATGTGGGAGCTGCTCAGCTTGCAATGCATTCCCCCTATGAGACTGGAGGCACTCAAGATACTTTTAATTTAACAGAAAGTTTCAAGGCGTTCTTTGAAGCGTAAGAGAGGTTTTTGCAAAATTCTTTTACAGAGGTTTTTGCAAAACGGTCTTCATAAAGCTCATTTTGCAAAACCTCAAATGTACTAAAGTTTCTATAACCTGTTATATAGTTCAACTATATCTTGGACTGTTTGAAGATTTTCATAATCTTTTGGATAAATTATGTTAATTTCTCTTATGAGACTCAAATTCTCTATAGAAAGGCCAATGAGTTTGCCTTTTCGTATTTCATCCATACAAGCGCTCTTAGAAAGCACCGATACTCCAAAATTTTGTCTAATCAAGTCTTTTATTGTAGCTATGTTGTCCATTTCAAGTACTACATCAAAATCGTTTATAGATAAATTATTCTGATTTAATGCTTGGTCAAAAAGACTCGTAGTATTAGAAGTTGGAAGTCTAAGTATAAGTTTTTCTTTCTTTAGTTCATCCAAAGTTACTGTGTTTTGGCTTGCAAGCCTGTGTGTAGGAGAGACTGCGAGCACAAGGCAATCGGTATCCATTGTCATGTAATTAAGGCCGGGGTCTTTGATAATTCCATTTATGATAAGAAAGTCCAGTTCGTAATTTTTTAGCATTTTGTGTAAGTTTTCTACTGTGTCTGTTATGACTTTCATAGTAAAACCTTTGCCTTGGTTGGAGTATTCTGCTAAAGCTTCAATTATTTGGCTGCTTTCAATAGAATGAGTAATACCCACGGTTAGAGAAGAAATATTTTCTTTTTCATCATTCAAAAGTTGAGTAAGGTTGTTTGAAATTGCCATAAGTCTTCTTGCATACTTTTCTACAATCTCTCCATTGGAAGTAAGTTTTAGCTGATTATGGCTTCTTATGAAAAGCTTTACGCCAAGTTCTTCTTCAAGATTGTGGATATGCTGACTTACTGCAGGTTGGGTAAGTGCAAGTGCATCAGCTGCCTTTGTAAAGCTATTAGTGTCTATAATTTTCATAAATGAAATTAGTTTTTGGTCAATTAGGCTCACTTTTCTCTCCTGCAATTTCGCTTACTACCTCGTTTTTCCCTGTAAAAGGATTATATACCTTTCTTGCTTTATTAGCCATAAGATGCTTCTCTGAGAATTTTGAGAATAAGCAAAGTGAAACGACGAAACATATTGCATCTGTTATGGGTGTTGCAAGTACAATTCCATATATTTTTATCATGTTCTGTAGTATGAACATTAGAGGAATGTCTAAAATTCCTTTTCTAAGAAGTGCAAGTATGAATGATTTTCTTCCATGTCCTACTGCCTGGAAAAAAGAAATGAAAGTGTATGTTACGGCTGAGAAAGGCGCTCCCAAGCATAAAATTCTGAGGAACTTAATTCCATACTCATGAGCACTGTTTGTTTCATGGATGAAGATTCCAATAACTTCATTAGTGAATAATAAACTTACAACTGTGCATATAATTGCTGCTGATGCAGAAATTAGAACTGTTGCACCAACTGTTTTCTTTGTTTTGATTCTGTTGCCACTTGAGTATGAATATCCCAAAAGAGGAAGAGCTCCTTGAGTTACTCCACGTACTATTGAATGAGCCATCATGTTGACTTTTTTTGCAACTCCAATACCTGTTTGAGCTGCAAGACCATTGTAAGACATAAGCTTATCTAAGATTGCATATGAAATGTTCTCTGCAAGAGTCATTATGCAAGCTGGAAGTCCTGCATCAAAAACGCAAGAAGGAATGTTATTTTGAAACGATGCTCTTGAGAGCCTTACATTTAGAATACTTTTTTGTTTTTTGCTTAAAGCAAAAATAATTACATAATACATGAAAGAAATTGTGTTTGAAATTGCTGTAGCTATGGCTGCTCCTGCAACTTCATTTCCAGGCTCAAGTATGACAAACATAAATAATGGATCTAATGCTACATTGAGAACTCCTCCAAGAACGACGCCAATGCTTGCATGAAAGGCTTTTCCTTCAGATCTTACAAGATGAGCCATAAGTGCATTCATGGAAGTAAAAATCCCTCCTAGTACGACTGTATAAATAAGATATGTTTTAGCATATTCGTGTACTATTGGATCTGTTCCTCCAAGAGCATTTATGATGGGATTTATGAAAAGAAAAATAAGAAATGAATAGAGAAGAGTGAAAGCTAAACATCCCCAAAAAGAGAATGCGCTTGTAGACTTTGCTCTATCATAATTTGCTTTACCTAAAGCTCTTGATATTACACTTGAGCCCCCAACGCCAAAAAGATTTGCCATTGCTGTCAGTATCATAAAAGCAGGCATACATATTGTGACAGCTGTGAGCATGTGATTGCTTTTTGTAAGTCCAACAAAATATGTATCTGCCATATTATAGAGAACCAAAATGATTTGACCAAAAACGGTTGGCAATGCAAGCTCAAAAAGCGCTCTGAATATTGGCGTATTTTCAAACAAATCTTCTTTGTTCATAAAACCTTTCCTTTCAACGAACAAGCAAAAGAACTTCCCCATGCACGAAAGAGTGCATAGTGTGAACTTTATGAGGCATGTTCGTATTTCTTGTTTTTTGCCCAATGAGACAATGTTTTTACAAAAACTTTGTTCCATTGGATTTTCAACATATTACAAAGCACTTGGGTAAAAAGCAAATTATTTAATTGTATGGAGATATAATAAAAATTTATGGGAAAGCCCAAGCTATAATACAAAGCTCATAAAAAAAGTTTATTTTACAATTGCACACGATAAGAATAAGTAATAGAATAGCGAAAATCCAAGAAAAAATTGGGCATAAAGAGGTCAATAAATGATAGAGGTTAATTCTTTCTTTGAGAACGGAATATTAGGACTGACAAATTATCTTGATTTCTTATTAAGAATAGTTATGGCCATGTTGTGTGGCGGTCTTGTTGGACTTGAGAGAGAAAAAAGACTTAAGAATGCAGGCCTTAGAACTCATATTATTGTAGCTATTGCATCATGTCTTATGATGATTGTTTCCAAGTATGGCTTTATGGATGTCGTTGGAATTGAAGGCTTAAGGCTTTCTGCTGATGCTTCAAGAGTTGCGCATGGCGTTGTTTCTGCAATAGGTTTTCTTGGTGCTGGTGTAATATTTGTAAAACGTGAATCTGTAGTTGGTCTTACAACAGCTGCCGGCCTTTGGGCAACAGTGGGCATTGGAATAACCATTGGAGCTGGGATGTATTCTATTGGTTTGTTTGCAACAGCTCTTATTCTTTTTGTACAATGGGCTCTTCATGGCAGGCATGCAAAATCTCATAGTCAAAATTCTGGTTCAATTACGTCAAACATCACAAAGCACGGAATAACTATAGCGCAATTGACACAATACATGGACAAATATGAAGTAGCTCTTAAAGAAATGGCCATTACTAGGGATGAAGACGGGTGCTCAATTGTTAAAGCAGAAGTCCTCTTTAAGCCCGATGACTCAATAATTGAACTTATGACAGAATTCGAAAAATCTCCTTATGTTGACTCTATTGAGGTTTATCCAACTCTCTAAGGCATTCTAAAATATTCTAGACCCTGACACTCTCATTTATATTGGTTTTTAGAGGTTTTTGCAAAATGAGCTTTGTGGAGATTGGTTTTGGATTTGCGAGATAAAAAGCATTTTCTGAAAACTGAAATAATACTTTGTGTATTATGAAGTTAGAAGAAATGCTCTTTTAGCCGAAAAGGCAAAGCCAAGATTCATGAAGACAGTTTTGCAAAAACCTCTTTAACATTCTAGTTTCCGGCGCTTTCATTTACACGGGTTTGCACGCATTGCAAACCCGTTGACAGTTTTTTGCATGTTCTTTATTATTTGCGCCATATCATTATAAATGGAAATACAAAGCGTGATAGAGGCGCAACTACAAAAAGTACCTGTTTTTCGTAGGCATTGGAAACAGCAAAAGGTGTAGTTGCCGAGGGGTTACAATGTTGCCTAACGTTGTAATGCCCGGGCTGTAGGAAAATATCCTGCAGACTGTCGCCTGTAAAAAGGCGGAGAGCTATCGTTGTCGCAGTACAGGCCAACGGAATGTGCATGTGTCATGATAGGTCATGATTATGCATTTCCCGGAGGGTCTTAGTATGAAAAAAAGCACTGCAATTAGGCTTGTTTTCTTTGCTGTCATATTCTTAGCATTGTTTTATGCTGCAATTTCAAATGAGACATTTGTCAATACAGCATGGTCTTTATTTCCACCAGTAGTTGCTATTGGACTTGCACTAGCCACTAAAGAAGTATATTCATCTCTGTTTTTAGGCGTTGTTGTAGGTGGTATTCTTTATTCTAATTTTAATTTTGAAGGAACCCTTGTTCATGTATTTAATGACGGCATAGTTTATGTGTTATCAGATACTTACAATGTAGGCATTCTTGTTTTTCTTGTTATTCTTGGCATACTTGTAAGTCTTATGAACAAAGCAGGGGGCAGTAGCGCTTTTGGGAAATGGGCATCTCTTCATATTAAAACAAAAACTGGCGCCCAGCTTGCAACAATAGCATTAGGTATTCTTATTTTTATTGATGATTACTTCAATTGCCTTACAGTTGGCTCTGTCATGAGACCTGTAACTGATAAAGAGGGCGTTTCCCGAGAGAAATTAAGCTATTTGATTGATTCAACAGCAGCACCAATTTGTATTATTGCCCCTGTTTCGTCTTGGGCTGCTGCGGTATCTGCATTTGTAAGGGATTCTGGATTTAGTGGATTTGATATTTTTATAAAAGCTATACCATTTAATTTTTATGCATTATTGACAATCGTAATGATGTTCTGGTTGGCACTTTATAAGTATGATTTTGGTCCAATGGCCAAGTATGAGGCTATTGCAAAACCAATTGATACTCAAATAGGAGACAGCAACACAGCAAGTGCATCAAGCTCGTCTAAAGCCCAAAAGCAAGGCAAAGTTATAGACTTAGTCATTCCAATTGCCATTTTGATTGTCGCTTGTGTTATGGGCATGCTTTACAGTGGAGGCTTTTTTGGTGGCATAGATTTTGTAACAGCATTCTCTCAGTCCGATGCTTCTGTAGGTCTCATGCTTGGGAGCGCAATTACTCTCATTATTACATTAATTTATTTTATGTTTAGAAGAACAATGAGTTTCAGCGAGATGATGGAATGTATTCCAAAAGGATTTGAGTCTATGGTATCTGCAATACTTATTCTAACATTTGCATGGTCTCTTAAAGCTATGAGCGACAGCCTTGGTTCAAAAGTCTTTGTAGAAACTATAGTCAAAAGTTCTGCTAAAAATTTTCAAACCTTCCTTCCTGCAATAATATTTCTTATTGGTTGTCTTTTATCTTTTGCTACAGGCACAAGTTGGGGAACATTTGGAATTCTTATTCCAATTACACTTAGCATTTTTCCTCTCACAGAACCAATTGGAGTTGTTTGCGTGTCTGCTTGTATGGCTGGAGCCGTATGTGGTGACCATTGCTCTCCCATTTCTGACACAACAATAATGTCCAGTGCTGGAGCACAATGTAATCACTTAAATCATGTAAGTACACAATTACCATATGCACTTACGGTTACGGCTGTCTCTTTCGTATGTTATTTAATTGCAGGATTTATTCCAAAATCTACAGTTGTTCTTCCTATTGGAGTAATTTTAATGATACTAACTCTTTTTGGTATAAAGTATTTTAACAAGTTTTTTGCAAAAACTGCTAATAATCATCGTTAAACTAATAATGCAAAGAGCCATAAGAAAAATAGGCTGTTGCACCCATCATCTTTCGATTTTTGCAACAGCCTCTGTTAATAAAACACAGTAGGTTTTTATTTTATAAGCTGGCGAATCCAATTTTTCTCTCTAAGAGAGACTTTCCCGTCAACTGCACAAATAAGAAGGCAAACTGTAATGATGTCGTCTTTTAAGTCCTCTGAAAGCATGCCAAGAACATCGACCATCTCATCTACTGTCTTTTTAAGTTCTTTTTGCTCCGGTCTCATTTTTCTAAAAGCTGCCTTGCATGTTTCATAGTCAAGTTCTTCACCAAAAAAGGCATGAAGAAGAGGGCTTAGAATGTCATACTCGGTTTCAGAGAGTCTTCCGTCAGCTGCAATTGCACCAAGGATAAATGAAGCAAAAATTTCAACGCCTGTTTCGCCATCCTGCGTGATATTTATCAGTGCAGGAAGAATCCTCTTCGATTTAATGCCCAAAAGAGCTACATACGAAAGGACATCCAATTGTTCAAACTCTTTACATATTTTATTGAATTCACTCATAAGTCCAATATAATAAGGTCTTTTAGCAGTGGCAAACAAAACGGGTAGTGAATTATCCAAAATCCAACAAAAATACAAATTTGCCCAAATATGGATGGTTATATTAAATGGGGTTTTTGCAAAAATTTTAGAAAAAGGTCAAATGGTTTTTCTTCTTATGGACGTAATGTCTCTCTGTGAGTATCCTTTTGATATGAGAGCATTGATATGAAAAAAAGATTTATTGTGTTGGTTCTAATATTATTTACTGTAAATACAGTTTTTAGTGTAAGCCTTAAAACTAAAGACGAAGTGCATGATTTTGATTCTATCCCAATGCTTGAAAAATACTATGATGAAACGCTTGAGACATCTCAAGAAACTTTTTGGGATGAGTGTTCCATTTCATTAGTTACAATAGGCGAGGGAAAGCCTCTTTATTCTTGGTTTGGACATTCTGCGTTTTTAGTACAAATGCCAGAAAATCCCGCTTATGTGTTCGATTACGGCTCATTTTCTTTTGATGCTCAAAATTTTTACACTAATTTTGCAATAGGAAGACTTTGGTTTTGCTGTAGTGTAAGTTACGCAAGTTATGAAGTGTCATATCTTGAGCAGACTGGAAGAACTTATAGTATAGTAGAACTTAATCTTGATGCATCTCAAAAAAAAGCCATCATCTCATTTCTTATGACCAATGCAAAACAAGAAAACCGCACATATCTTTATCATCATTACAATGACAATTGTGCAACCCGTCTAAGAGATATAATCAATAAAGCAACTGGTGGTAGTTTTGAAACTTGGGCAAAAACGCAAGATGGATTATCTTTTAGAAAACGTGCTTCAACTGCTCTTTCTAATAACCGGCCAATTCAATGGGCACTTGAATTCTTGCAAAGCGGTCAAATCGATAAAAAATCTACTCTTTGGGAAGAAATGTTCCTGCCTGCAATCTTGGAGAAGGCAGTTGTTGAATATGGCTTAGAGACAGGATTGGTATCACCTGAAGGTATTATTGGAGACAGCATACTAATAGAGTCTAATGGTACTGTCCAAACAAAAGCTTCCATTGAACCAAAGCCCAACACATTGTACTCACTCTTACTTGGCACTTTGATTGCTTTAATTGCTTTCCTTTTGCTTTGGTTTGGCAAACGAGGTTTGTATCGAGCATATGCTTTTTCTGTGAATTTAATTTTTGGGCTCCTGGGGACTCTGTTACTTTTTATGATGCTATTCACAAACCATAATGTCACTTGGTACAACGAAAACATTCTTTTTATTAATCCAATTCTTATAATTATTGCAATAAAGAGCCTTATCTTAAAAGACCTTTCAAATTCTAAAGCTAAAAAACTTTCTTTTTGGTATAAAGCCCTTTTGATTGTTATTGCTATCCTTATGGTTTTGAAAATGTTTTTTAGTTCAGTTTTTATACAAGATAACTGGAATGTAATTCTTACAATAGCCCCATTTTATGTTGTAAATGCATTTTTGTTGGGCCGTCGTCAAAAGACCATAGACCGATGACTTTGTAAAAACTTCAGTGGCGTCGTATATCTACAATTGTAAGCTGTATACTTTCTTGATTTTTGTAGTAATTGCGCCCCATTTTGAACACTACATCAACGATTTCACCTTCATCAAAATCCTTGCCAACTCTTTGTCCTGCTGACCAATAAACACTTGGCCATTGGTTTTTACCATAAGAAAGTGAAAGCCTTAAATGTGAACTTGATAGATCTTTTGAGTTTTGCATTGAAATAATACTTTCAATTCTAGCACCTTCTATTAAGAATACAATTTGACTATTTTGCTCACCGTAAGGTTCAAAACGTTCTACAACTTTCATAATGTTTTGGCTAAATTCATCTTCCTTAAGAACTGCATCAATGGTTATTGTTTCGTCTTCTTCATTTGAAGGGCAGTCCATGTAATCAACGTCATCAGATATCCGAATAGAAAGTTCATCTACTTTAGACCAGTCAAGTGAAAAACCTCCAGCACAAGCATGCCCGCCATAGTCAATAAAAAGGTCGCTGTAATGAGAAAGAAAATCATGACAATTGAAATCGGTCTTGCTACGCATTGATCCTATTGCCCGCTGGTCGTTAGTTTGTGTTATAACGATTGAGGGGCATTTGAAAAACTTCAAAAGGCGTGTTGCTATAATGCCCGTTATGCCTCGTGGAATATCCTTATCAATTACAAGTACAAGCTTTGTCCCAAAATTTTCAAAACTGCGTTTTGCTTTTGCCTGTAGCCGGTTCCAAGCCTCTTCACCTAATTTTTTTCTCTCTTCGTTAAGTTCTAGGAGCTTTTTTGCATAATTCATTGACTGCATTTGATCCTGACTTAGAATCATGTCAATTGCAATATTGGGTTCTCCAAGTCTTCCTGATGCATTCATAGGAGGTGAGATGCTCCATCCAATATCTGTAGTAGAGAGGTGCTTTCCCAGTAAATTCAACAATGAAAGATAGCATCTAAGTGGATTTCTGGGGTTGCTTTCAAGTACTTTTAGACCTGTTTTTACGATTATTCTGTTTTCGTCAGCCATTGGCATAAGGTCGCTTACAGTTCCAATTGCAACTAAATCCATTATGTTGATGTATTCTTTGTAAAGGGGAGGAGAACTTGCTCTTATGTAAGCGCAAAAAAGTCCAACTAATGTGTCAAGTTCACTTCTTACTTGAGTGTATTTTGCAAAACGGCTGACAGAATTTAATGCAAAAAGAGATTTGCCTCTAACTTGGGGTAGTACTTTTTCAAATTCATTTCTAAGCTCTGTTACATAGATTGCGGCTTTTGGAAAAGCTTTCTTAAGCTGAATAAATTCTTCATCTTTGTCTAAGACATAAACCGGCAAATTGCAGTCTAAAAATTTGAGAAGTCTGCTGTTATATTCTGGTAGAACGCCAGGGATGACTTCTTCTGCAATGCGACCAGTGATTTCCATATTTTCAATTCTTGCAGCTTCTATTACAACAGTTCCATTGCCGGGATAAGAATGTAGCAGAATAATGGGCGCCTTGTAGAATTTTGTGTTTGAAAATCTCATTGCCCAAATGCATTTTGCTACGACTCCAACACCCGCAAGGTGTGCAAAAGGATATCCACAACCCTCAACTTTTGGATCTATTAACGCACCTGCTGGAGGTAGCAGTTCTCCTGGTATGTGGTGGTCTGTGACAAGAACATCAAGACCGTGACTTTGTGCAAAATCAATTTCTTCAAAACAAGAAATTCCGCAATCAACTGTTATTGCAAGTGTTATGCCGTCATCTATTGCTTTCTTTATATTGTCTATAGTAACGCCATAAGGTTCGTCACCCATTGGAACTGTATATGATGTGTCCAATCCCATACTTCTAAGTTCTGTTACAAGTAGGGCGGTACTTGTAATGCCATCAACGTCTCTGTCTCCAAAAACTCTGATTTTTTCTTTATCTTCTATAGCTTGATGTATTCTGTCGCAGAACATTTCCATGTCTTCAAACAAGAATGGATTGTGTAGAAACGAAACATCGTTTTCCATGTAGAACTTGGCTTCATTTGGTTCTTTAATTCCACGTCCTGCAAGAATTTTTGCAGAAACTAAATCTACATTATATCTTTCTTGCAATGTCTTTATATCATCATATTGTGCTTGTCGTACTTTCCATTTCATTTTTGTTTCCTGCTGCTATATAATACACAAAGTCTTATGAAGTTAGAAGAAATACTTTTTTAGCCACAAAGGCAAGCCAAGAGCCATGAAAACAGTTTTGCAAAAACCTCTTCATTTTAAGTATTTATCTATGAGCCAATCTATATATTTTGTCTTTAGGGGTTTTGTTGCACTCTCATATGTTATGATGAGATTTTCGCCTTGATAGTAATCTCCTTGTGCATATTGATTTATCCTATCCATACATGCTGCACAATATTGAGGATTATCCATCATTCCAAAGTGCTCCCAGTAGTATTCTTTTTTCGTCCGTTTGTTTAATACGGTAAAATCGGGATAAAAAATATCGGTTAAGCTTGTTGATGTTGGTGCTTCATAGCGGTAAGGGACTTTTGCCATATAAAGACGATCTGCAATGATTAGCTCGCTTTTGGATCGTACATGGTCTCCGCGCATTGTAAAAAAAGGATAATCATTTGAAACTGGTTTTTTAGTGAATTTATGAGACAGCCACTTTTTTGCATATTCTTCATCTGCTGAATTTATTGGTTTCACTATACTTTTTATTTCAGCGGGAAGTTCTTCATAAACGCTAGAGAAATCTTCTTGGCATTCTGCTTTTTTGAGAATTTTTAGACATCTCAAGGCTGCTTTCTCTTGCTTTTGTACGACTTTTAACAGTTTTGCTTCATAATCTTTCTGAGCAAGTTGTGAAATTTTTTCTTGTTGATTTTTCCTTAAGTACTTAACAGAAGGTGCTTCATTTTCATCATAACAATAAAATCGGTGTTCTCCCTCTATGTTCTTAACATATAGTTTGCCAGAGATTGAATTTTTAAGTGATTTTTGTAATTTGTTGGAAATCTCTTTTAGCTCTTGAAGGTTTTTGGCCAGTTCATCGTAGATACTTTTCATATTTGGAATAATCCTTATCCGTTGTGATGGGCGTAGCTGTGCTAGTTGGGCTAGTTTTGCTAGCTAGATTTGTTTCGCTAGCAGGGTTAGTCAGGCTAGTTTTGCTAGCTGCCTGAAATTTTATTACAAAAAATAAACAAAATAAACAAAAATTTGATTTTTTGGCTTAGAAAATAAACAAAAATTAAAAAAACTGTTCATTTTTGTTTATTTTTCAATTTCAGAAGTCTTTACAAGCACCTTTACAAGCACCTTTACAAGCACCTTTACAAGCACCTTACAAGTACCTTTACAAGCACCTTTACAAGCACCTTCATATGAACCACTCCTTGTCCCCACATCCACCAAAACTAAGAGGATAAATTAGCCCCGTTATTTAGAAACCTTAACATTTGTTAATGTTAAAGTTTGAGATTACAACTCCTTGAGAGTTTTGGTTTGTTTTATGATGCACTAAACACGTGAAAAAATGAGAGAACACTTGTAGATAACTTGCAAAGAGAATTTGTGGTCATTTACACGAAACTTGTACGAAACTTGCACAAAAACTTGCACGAAAAGCAGCAATAGAAGTAGCAAGCAAAAAGCAGCAAGAGAAGCAGCAAGCGAAACAGCAAGAAAATCTGCAAGAAAAACTTGTAAAGCATCACGTGTTTGCAAACTTGTGAATGCACACAAAAACTTGTGGCAACACATAAAACTTGTGAATTATGGATGAGGTTAATGGAGTACTTTGACGCAAGACAATTTGTTAATTTAGCAGGTGTCTTGGGCCTCATTGACAGTCCAGAATTAAAAAATTTCCGCAATGGAAGACTTCTCAAAGAAACTAATGAATGGAATCCCAATTTAGAAAACATCCTAAGATTTTCTGTTGAAGATGCACATCTTTCTCCTGCTTTAATTCTTGGAGCAATGTACAGTGGCTTACCAAATGAAGCCAAAGCAAAAGTTCAAACATTGGAGAAGAATGGCAAAATGCACAAGTTTTACTCAATAGATGAAAAATGGGCCAACTGTGTCTCTAGAATGCTCCTAGAAAGATGTTCTTCACAAGAAAGCCTTGATTGTGTAAAGCAGGCCTTAGAAGACAACAAAACAATTCCCAGTGCATCAGACATACGAAAGTGCTTTTATATTCACAGATCTATGACACAAGGACTTGGCAATATGCCGGCAGGATTTGGCACAGTTGCAAAAAAAGCGGGAAGAAGTAGGGAAGCATATTGCAAATTTGAAAACTGGATATCCAACAAATATTCATATCCAAAATTGGATTCAATTAACCTCTACTTATCAAGTTGTGGAGATTATCACCCATTAGACTACATTGTGGACATATACCTTTACAAAGATATGCAAGATGGAGACGTGCTTGAATTTGCAAGAGAAAACAAAAAACAACTTAGTAAAACTTGACACATCAAGAATTTCTATTGCCTTACACCGTATTGGCCACCCTTTTGAAACAGAAATAACTGCCTTCTTAACATCTAAGGACATGAAATTTGAAATGCCCCGCCTCAGAGACATCATAAATTACGCTTGCCTTAGATTTGGACTTTCCTTTCCCGCTCTTTGGTCGTGGATGTGCACCGATTTCCCTCTCTCTGATCTTACTTGCCAAAATTGGAAAGCCGTAACCAAAGGATATTTTCATTCAAATCTTAAGACCGATGATTATGTGTTAGTCAAAAAGAGTTTTGTTCCAACATCCTATATTTATAGTAACTTAAATTTTAGAAGTGCATTAAAAGAAAAAAGAAAGGAACTGGGATTGTCATTATCTCAAATGGCAGCAAGACTTCAATCAAAGAAAGAAACCGTTGCAGCATTAGAACATGGATGCCATAGTGAAACGTTGCCACGGATTTATACATTAAACAAAGCAATGGCCAGTTACGAGATGCATCCAATGCAACTTTTTGTTAGAGCATTAAAGAAAACCATCTCAAGTTATGAGCTTTATTCAAAGAATAATAAAACTTACGAATTTTATTCCTTTACAAATGAAAAAAAATGAGTGTACAATGGCTTTGAACGTAAATTTTTGCGTTTTTTCGCCCAAGTGTACAAGTTTTCAATTAAGATTTAGTTAAAAAGTGTTTCCAGTAGTGTAAATGTTGTATTCTTAAGAATACGATTTCAAAGGAGTGTAAGTGTATGCAGATTGAGTTGGACAGAATTGGCAAAGTGGCAATGCTGGCAGCTATGACAAGTAGAGAAGAGGAGGAACTCTTCAAGCAAGCTGTTGCCAAGGATTACAAGCAGTACAAGCTTGCTGTAACATTTATTACCGGTTCAAGAAATGAAGTAATGAAGAGCCTTACGAAATCTGCAATAGGATGTGCCTTGCAAAATGATATAGTTAAAGCAGAAGCTGGCCCTGTTCACGCTGTAATGCACGCTGCATTGGAAGCTGTAACCGGTATAACAAACCATATACTTTTGGATGCGGCTTTGAAATTAAAAATGGCAATTGTTTCTGATGGAAAATGGGTAGCTGTGGCACTTTATGGAGATAGTGCTATTCATCCAATAACAAACCATGAAAGAGCAGGATTGGGAATAATGCACATATAATGCATAAGTGTAATAGTGCCTAAAAAGATGGCAAAAACTCAAGAAAAATTGGGAAGGGATTTTTTGACCTTTTGACTTCTTTATAATACAATAATTGAGATTAATTAGGGATAACCCTTGAACATAAAAGGACGGAGCAGAATGGAGATACAAATTCAAGATTTGGTTCAATCTATCAAACATGATGGAATTGAAGAAGCCAAGAAAGAGGCTGCCGCAGTAGTAGATGCTGCAAAAGTTCAGGCTCAGGAAATCATCGAGGATGCAAAGAAAGAAGCTGCTAAGATGATTGAAAATGCTAACAGGGAGATTGAGAGCTCAAAGGCTCTAGTCAAACAAGCACAAAGAGATGCTGTTCTTTCTATAAAGAAAGAGCTTGAGTCTTACCTTGACGGACTTCTTTCTTCTGAAGTCTCTAAGGCTATGAAAGGCGATGAAATGTCAAAGGTTATCATTGCAGCACTCAATGGTGACGACCCTTCTAAGTATGTACTAGAAGTAAAAACTGTGAACGAGAAGATTAAGAGTGACCTTGCCAAAGAAATTGAGAAAGGCCTTGAATTGAGACCTGTGAAGGGATCTGGCGCAAAACTTTGCCTGAAGGACGGCTCTGGATTCTATGATCTCTCTGATGATGAAATTGCAAAACTCTTGAAGCCATTTCTTGGTGGATTAAAGTTCTGAAGGAGTAAAGATGCCTGTTGATTCTAGGTACTATTTTCTTTCAAGCTTGCCAATGCTTCGTTTTGGCGACAAAGCTCCAATGAGTTGGGACTCTTTTATTGAGTATGCTCAAGAAAGAGTTCCTTCCAGTGATTTGGAACTTTTAACGGCCATTTCAAACGGAGAATATAAAGGAAATCGTTTTCTAAGAGAATTCAAAGAATTTTGCGATACTGCCAATAATGCTGTAAATGCAAGACGTAAAGTTGTATTAGGCAAGGATGCTATTGTATCTTCCCAGGAAGATTTTGATACTGCAAAATTTGGCAATGCTGTCATGGCAACGAAAAATCCTTTGGATGCAGAGCTTTTAATAATGAAATATAAGTTTGATTATCTTGAAAAAAAGCTTGCTTTTAAGGCTTTTAGCCAAGATGTTGTACTAGGGTATGCCCTTGAACTTAGAATTTTATTAAGAAAAGATTTGTTCAATGTTGAAAACGGGAATGCTGAATACCAAAAGCTCTTTGGCAAAGTTAAAGAAGAAATAAATGTTGAAAAGGTTGTTGCAGAATGAGTTTTGTAAAATCAGTTTTGCAAAAACCTCTGAATAATAAGTAATTGGAGATACTATGACAAAAAGTACAGGATATGTGGCTGGTGTAAACGGAAACCTTGTTACCGTAACATTCGATGGGGCCATTTCCAAGAACGAAGTTGCTTATGTAATTGTAGGTGACTCAAAGCTCAAGGGAGAAGTCATTAGAATAAACGGTAATAAAGCCAGCATGCAGGTTTATGAAATTACAAACGGCATACAGGTTGGAGACAAGGTTGAGTTCACAGGCGAAATGATGAGTGTAGAATTAGGCCCTGGGCTTCTTACTCAAATTTATGATGGACTTCAGAATCCTCTTCCATCTCTAGCTGAAAAATGTGGGTTCTTCCTCCAAAGAGGTGTTTACTTGGATCCAATTCCAAACAAGGATTGGCTTTTTACACCTTGTGTTGCAGTCGGCGACACTGTAAGACCTGGAGATGCTGTTGGAACTGTTCCAGAGGGTATGTTCACGCATAAAATAATGGTTCCATTTGGTTTTGAAGATGTTGATTGGCAAGTCGTATCAATTGCAGACAAGGGATCTTATAATGTAAGAGCTACTGTTGCTAAGATTAAGAGCCCAAAAGGTGATGAGAAGGAACTTTCAATGGTATTTAGCTGGCCAGTTAAAAAAGCTGTTGGCTGTTATGATCAACGCCTTAGACCAGATGAAACTCTTGTTACAAAAATTAGAATAATTGATACATTCCTCCCTGTTGCTAAGGGTGGCACATATTGTGTTCCTGGTCCATTTGGTGCAGGAAAAACTGTCTTACAGCACCTTACCAGCCGTAATGCAGAAGTTGATATTGTAATTATTGCAGCATGTGGAGAACGTGCAGGTGAGGTTGTTGAAGTTCTTAAAGAATTTCCTGAACTCATAGACCCAAAGACAGGCCGTTCACTCATGGAAAGAACCATTATTATTTGTAATACTTCTTCAATGCCTGTTGCTGCTAGAGAGGCATCGGTTTATACAGCTATTACAATGGCTGAATATTACAGACAAATGGGTCTTAATGTTCTTCTTCTTGCTGACTCAACAAGCCGTTGGGCACAGGCAATGAGAGAAATGAGTGGAAGACTTGAAGAAATTCCAGGAGAAGAAGCATTCCCAGCATATCTTGAAAGCGTTATTGCTGCTTTCTATGAAAGAGCCGGAAAAGTTAGACTTCATGATGGAACAACGGGTTCTGTCACAATTGGTGGAACAGTCAGCCCTGCTGGTGGAAACTTTGAAGAACCTGTAACTCAGGCAACTCTTAAGGTTGTTGGTGCATTCCATGGCCTTAGCCGTGAACGTTCTGATGCAAGAAAATATCCAGCAATTCATCCCCTTGATTCTTGGTCAAAATACAATGGAATTATTGACAAAGAAAGAGTTGAGAATGCACGAAGTATTTTGTTTAGAAGCAATGAAATAAATCAAATGATGAAGGTTGTTGGAGAAGAAGGTACTTCTGTTGAAGATTACATTGTATACCAAAAAGGTGAGCTCTTGGATGCTGTATACCTACAGCAGAACTCATTTGACCCTGTAGATAGCGCTGTTCTTCCAGAAAGACAAAAAGAAGAGTTTAACCTCTTGTATAAAGTGCTTACATCAGATTTCGCATTGGAAAACAAGAGAGATGTTCGTTCTTTCTTCAACCAAATAAGACAAAAGTTCCTCGACTGGAACAGCGTTGCGGTTACAGACCCTCGCTATGAACAGTATGAGAAAGAAATAAAGGACTTGTACTCTGCAAAGTCCAACTGCTGTGAGGAGATGTGAAAATGAACAAGGTCTATACTAAAATAGAATCCATCGTGGGCGACGTCATTACTGTCCGTGCTCAAGGTGTAAGGTACAACGACCTTGCCGTCGTTGGAAAAAGCTTTGCTAACGTAATCAAGTTGGATGGAGATCTTGTTAGCCTTCAGGTTTTTGCTGGTGCAAAGGGAATTTCCACGAATGATGAAGTTAGATTCCTTGGTGTTCCAATGAAGGTGAGCTTTTCTGAAGATCTTCTTGGTCGTGTTTTTGATGGTTCTGGACGTCCTCGTGACAATGGTCCTGCTCTTGAAGAAAACATGATTGAAATTGGAGGCCCTTCAGTTAACCCAGCAAAGAGAATTGTTCCAAAGAACATGATTAGAACTGGTATCCCAATGATTGATGTTTTCAATACTCTGGTTGAATCACAAAAGCTCCCAATCTTTTCTGTAAGTGGTGAGCCATACAACGAACTTCTTGCAAGAATTGCTATGCAGGCAGAAGTTGATCTCATTATTCTTGGTGGAATGGGACTTAAGTATGATGACTACTTGTTCTTTAAGGATACTTTGGAAGAAAGTGGTGCAATGAGCAGAACTATTATGTTTGTTCATACTGCAAGTGACCCTACTGTTGAATGTATGATGATTCCAGATATGGCTCTTGCTGTTGCAGAACGTTTTGCTATTGAAGGTAAGAAAGTTCTTGTTCTTTTGACAGATATGACAAACTTTGCTGACTCTCTCAAAGAAATGGCTATTACTATGGACCAGGTTCCTTCTAACAGAGGTTACCCTGGAGATCTTTATAGCTCACTTGCAAGCCGTTATGAGAAGGCTGTTGACTTTGAAGGTGCCGGTTCACTGACAATCTTGGCTGTAACTACAATGCCAGGTGATGATGTTACTCACCCAGTTCCAGATAACACCGGTTATATTACAGAGGGTCAGTATTATCTTAAAAACGGTCATATTGAACCATTTGGAAGCCTTAGTCGTCTAAAGCAGAATGTTAACAGTAGTACAAGAAATGACCATAGAGCACTTATGGATTGTCTTATTAAGCTATACAGTGCTTATAAAGAATCCTTAGAAAAGAAATCTATGGGATTTATGATGAGTGAATGGGACGAAAAATTGCTCAAATATGGTAACCTTTTTGAAACTAAACTCATGGATTTGTCTGTAAATATTCCTTTGGAAGAGGCATTAGACCTTGGATGGGAAATTCTTGCAGAGTGTTTTGAACCAAATGAAACAGGTCTTAGAAGTGAGCTTATAGCTCAAAGATGGCCAAAGAAGGCGGAGGCTTGAAGTGGCAGTTAAGCTGACTAAAAACGAACAGAAGAAACAGAAGGACCAACTCAAACAATATGAGCGTTATCTTCCAACTCTTCAGCTCAAAAAGCAGCAACTCCAAATGGTCATTCGTCAAATCGAGTCAGAGCTTACCATGTATAAGGAAAAACAAAATGAACTTATAAAGGGAGCTCAAGACTGGATTGGTGTTTTTGGCGAAAACAGCTCTTTTGATGTAGCAAAACAGCTTGATACTCTTGTTAAGCCCAGTACCGTCATCAAAGGAGAAGGGAACATAGCAGGTGTTGTTATACCTGTTTTTAAGGATTTAACGTTTGAAGACATTGATTATGATGTTGAACGTTATCCGCTTTGGGTAGATAAAGCTGTTATTCTTCTTAGAGACAGTGCTAAGATAGATGCTCTTATGTCTACTCTAAAGGTTCAAGTTTCGCTTTTAGAAAAAGAACTTAGGACGACAAGCCAAAGGGTTAATCTTTTTGAGAAAGTGAAGATTCCAGAAACTAAGGAAAATATCCGTAGAATTGGAATTTATATTGGTGACCAGCAGACAGCTGCTGTTGTGCGTGGCAAGATTGCAAAAAAGAAACTTGCGGGAAAGGAGGAATAATACATGATTGAAAAAATGAAAAAAGTCATGATTGTAGCTTCTTCTGTCCACAAGAATGAGATGCTCAATGCAATCAGGGATTTTGGAGTTGTTCATATATCAGAGACAAGCGTTCCGGAGACAAAATATACTGAAAGATTAGCTTCTTTAGATAAAATGCGCTCTGTCTTAGTAGAGCAGCCAAAAGTTTCCCAAAACCCAATTTTGGGCAGGCAGGAATTTTACTCATTGCATGAAAGGCTCTGTGCTGCTACATCTGATGTAAAGGTCGCTGAAGACGAGCTGTTTGAACTTAAAAATCAAAGAGTTGCCATTGAAGGATGGGGCGCTTTTGATCCAAATGAAGTTAAATCTCTTGAGAAAGATGGGGTGTCTTTGTTTTTCTATCAAATGGGGAAAAACGAGGTAGCATTAATTCCAGAGGACATAAAGTTTATTCGTTTAAGCGATATAGACAAAATGAAAGTTGTTGCAACAGTTGGACAACCACTTGCTGGAGATTTTCCTGCATCTCGTTTTGAGCTTCCCCAAAAAGGTCTTAGCCAACTTGATGAAGAAATTTCTAGCGTAAGTTTCAAGTTGCACGAACTTAAGAGTTTTATTGCGGCATCGGCCTCATATATTTCTAGCTATGACCGTTATGCGTTAAAGACGACTGATGACATTATTTACTCATCTGTAAGTGGTGCTGTAAGTGAGCAAGATGGACTTTGTTGTTTGTGGGGATTTTTGCCTGAAGCAAGTGTTGAAAGCTTTAGAGATATTGCAAAAGAGAATTGCTGGGCATATGCATTTGATGATCCAAGTGATGATGACCCTGTTCCTACAAAGATTAAATACAACAAAGTTACAGCTATGATGCAGCCTGTATTTGAAATGCTTGGAACTGTCCCAGGGTACAAGGAATATGACATTAGTATGTGGTTCCTTTTGTTCTTGGCTTTGTTCTTTGCAATGATAATTGGTGATGCTGCGTACGGTCTTGTGTTCTTGGGTATTGCCGTTGTTCTTCATGTTAAGAGCAAAAAGCTTACTAACTTAAATATGCTTGTATATGTCATGAGCATTGCTACAATTATTTGGGGTTCTTTGACTGGTACTTGGCTTGGAAGTGAGAAAGCAATGGACATTCCTTTCTTTAGAATGTTTGTTATTCCGCAAATTGCCAACTACCCGGAAAAGTTTGGTGTAGATGCTGATGTAGCACAAAATACTGTTATGAAGTTCTGCTTCATGATTGGAACAATTCAGCTTTCACTTGCTTGTCTTATGAATGTTGTAAGAAAATGGCAAGAAAAGAGTCTTGCTCTTGTTGCAGATTTAGCATGGCTTGTTATGATTAACAGCATTTACTACCTCATACTAATGCTTGTTGTTGGTGCAAATGTAAATATTTCCATGATTTTTGCACTCTTAATCATTGGACTAATTGTGGTAATAGTCTTTGGTTCGCAAGAGCCGGGACAAAGTTTTGGTGCTGGTCTTAAGGCCGGTCTTGGTGGTGCGTTCACAACATTCCTAAACACTATTAGTGCTTTTGGAAACGTTATGAGCTATATTCGTTTGTTTGCGGTTGGTATGGCCAGTCTTGCGATAGCGCAGAGCTTCAATGGGATGGTTGAATCCATGCTGCATGGTTGGGCTTTGCCGGCAGGAATACTTGTTCTTGTTATAGGGCATGGTCTTAACCTTGTTATGGGAATGCTCAGTGTCGTGGTTCACGGCATGCGCTTGAATCTTCTGGAATTTTCGGGCCAGCTCGGAATGGAATGGGCCGGTATTCCATACGAACCGTTCAAAAAGAACGCTTGAAGAACGTGTTTCAAAGCATGTCTAGATGAGACTTTGTTTTGAAGTTCTTCCAAAAAAACTCTAGTGAAAATCAATAATAGGAGATTATTGAAATGATTATCAAAATGATTGGTTTGGTTGCTGCTTTCTTCCTTTCAGCTCTTGGCTCTGCTTGTGGCGTTGGTTGTGCCGCCTTGTCCGCTGTTGGCGGTTGGAAGAAGTGCTATGCTAGCGGTAAGCCCGCTGCATTCATGATGGTTGGTTTTGCCGGTGCTCCTCTTACACAGACGATTTACGGCTTCCTACTTATGAACTTCATCAATAGTGCTATTGCAAACGGCGTTGCTGATGTTATCGCTTTTACGGTAGGTGTTCTTGGCGGAGCTATAATTGGTCTTTCTGCATGGCTTCAGGGAAGATGTTCTGCATCAGCTTGTGATGCTCTTGCTGAGACTGGTAAAGGTACATCTAACTACCTCATTGTCATTGGTATCATAGAGACTGTTGCTTTGTTCACATTGGTGTTCAGCCTTCTTCTCTTGAACTCAGTGGCTTGAGTGTAAATGAGTGTAAAAGGAATTCTTAAAGACTTTACAGAGGTTTTTGCAAAGACCGCTACAAAGAGTTTTTGATAATTCCTTCAAGATTTGCTTTTGCAAATAAGCTAAGCGGTGGGCTTAAAGTTCACCGCTTGTTTTATATTCTTCTTGTGTTTTATCTTTTTGTACGTTATAGCTACTGAATATAGAACTTAGTTTTTGGGGATTAATTGTGTTCTTAGTTGTTGCAGTTTTTCTTGTATTTATCATTTTGGGGATATTTGAGGCCCATTTACATTTCAAGAATGTGAATTCTGTGCCAATTCGTATTCTTGTAAATGGAACTAGAGGAAAAACTACAGTTTCAAGACAGCTTGCTTCTTGCCTTGCTATGTGTAATGTACGAACTTTGACTAAAACAACTGGTTCTGAAGCGTTAATTATATATCCAAATGGAACTGAAAAGCCGGTAGAGAGAAAAAGAGGTTTTAATTTAATCCGCGAACAACGAAATTTTTTCAAGCTAGCAGCCAAACTTAAAGTCAATGCCGTTGTGCTTGAATGTATGGCTGTAAGACCAGAAAGCCAAAGTATGATGGCAAATAAACTTGTTCGTCCAACAGTGTGCATCATAACTAATGCGTTTGTAGATCATGTAGATCAAATGGGATTGACAAATTCTTCTACTGCAGAAGTATTGAGGCTTTCTGTTCCAAAAGGGCAAAAGTTTTATACTTCTGATACAATTTTTGAAAATGATCCTTGTGCAATTGTTGTTAATAATGCTCGTGATGGTGCTTGTGATACAAAGTGCAACAATGTTTTGGATAGCAATGTTTGTAGTATAA
>CAVDLI010000012.1:0-29612 GCA_963609725.1 bacterium | reverse complement strand
ATACCCCCCCCCCAGTATTAAATCAACTGAAATGAGACACAGTAACAAAGGTGTGTAGAATTTTTTGTAAGTTTTCGTTTTATAGGTGCCGTAAACGTTAACTCAAAAGTTCTATTTGAAAAAAAGAGAATTATAACATACCCGTTATACATAAAAAGGGCCACCTGAAACAGGTGACCCTCACGTTTTTATCTAAGATTTAGATTAGTTCTTTTTCTTTTTGAGGTATACATAAACAGCGGCTGCTGCGACAAGAACAAGAACAATAATAAGAACTACGACGCCTGCATTAGATTTCTTAGCTGGCTCTGCAGTTGCTGTACTTGTGGCTGCTGGCTGAGTTGCTGGAGTTGAAGTTTCTTCTTTCTTCTCTTCCTGTTTTGGAGCCTCTTCTTTCTTCTCTTCAACTACAGGAACCTCTTCTGTCTTTTCTTCTTCCACTGCAGGAGCTTCTTCTGCCTTTTCTTCAACTGCTGGAACCTCTTCTGCAACAACTGCAACTTCCTCAGCTTCTTCTGTTGCTGGATGTAAGAGAGCCTCTACGTAGTAAGAAAGCTCTGATGAAAGGAGTTCTGTTGCATAATTAAAGTCATCTTCAGTAAGGTCATATCCAAGTGAAAGAACAGCTGTACCAGCATCAATTACAAGTGAAGAATCCTGGAGGTACTGACTATAAGCAGCATATGCAGCTTCTGCTGCAGCTCTGACTTCTGCATTAGTAATGAAACTAGGATAGTGGAATTCAACAAGGTTGCCAAATGCATAGACATCAAGCTCATATCCATAAAGCTCAATATGTTTTTCAAAAATAACTGGAACTTCTTCTGTTTCTACAACTTCAACAACTTCTTCAGCTGGTGACAAAGCAGCTGCAATAGAATCAATGTAAGCAAGGATTTCAGCTTTTAAGACGCCTGCAGCATACTCAAGATCTTCTTTTGAGTAACCGGTAGGGAATGAAAGAACAGCTTTTCCTGGTTCAACAATCTCTAAGTCTGTACCATTGAGATAATCTTTATATGCAGAATAAGCGAGCTTTGCAGCATCAAAAATCTCTTCATCTGTTATAAATGAAGGATATGTAAATGTAGCTTTTCCATCTTCAATTTCTATTGTTGCTTCATATCCATATGCTGAAAGATTAACAACAATTACATCTTTTTCTTCAGCAACTGGAACTTCTTCAACAACTGGCTCTTCCTGAACTGGTTCAGCAACTGGAGCTTCTTCTTTTGTTTCTTCTCCAGGAACTGTTATAACAATATCACCAACATCCTGCTTTGGAGACTGACAAGAAGCAAGAGTAAATACCATGGTGACAATCAAAAGTAATAAACTAGCAATTTTAGAAAAACGTTTCACGTGTTTCCTCCTCACGAAATCCTTCCTAAAAAATTAGGAACTTACTCAAATGATAACATACCAAAATGCAAACGGATACAATAAAAAAACAATTTTTACGCAGTATCCAAGTATTTTGAAAAATTTAACCCAAAAAAGCCCGCACAAAAGCGGGCGTTCGACATGGATTACATTAAATCCTTTGGCTTGCGAGCTGTGTTACCGGTCTTAACACAATAAGCAATGTGGTGAAGCTTGCCGTTTTCAAAGACAGACTTTGTCTTAATTTGACCGCCCCAGCGACTTGTAAGAATTTTCTCACCTTCACGACGAGCGTTTTTAGAAATAGCACCTGCCATATTTATCCTCCATATCGATATAATTATTACACAAAGATACAGCGTTAATATACCTCAAACGCACAACTTAAGTCAAACCCCATGTTGCTATTTGACATTTTGTTTCTATTTATATTTCTACTTATTTTTATGGCTAGTTTATTACTAGCTTGTCATTGCAGGTTGAAACGAAAGCCCTTTATAGATATTTTTTCTTATATGAGCTCAAATGAAAGTCCAAAAGAAAGCAATAACATACTAGTTAAAATATTTCTTCTCCCTATCAAAGGTTATCAAAAGTTTATTTCTCCTCTTCTTGGTTCAAACTGTATTTATGAACCGTCATGCTCTGAATATGTCAAAATTGCTTTGATAAAACACGGAATAATCAAAGGCTCAATTCTTGGGATTGCCCGGCTTTTACGATGTAGCCGGTTTTATATGGGAGGGCCTGATCCTGTTCCAGAAAAATTCAGTTTTAAGCACATTAGAAATCAAAGAATTGCTTTTAGACGACACAAGTTTAGAAAAATCACTAAAGGCACTAAAATCACCAAGAGCACAACTGAAAACAAAGAAACTGACAAGCTCAAAAGCAATAAAGGCTCTAAAAGCGTTCAAAACCTCTAAACATTTAGTAATAAAAACCTCATGGGTTTGATATTTCACGCACAAATGAATTAAGAACTTCCATGGCTTTTTCGTTATGCCCGCCCTCTGGGATGATTAAGTCTGCAAATTCTTTTGTGGGTTCTATAAATGAAAAATGGCCCGGGCGCACAACTTCTAAATACTGCTTAACAACACTTTCAACAGTTCGCCCTCTTTCCAAGATATCACGCTGAAGGCGTCTAATAAATCTAATATCATGTGGAGTATCTACATAAATCTTCAAATCAATAAGGTCTCTAATACTAGGCTCTGTGAAAATCATTAAACCATCTAGAATTACCAACGCAGCAGGCTCAACATGTATAGTCTCGTTTCGTCTGCAATGGTGCACAAAATCATACTGAGGCATTTCAATTGGCTGCCCGGCTTTGAGGGCGCAAATGTGGCTGTAAAGAAGTTCGTTGTCAAAGGCATCGGGATGGTCAAAATTGAAAGCTGTTATGTTTGCATTATTCACATAAGAAGCGCTTTTGTAGTAGCTGTCTTGCGCAATTGAAACAAACGACTGGCAAACTTCTCCAATCTTTTGCACAATTGTAGACTTCCCGCTTCCGCTTCCACCCGATATACCGATAACTTTGACCTCTTTCATTTTTGATTTCCCCTTTATTTGTCAATAGTATAAAAATGGAAAGCTGTTGTGCTTTCAAATAAAGTATTTGCTTTGATGATACATGATGGAAATTCTTTTTGATTTACGCAGTTTGGATAAAATTCTGTTTCAAGACAAAATCCATTTTTATTTCCTGAGTAAAAATGAAAAGCAGGTAAATCTGTAAATGCCTGCATCATGCGCCCGCTTGTTGGTTCGTACACACTTGCAAATTTTGTAAATCCTCTAGCCTTTAAGCTGCTGTTTTCTTTTATGTTGTCTACATTGCCACTTTTGCTTGTATTAGAAATATTAGAAATATTTGTATTAGAAATATCAACAGAAGTCTCGCCAAACCTATCAATTATGAATGCATGATCGTATCCATGAGTGTTTGCAAGAGCTGGATCATTAGAGTCCTTGCCAATTGTTTTTGGCTTTCTGAAATCAAATGGCGTATTATCTACATTTATATACGAGCCTGTTGGAATTAAATTTGAGTCCACTTCCAAGATTTTAGAACTATTAAAAGTAACTTCGTGGCCCATAACATTAGCGTTTTCATCTCCTGTTAGGTTAAAATAAGAATGATTAGTTACGTTTAATGGGCAATCCTCTGTGCAAGTTGCACTGTAATGTATTCTAAAAACACCATCACATGACATTGAAAAACGAACACGAATGTCTAAGTCTCCAGGAAAACCATCTTCCATTGATTTCACTTTAAGAAGGCACAAAAAACCATCTTCTTCTTTTCTTACGTCCCAAATCTTAGACCAAATTCCGTTTGGCCCGCTGTGTAGAAGATTTGCATGGTCATTGGGAGCAAAAGTGTATCGTTTGCCGTTAAGCTCAAATGAAGCGCCTTTAATGCGGTTTGCAAAACGACCAACAGTAAGTCCAAAATAAGATGTTGTGTTTAGAATAATTGAGGGATCTTCAACTGCGTCCTTAAAAGGTATTACAACATTTGCAATATTCTTGTGTTTGTCTGGGCAACAAATACTAGTGATAGCACAACCTAAGTTTAGAATAGAAAAAGAATAATCACCATTTTTGAAAAAATATTCTTTAACAGTCTTAGTGTTGTTTGTGTTTGCACTTGCGCTGTTTGTTGTAACACTGTTTGTTGTAGCACCGTTTGAACTTGTGCTATTTGTACTTATGCTATTTGTGTCTACATTATTTGCGCTCACACCACTTGTATCCATTTGCAAATCCATAATGCCACTACCCCCGCCTTATTGGTCTGTGTCCTTGCTCTTTAGAACAGCCAAGTATGCACTTTGTGGAATTTCTACATTACCAACAAGCTTCATTCTCTTTTTTCCTTCTTTTTGTTTTTCAAGAAGTTTACGCTTTCTAGTAATATCACCACCATAACACTTTGCTGTAACATCTTTTCTAAATGCATTGATAGTCTCACGCGCAATGATATTTCCACCAATAGCAGCTTGAATTGGGATTTTGAACTGATGTCTTGGAATTTCTTCTTGCAAGCGCTCACATGCCTGTCTTCCTCTTGAAACAGCATTATCACGGAAAACTAGCATGCTAAGAGCGTCACACGCCTCGCCATTTACAAGGATATCCATACGCACTAAATCCGTTTTTCTATAACCGATAACCTCGTAATCAAACGATGCATATCCACGGGATATTGACTTGAGTCTGTCATAAAATTCAAAAAGAACCTCAGCCAGCGGCATTTCATACACAAGTTCTACTCTTTTTTCATCTATATAATTCATGCTTGTTTGAACGCCACGTTTTTCCATACAAAGAGTAATAACAGGACCAACATAGTTAGATGGAGTTATAACACTAGCTCTTATGTAAGGTTCTTCTGAAAAATCTATTCTCACTTGGTCAGGGTAATCTAGAGGATTATCTACTTCAAGAACATCTCCATTTTTCATGTGAATGAGATACCTTACTGATGGACTTGTGAGAACAATTGAAAGCCCAAACTCTCTTTCTATTCTCTCTTGAACGACTTCAAGATGCAGCATTCCTAAGAAACCACATCTAAAGCCTTGACCTAGTGCAACAGAGCTGTCTTTCTCATACACTAAAGAAGCATCGTTAAGTTTAAGCCTTTCTATTGCATCTAAAAGTTCTTCATAATCATTTGTATCAACAGGATAAATTGAGCTAAAAACTACGGGTTTTACTTCTTTGAACCCCTCACAAGGACTTTGTGCGGGTCGTGAAGCCAGTGTCACTGTATCTCCAACTCTTATGTCTGCAATAGTTTTAATTCCTGCAATAAAATATCCTACATCTCCAGAAGAAAGAGTTTTTGTTCTAACTAAATCAAGTTGAAAAATTCCTACTTCTTCAACTTTATAAACAGCTTTGCTGTTCATAAACATTATTTCTTGGCCTTCTGAAATAGAGCCTTCAAAAATTCTAAAATGAACTATAACACCTCTGTAAGGGTCATAATGACTGTCAAATATGAGGGCTTTTAATGGTTCACTAGAGTTATCTTTTGGAGCTGGAATGTACTGAACTATTGCTTCGTATAAGTCTGGCACACCCTCACCTGTTTTTGCAGACACTTTTTGAGCCATGTCTGGATCAAGTCCAAGGTCATGGTCTATTTGCTGCAAACATGAGTCTATGTCAGCACTTGCAAGATCAATTTTGTTGATTACAGGAATAATCTCTAAATCATGGTCCATTGCCATGTACAAATTTGCTAAAGTTTGAGCTTCTACCCCTTGCGTTGCGTCTATTAAAAGGAGAGCTCCTTCACAAGAACTTATTGCTCTAGAAACTTCATATGAAAAGTCAACGTGTCCCGGAGTATCTACCAAATTAAGTTCATAGAGTTCACCATTTTTAGCTGTATAAGGAACTGTGACAGCTTGGCTTTTTATTGTTATGCCCCGCTCTCTTTCTATGTCCATGTTATCCAAAATTTGTGATTGAGCAGGACCACGAGAAGTAACTAATCTAGCTGCTTCTATAAACCGGTCAGCTAAAGTAGATTTTCCGTGGTCTATGTGCGCAATTATGCAAAAATTTCTTTTATGGGCAGAATCAACCATATATTCTTCCTAAAATTAGCTTAAATCTGAATTCTTTGGACCAACAGCCTCAAATCCAAGAAGTGCACGCACTTCATTATCATCCAATGTTTCTTTGTCTATAAGTTCATTAGCAAGTTTATCAAGTTGGTCTCTATGCTGTGTGAGAATATTTGTTGCATCAGTCATACACTCATTTAGAATTGAAGTCACTTCAATATCAATCTTCTTTGCTGTGTCTTCACTAAAATCCTTATGCTGTGCAATTTCTCTTCCAAGGAACAGAGGTTCGCCCTCAGAACCTAGTGATATGAAGCCCAAATTGCTCATTCCAAATTCAGTAACCATTCTTCTTGCAATATCTGTAGCTTGCTTTATGTCAGAACTAGGACCTGTAGAAGTTTGTCCGTTTAAGAGCTTTTCTGCAATATAACCACCCATAGCCATCTTGATATGACTTAAGAGAGAACTCTTTTTCATGTATGAAACGTCATCTTCTGGGAGTCCCATTGTGACACCACCGGCATTTCCATGAGGAATAATTGTTACTTTGTAAAGTGGGTCTATGTCATCTAAATAGTAGAACAAAAGTGCATGACCTGCTTCATGATAAGCAGTAAGACGCTTGTCGTCATCTGTCATGACATGGCTCTTTCTTGCAACACCAAGAACCATTTTGTCTCTGGCTTGCTCAAAATCTTCCATTGTAACTTGCGTTCTTTTTTGTCTTGTTGCAAAAAGAGCTGCTTCATTTACAAGGTTAGCTAAATCAGCTCCGGATGAACCTGGAGTTGCTCTAGCAATTCTTCTCAAATCTACACCAGGCGCAAGTTTTACTTTTGCTGCATGTATTTTGAGAATATCTTCACGCTCTTGAATGTCTGGCAATGATATAGCAACTTGTCTATCAAAACGGCCGGGTCTAAGAAGTGCTGGGTCAAGGACATCGGCCCTGTTGGTTGCAGCTATAACAATTACGCCAGAAGATGTATCAAACCCATCCATTTCAACGAGAATTTGGTTAAGAGTCTGCTCCCTTTCGTCGTGTCCGCCACCAAGCCCGCTGCCTCTAGAACGGCCTACTGCATCAATTTCATCTATGAAAAGAATACATGGAGCATTTTTGCGTCCTTGGTCAAAAAGGTCACGTACTCTTGCAGCACCCATACCTACAAACATTTCAACAAAGTCTGAACCACTTGTATGGAAGAACGAGACCCCGGCTTCACCGGCTACAGCTTTTGCTAAAAGGGTTTTTCCTGTTCCAGGAGGGCCTACCAACAAGACACCTTTTGGAATTCTTGCACCAATAGCTTCAAATTTTTTAGGGTTTTTTAGAAATTCAACTACTTCTTGAAGTTCATATTTTGCTTCTTTTTGGCCTGCAACATCCTTGAATTTTATTTTTATGTCCTTGTCTGAGTATTGTTTTGCATGGCTCTTACCAAATTGCATGAGCTGACCGCTTCCAGCAGATTGCTTAAACAGCATAATTGTAAAGCCTATGAAAATAATCCAAGGAAGAAGTTCCAATATTACAGAAAGAATAGAAACATCCTGGCTAGAACCTTTAACTTCAACGCCATACTCGTCTAAATATGAGAGTAAATTCTCATCGTAGTAAGGAATTCTTGTCTTGTACTGCGAGCCGTCTTTGGTCGTAAACTCAATTATTGTACTGCTTTTTATATTTGCAGTTGCAACTTTGCCACTTTCAACTGCTGACTTAAAGTTGCTGTATGAAACATCTGGAGTTGATGCTCCTTGGTTAAACAAAGTAAACGAGAAAACAATTATAAGTGCCAAGAATACTAATAACCCAATCCTGTTTTTCTTTGAACCAAATGGGCCATCTGGACCGTTTGGGTTTCTTTGTGGTTTGAATCCACCTCCAAATCCATTACCACTGCCAAAACTATTTTTGTCTCCAAAATTGCCATCATCCTCATTGTTTGAGCCATTATTATCCTCTGACCCTTGGACACTCTCTTGTGAGTTTTTGTTTGCGCTCTGTCTAGAATCTTGGCTAGAACCTTGGTTAGAACTTGAGCCCCAATAATTGCCACTTTTTGAATGAGGTCTCCAATAATCATCAGGGTTCGTTTTCTTACGAACCTTTTTTGGAGGCTCTATGTCAAAAGAAGGCTCTTGCACTACCGGAGATTCAGAAGCTTTTGAATCTTGATTTGAGTCAGAACTTGAAACCTGAGCCGAGTCTTGAATTGAGCCCTGACTTGCGTCTTGAGAGACAGAAACATCCTGAACTTCTTGTGTTTCTTTATTGTTTTCAAACATATCTTTTTCTTTGTTTTCTTCTCTGTTTTCCATGAATTTAACCTTTACGAACAATATATAGAGTAAAGCGATTTGGGGCAAGAGAAGTTCTAAACTTCACACAAATTCTATCTACACCACCAAAAGGACTTCCAAACACAGCACAAATGCCTTCATCATCCTCAATTAAAGGCACTAAAAACCTAACAAAAGGGGGAATTCTCATATCTTGCAAGAGCCTTGATACAGATTTAATCCCACTTTTAAGGCGCACTGTATCACCATCTTTTGGAAACCTTATGCGTACAGTGCCTTTGAAAAGAAAGTTATCTAAAAAAAGAGCCTTTTTCAAACTGTTTGTATCTTCTTTTTCTAAAGTTTTCATAGCAGATGCACCAGTTTGAAAAACAAGGTCATAAGGAAGTTTTAGATTTTGTTCTTTGAGAGGATCAAAAACGCATTCAAAACTTTTTGTATTGTTTTTAACTTTTTCAAGACTTCCTTGCAAATAAAGCCCCAATATACCATGATATGTGAAAAACGTCCCACCATTTGCACTAATTAGGCAATCTTTTTTATCTTCTATTGTTTGTATCACACGAAGTGCAAGTAACGTTGGAAGCTCTTTAGAGCCCATAATAGAATCCCACATTAAAAACAAAAAAGACATCCTATTTGCAGGATTCATATTCTCTAAGACTTCTATTTTTGTCCATGCAAATCCAATATCATTAGACATATTTATACGGTGTTGTTCTTTTTGCTCGTCATAATCATTAAAAAGTCTTGATGCACATTGAGAAAGAGAAAGTAAGTAATCATTACAAACAGGCCAGTTCTGACAAGCATTTGGAAGAACATTATTTCTAAAATGATTTCTAAGATATTTTGTATCTTTGTTTGTTGAATCTTCACTCCATTTAAGACCTTTCTTTTTCAAATATTCTTCAAGCTCTTTGCGTTCAAAAGAAAGAAGTGGCCTTATAATGTGCTTTTTATTGTCATAAGGAGATATTCCTCTAAGAGAACTTACAGGAGAGCCTGCTGAAAGTCTCATTGCGACAGTCTCTATTTGGTCTTGCTTGTGATGCGCTGTAGATATTGCAAAACATGAGTATTCCACTCTTTTTTCTTCCAAAGCTTTATATCTGAGAATTCTTGCTGCTTCTTCTGTACCGCACTTGCGTTCTTTGGAAAGATTTTCAACTTCTCCTTTTTGTAAAGTAACAATTTCTAAATTAACGCCAAGTTTTTTGCAATTTAGTTTATTTAGTTCAATCTCATTTGCAAGCTCGTCTTGATTTCTTAAATTGTGATTTACATATACAGGAAAACAATTTTGTGGACCTAAAACGCTAACAGCCATTGCTAAGAGAGCAAGAGAATCACAACCACCGGAAAAAGCTATAACTAATTTATGATTTAGAAGCAAAGAAATTGAATTCAAAGAAACAGAACTTAGTGAGTAAATATTTTCAGTAGAAAGATTTTCATATGAGGCCTTTTCTGTTGTATTCAAGTTGCAATTCCTCCACAGAGGCTCCTTCAATGTATTTTACAATTGCACAAGCTGCATCTTCAATTGCTTTTTCAACTGCTTGTTTTTTAACAGCATCATCTTCTTTGCCTAAAACATGATCTGCAACAGAAATGCCATCTTTTGGCCTGCCAATACCTATATAAATTCTCACAAAGTCACTTCTTCCAAGTTGACAAGCAATACTAGAAAGCCCTTTTTGACCAGACGCTCCACCACCTTTTTTTATTCTCAATCCACCGGCTGCAAGATCCATGTTATCACAAATAACAACAAAATCATCATTAGAATTAAAATATTTAACAATGTCTCCACTGGCATTCATATATGTCAAAGGTTCAACTAAAGATGCCTTTTGAGCCACTATTTTATTTGTTTTTGCTATTTGCAAGTCTTCTACTTTTTCAAAAACTTTTGCTTCTTTATACAAACGAAAACAGCGTTTCTTCAACTTTACATGAAGAAACGCTGCAACCTTGTCCAATGCATCAAAACCAACATTATGCCGGGTATGCTCATAGGACAAGCCTGGATTGCCCAAGCCAAGGATTACAATCATACAATTTGGAAATCTGCATGGAGAAGTTTTCCATACATAATGTTTTCCTGAAGAGCTTTGAGAATGCACTTGTAAGTCTTGCCTTCAAGAGAAATCTCACATTCCATACCAACTCCAACCTTTCTAAGATCAAGGTCAAAATCGTGTGCATTAAGTACGATATGAATGTTTCCATCCTTACCATACATTTCAGCTGGAAGTAGTCCTGCACGAACAAGTCTTCTTGAACCGGCAGAGCCAAAGTCTTCTTTTCTGAGTGTTGCGTTAATTGTTACCATAACTTTCTCCTACTCTCGTTGGTTTACTACAAACTGTAGCCCAACTACCATTGAAATTAGTCTTGCAAAGAAATATGACATTGCAAAAACCACAAGCAATGTAACAGAAAAAACTGAAAGTGTCTATATTCTAAAACTTTTAATAGTGATAGCATTTTGCGTATGAAAAACAAAAAAACACTTTCTTATATAATGAGAGTTCTCTGCGTCATACTTGCCATTGCAATCATTCTTTTTGCATTGGACTCGTTTGGAATATTAAATTTGGGACTTTTCACAAGTAATGAAACTTTCATTCCTTACAATGAATTTTTAGAGCAAGTTGAACTTTCAAATGTGAAAAATATTGAAATTTTTGAAAAATATGTAGAGTTTGAAACTCCTTCTGGTAAGTTCAAAACTTCAAACCCAAATTATGACAGTTTTATAAAAGATATGCTAAAAAACAACATTGCTGTTAAAGACTCAAGACAGGACGGCTCTGCTATTAACAATGTCCTAGACACAGTGTTTAACGTACTTTTTATTGGCCTTATTGCTTTTGGAGCTGTCAAACTTATTCAATACACAAGAAAAACATTTAGAGTTATCAAGCACACAGGCGTAAGTTTTAACGATATTGCAGGAATGGACAATCTAAAAAAAGATATGTCTTTTCTTGTTGATGTTCTCAAAAATCCATCAAAATACAGTGCAAAAGGAGTACGCCCTGTAAAAGGAGTTATTCTTGAAGGCCCTCCAGGAAATGGAAAAACATTATTTGCAAAAGCATTAGCACAAGAAGCAAATGTAAGATTTATTGCAACAAAAGGTGCAGATTTTCAAAGTGCATTCATGTCAATGGGAGCAAGAAAAATTAGAATGCTCTTTTCAAAAGCAAATAGAAACAAGCCATGTATTGTATTTATTGACGAATTTGACAGTATTGGAGAAAGACGAAATTATGCTGGGACTGGTATTGATAAAGAAAACAACAGAATTATCACAGCTATGTTAAACGAAATGGACGGATTTACAGCAAACAATGGTCTTTTAGTAATTGCTGCTACAAACTCATTTGCATCTTTAGACCCAGCTCTTGTTCGCCCTGGCCGTTTTGATTTGAAATACCATATTGGCAATCCCGATTATTCAACAAGAAAGCGTCTTGTTGAGATTTATACAAAAGGAAGAAAACTTTCAAATGAGCTTGATATAGAATCACTTGCATTAGCTTTTGATAATCTTAGCTGTTCTGCAATAGAAGCTCTTCTTAATGAAGCTTCTTCACTTGCGTTACAAGCACAAACGCCCCAAAATGCAAGCAATGACGCAACAAACCAAGTAGCAATTACAAACCAGAATATTCTTGAGGCTGCTTCAAAAATTGGCGTAAAAATTGTGTTAAAAACAAAAAGATAACTGTTTAGAGGTCTAAAGCCCCTAAACAGTTTTATATTCAACATGCAAAAGCTCGTGCTCACGGCCTTTGAGGGACCTGTTGTATAATGCTTGAACAGAAGAATTGGACTCTGAATGACGAATACTTAACATTCTGTCTGCATCATAAAGCCCCTTGCCTCTAATTTTTCTAATATCGGCATGAACAAAAGGCTGTCCTCCTCCGGCTACACATCCCCCAGGGCATGCCATGATTTCAATAATGTCGAATTTTTCTCCAGTTTTTAGCATTTTCAAGAGTTTTTCTGCGTTTGCCAGTCCACTTGCTACTCCAATGCGAAGATTAATACCGTCATCTGTAGTAAGTTCAAAAATTTTCAAACCTTCGTTTCCACGCTCACCAACATTTGAGAGTTTCATTAAAGCAGAACGAGACTTATCTGTTACAACATTTCTAAGAACAGCCTCTGTAACGCCTCCTGTGACACCAAAGATAACCCCGGCGCCAGAAGCATTATCATAAGGAAAATCAACAGGCTCTGGATCCAACTCGTTTAACAAAATGCCAGCTTCTTTGAACATGTGAGTAAGTTCATCAGTAGTAATAACAGCATCTACATTACGAGAGCCGTCTTTTGCTAAAAACTCTTTGCGCTGAGCTTCAAATTTCTTGGCTGTACATGGCATAACAGCTACATGAAAGAGTTTTTTACCCCTCTCTTGGCGTTCTTCTTTAATTACAGATGCAAACATCTCCATTGGCGAACGACACGAAGAAACATTTTCCAAAAGTTCAGGGTGTTTTTTCTCACAATACTGAATCCACGCAGGACAACAAGAAGTGATTATTGGAAGTTTTTTCCCTTCTTTAAGTCTTTCAAGAAATTCTTTTGACTCTTCTATAACTGTTATATCTGCACCAAAAGAAGTATCAAAAACTTCATCAAAACCCATTTTTCTCAAAGCTGCAAAGACAAGACCAGAAACATCTTTGCCCTCTGGAATTCCCGCAACATTTCCTAAAGCAACTCTAACAGCGGGCGCAACTTGAACGACTGTTTTTACAAGCGGGTCTGAAATAGCATTCCAAACTTTTTGGATTTCACTACGAGCTGTAATAGCACCAGTTGGACATGCAACAGCACACTGACCGCATCCAACACACATGGTTTCTGAAAGAGGTTTCCCAAAAGAAGTTGAGATGAGCATTTTTGAACCGCGGAATGCAAAATCAATAGCACCAACATTTTGCACTTCATGACAGGTTCTCACGCAGTCTCCACAAAGGATACATTTTCCTGAGTCAAAAACTATAGAAACAGAAGAATTTATAACTTTGTTATCATTAGCTCTGTTGGGGAAACGGACTCCATCAATATTGAAACGAACAGCCAAATCTTGAAGTTTGCAAGATTTGTTATTAGCACAGGTTGTACAGTCTCTACAATGATTTGCTAATAGCAGTTCAAGAATGTTTTTTCTGTACTTTCTAAGACGTGCAGTATTTGTTTTTATACTCATTCCAGCCTTTGGAGGCGTAGAACAAGCTGTGTATAAATTCCCTTTGTCATCTTCAACCATACACATACGACATGCACCGTAAATAGAAAGATCTGTGTGATAGCAAAAAGTAGGAAGCTTAACACCAGTTTTTCTTATAACTTGAAGCATGTTTTTTTCACCATCTATTGCAACAGGTATGCCATCTACATACATGTACTGTGTAGTATTTTTATATTCACTCATGTTATATTCACTCATGCTCAAGCCTCCTTAACTGCGCCAAACTTGCAAGTCTCTATACAAGAACCGCAACGTATACACTTAGTCAAATCAATGTTAAAAGGTTCCTTTATTTTGCCATTTATGGCTCCAACAGGGCACTTTCTTGCACAAGCAGAACACCCCTTACACATAAGGGGATCAATGTAAATTTTCTTTAGTTTTTGACATTGACCTGCCGGACACTTCTTTTGATAAACATGGGCTTCATACTCAGACCTGAAATTCTTTATTGTACTTACGACAGGATTAGATGCCGATTTCCCAAGTCCGCACAATGCTGTATGAGAAATAGTATCACTAAGTTCCTCCAAAAGCTCTATGTCGCCTTCATTTCCGTTACCATCAACTAAGCGCTCAAGAATTTCTAACATTCTCTTTGTGCCTTCTCTACAAGGAACACACTTTCCACAAGACTCGTTTTGAGTAAAATGCATGAAAAATCTTGCAACTTCAACCATACAAGTATGACTGTCCATTACAACAAGGCCACCAGAACCAATCATGGCTCCAATTTTTTTCAAATTATCAAAATCAAGAGGTAAATCTAAATGGTCTTTCGTAAGACAAGCCCCAGAAGGGCCACCTATTTGAACAGCCTTAAACTCGCCATCACCTCTCATGCCACCACCAATATCAAATATTATTTTTCTAAGAGTAGTACCCATTGGGACTTCAATAAGACCTGTATTTGATATATTACCAGTAAGCGCGAATGCCTTTGTTCCCGGACTTGTTGGAGTTCCAATTGAAAGATACCATTTTGCACCTTTATTGATTATTTGAGAGACAGTTGCAAATGTCTCAACATTATTCAAAACTGTGGGACTATCAAAAAGACCATGTTCTGTAGTTCGTGGAGGTTTTACTCTTGGGAAACCTCTTTTGCCTTCAATAGAAGCTGTAAGAGCAGAACCCTCTCCGCAAACAAAAGCTCCAGCTCCTTTTGCAATATGAATTCTAAATGAAAATCCTGAACCCAAGATATCTTCACCAAGAAGGCCAAGAGCCTCAGCTTGAGAAATAGCATTTGTAAGTCTCCTAACAGCCAATGGATATTCAGCTCTTACATAAATATAACCCTCTTTGGCTCCAACAGCGACACCTGCAATCATCATTCCTTCTAACATTCTGTGGGGGTCGCCTTCCATAATTGATCTATCCATAAAAGCGCCAGGATCACCTTCATCTCCATTGCAAACAATGTACTTTTGCTCACCTTTTGCGTTTCTTACTTGTTCCCATTTCTTTCCAGTAGGGAAACCACCGCCTCCTCGTCCACGAAGCATAGACAAAGAAATTTCTGAGACAATGTCACCAGGCTTCATCTCAAACAAGGCTTTTTCAAATGCTTCATAACCACCAATTGCAATGTATTCGTTTATGTTGTCTGCATCTATTTTTCCACAATGCTCAAGGACTACACGTGTTTGCTGCTTATAAAAAGGAATTTCTTCTTGTTTTCTATAGACTTCATTACCAATATGGTATGCTAAACGGTCAATACATTCGCCGTTTTTTATTGTCTTTTCAATTATTTCACTGCAATCATCTTCTTTTACTTTAGTGTAAAGCCAACCTTGTGGCTCAATTCTTACAAGTGGACCCATTTCACAAAAGCCATGGCAACCGCTTTTTTTAAGGCCTACGCTCTCATCATGTGGTTCTTTTTCAAGAGAAACTTCAACATTTAAGCCATCATTTTCCATTTGTGATTTGAGATGGTCGTAAATTCTTAAAGAACCTCCTGCTACACAGCCAGTACCACCACACACAATTATTTTTTTAGTTTGCGCATTATATGCGTTTTTCATTAAATCTCTAAATTTTTGAAGTTCTTTTCTACTTTTCAAAACTTGCAAACTCATTTTGAACTCTCCTTTACTTTAAGGCTATAGATAACTTCCATAGCTTTGTCAGGGGTCATTGCAGGATGAACCTCGTCGTTGACTGTCATAATGGGAGCAAGTCCACAAGCTCCAAGACAAGAGACTGTTTCTATTGTAAACAATTGGTCATCTGTTGTCTTTTTCTGAGCTGTAACATCAAGCTCTGATCTCACACGTTCCAGAATTGGAACAGAACCTCTCACGTGACAAGCTGTGCCATCACAAAATTTAATAACATATTTTCCTTTTTTCTCTAAAGAAAAATTCTCATAAAAAGTAGCCACGCTGTAAATTCTAGCTTCACTCATATCAAGCTTAGACGCCAAATATGGGAAAATCTCTTGTGGCAAATAGTGATAATGTTCTTGAATTGTCTGTAATATTGCAATAATAGATGATTGTTTTGCTCCACACTTGGCCAAAGCATCATCAACAATTGAATAGTCAAAAGTCTCAGGCATACGGGTCTCCTCTTTTGATAAACATTTAGAATGTTTTTGCATTGCAACAACTTCTTTAATAGATATTTGTGTAATGATAACTAAAGAATTAGTGATTTTACAAGAAAATATTTACAAGAAAAATTTTCAGAAAGCTTATTTTGCAAAAACCACTGTAGTTGCATTTGTAAATAGGCTGAAAAGCTACAACTACAGGAGTGTGGTGGTAGCTTTCCAGGAAAAGTCACTTTAGATTTTTCATCCCATCCCAATGACACTATATTCAGCATGTCATACTTTTTTCATACAAATATAGTTAAAGATGAATTTCTACTAATGTTTCTAGCGGTTTTGTAGTATCTTTTTGTTTCTTACTTGGTTTGAGTATTGGCTTATTTATATCTTTTATATCTTTCAGGAGGTTTTTCAAAATGAGTTTAGCAAAAAAGAATATCAACATTGCTATTATAATTTTATGTCTTATTGCATGTTTCATGGGGCTCACATCATGCACGAGCACAAATGTAGACAATACAACAAATAAAACAATTAGTGTTTCAGGAACCGGTTCTGTAAGTCTTCCAACAGACATAGTTTCTTTTAGAATTAATGTCTCTGAAGTAGCTGACACAACAGGAGAAGCACAACAAGCTACAAACAAGAAAATGAGTCAAATTCTTTCAATTCTCAAAGAAAACGGCATTGAAGAAGAAAACATTTCTACTACAGCTTTGAATTTTTCTACAAATTACTCTTGGAGAGATGGAGAACAGGTCAAGATTGGAGAAGAAGTAAGCCAAACTGTCTATCTAAAACTTTATAACTGTGATGCATTTGCATCTCTTGCTGATTCTCTTGGTTCTCAAGTATCTGGAATATCTTTTTACAATGTGTCTTTTGACTCAACACAACGCAAAGAGGCAGAAAACAAAGCCCGTGAACTTGCATACAAAGACGCTGTTGCAAAAGCACAAATCTATGCAACTGCTGCAGGTTTAACTCTTGGCAGTCCAATTTCTATCCAAGACGGATACTCTTCTTACGCACAAAACACAATTGCAAATGCAGATCTTTTGCATTCGGCAAAGGCCACTTCTGAAGCGTTTTACGCAACGGAAACTCCAAATGGGCCTCTTACTGTTACATCAAATGTAGATATTGTGTTTGCATTGTATTGAGGGCTTTGCAAAAACATCTATTAATTTTATTTTTGCTAGGGTGCTAGACAAGGTTCAAAGATGATTGTAGTATTTGAGCGAATTGGCCGTTAGCCTAATGGTTAGGGCACCGGGTTTTGGCTCCGGTTGTGGTAGTTCGATTCTACCACGGCCAGTTTTTCTTTTGTATCCATGGAACTTTTAGATAGAACACAAAAGCTACGAGAACAAGTTAATTCTATATCTTTTACTTTTGACGGTTATATATATAACCCTTTGGATTATGCATGGAACTCTCATTGTGAATATCTAAAAAAAATAAACACAAAGCCAAAAGCATTCTTTTTGGGTATGAACCCCGGTCCTTTTGGGATGATGCAAACAGGTATTCCTTTTGGAGAAGTGAATTTTGTAAAAAACTGGATGAAAATTGAAGCTGTTGTAGAAAAACCCAAAAGAGAGCACCCTAACAGACCTGTTCTTGGTTTTAATTGCCCACGCTCAGAGATAAGTGGCAAACGTTTTTGGGGTCTTTTTTCGCAGAGATATCCAAATTCAGAAGATTTTTTTAAGAGCAACTGTGTTTTCAATTACTGTCCACTAGGTTTCTTAGATGCTGGAAAAACAGCTAAAAATATTACACCTGATAAACTTAACAAAACAGAACGTCTTGAATTGGAAAGAATATGTGATTTGTATCTTTATGATGTTCTTGAATTACTTAAGCCACAAGGACTTATTGGAGTTGGAAAATACGCGCAAGCCAAGCTTAACGCTGTAAATAAAGACAAAAATAGGCTTGTTATTTCAATTATTCATCCAAGTCCTGGAAATCCACAAGCAAACAAAAATTGGGATGAAAAAACAATTAAAACTTTACAAGATGCGGGTGTTTGGGAATGCTAAGTGTTACAGTAAAAGCTCCTGCAAAAGTAAATTGGCACCTCAAAATTTGCTCTAAACTTTCAAATGGGTATCATACGATAGTATCGGTCTTTCAAAAAATTAGCTTAAACGATGTCATGCAAGTTACGCTAGTAAGTGAGAACGAAACAGCGTCCCAAAAAGAAAAAGTAGTAGGACTTGAAAAGTGCGTTGAGAAGGGAAAATCCACAGTTGACAAGGCCATTAAGCTTTGGAAGAAAAAAACTAAGTGTAAATACGAAATTTACATCAATGTTCAAAAAAATATCCCTGCTAAAAGTGGGCTTGGAGGGGGTTCGTCTGATGCTGCAAGTGTGCTTTTGGCACTCAATACTTTAGACAAAAGACTTTCATTTAGTGAGCTTTTAGACCTTGCGCTGTCTATTGGCTGCGATGTTCCTTTTTTCTTACACAACTTTAATGCTGCTTGCGTTTTTGGTATGGGTGAAATTGTTATGCCAATAGAAGAAAGGCACGATTTACATGGTTTTTTGATTTTTCCAAAAGAAGAAAAAATGTCCACAAAAAATGCATTTGAGTCTTTTGACAAGCTCCAAACTCTTGAAAACACTGCAAAAAACACATTTGAAAGCACAATGGGAGATTCTTTTGAGAACACCACAATTGCAAGGCTCAAAACCCTTTCTCAAGAATATACAAAACCTTATATTAATTGGAATTACAAAAACGATTTTGAGATTGTGAAAGCCATTGGAAATACTAAACCTCAAATTAAATTATTAGAAGATGAGCGTTTATTTTTAACTGGAAGTGGCAACTGCTGGGTTTTATTATCTAATAGAAAAACTTTAGAAATTGAAGATTGCACAGTCATGCCTTTTTCAACTTAATTTGTTTTGCACTCATAAAGACCCATAGAGAGGAAAAAATGGAAGAACTTACACTTGAAGAAAAACAAAAAATGTCTAAGAAAAGGGATTTCCTTTTTGCACTCTTCATTGCATCAATGGTCATAGTGAACGTTTTGGGCACAAAAATTACGACAATGTTTGGAATTAGGGTATCAGTTGGAATCTTCTTCATGCCTCTTTTATTTTTAATTACAGACATAGTGGGTGAAGTTTACGGCAGAAAAGAAGCTACACTATTTGTCAATTATGGCACAATTATGCTCATATTTCTCTTTTTGATGATGAATTTATGCATATACGTCACACCAAACGAAACATGGCACATGCAGGATCAATACCAAGCTGTTTTTGGCTCATCACTTAGAATGACACTTGCAAGCTTGATTAGTTTTGTGATATCGCAACACGTAGATGTATTTTTATTCGACTTTTGGAAACGCGTCACACGTGGCAAACACTTATGGATAAGAAACAACGCCTCAACAATCACAAGCCAGCTTTTTGACACAATTCTTTTTGACTTTATTGCATTTTGGCACATAAATGAAAACTACACAGCAAGTTTTTTATTTACACTAATTCTCCCCTATTGGCTATTCAAAGTAGCTTTTGCACTACTTGACACACCTTTTTGCTATTGGGGCGTGCGTTGGCTGTCTGGAGGAAAGCTCCCCTTGGACTGGAAAGGCTTTAGCAGAGGACACAATTCAACACAAGACTAACAAATAACAAAGGCCGATACCTTTATGCTCTATTCATTTGGTGGCAAAGCCGTAATGCAAGCCAAGAGCCATGAAGGCTGTTTTGCAAAAACCTCATTTATCAGTAACTTCTTGAACATTGGTTATTTTACTATTTGAAACAGTAACTTTAAGTGTGAGAGATTTAGCAATATTAGTCTTATCCCAAGGGCGTGCATACACAAAATTAATGACAGCTTCCCCATCACATTCAACCTCAAGTTCACATTTCCATATGCCACCTACTCCAACCATGCCTTGCGGTGTATCGTGAGGGATATATTCTTCTTCATCAAGCCTTATACATGGGCTATCAATAGTAACAGTCCACTCATAGCCTGTAGTTGCATTAGCGTCAAGATGTACCAAAATTTCATCATCACAGCAGTAGTACCATGATCCTTCAAATACGTTTGCAGATTTACATGCAACAAAAACAAACAAACACGTAAAAATAAGAATTATAAAAGCAGTAAAAACTTTTTTATTTGACATTTAGACCTCTATGAGAGTTGCAAAAGCTTCTCTTTATTTTATTTCTCTTTATTAGAATATCGTGTGTTATAATGGTTTGAAAATAAAAGAAAGTCTAGAGGGGAAAGAAAATGGAAGAAAGAACAAATGGTGGAGAAAACCCAAGGAATAGATACATACGAAGAGAAAGAAACACTAAAGCAGTACTTAAATGCAAGGATTCCTGTATTTGAGGGGTCTGCATTCTTCATTTTTGTATGAACTAAGAGAAGAAAATTATGAAGAATATTTGTTCACATTCTTGGAAGCTGTATTCAGAAAAGTTGACTGCTTTCTTACAGACGATAAGTTTGTAGAAATTATGAAAAACAAAACTCCAATATCAAAACATTTAGAGAAAGAACTTGAAGATTATAACAGGGAGCTAAAACTACTAAGAAATGACACAAGTAAAAATGTCTCAACAGCTTCCCCTAAAGATTTAGTTACATCTTGGTACCAGAACACTGGAACAAAAGAATTTGTTGATAATCTTGAAATTATTAGCAATTATCTGCTAGAAGAAGTTACCCAAAAGAGAGAGAACAAGAGGCAGCTTTTGCTAAACTTTATTGGTGTTTTTGCAATTATCTCAGCTGTTTGGGATTTTGTTTCTTTGTGGATAAATCCTGCTCCAGACGGCCATAAGATAGGTTCTATTCTCATTGGAATAATTTTTATCTTTGTTTTGATTGTCTTTAGATAAATCCAATCTTCGCAAAGCCCATTTTGCAAGTACACAAGTGGTAGTGGGTTTGCCAATGTGCTAAATAAACACTATTATTGAAAACATGAAAAACAATGAAAACAAACTAGAAAATTTACCTAAAAACATACTAATCATCCCAATGAGAGGATGCCCTGTTTTCCCAGGTTTGTATACGACTATAGAAGTTTCTGACAAACAAGACATGGAAATTGTCAAGAGAGCAGAAAAATTCAATGGATTTGGGCTTTTACTTCTCAAAAATGAAGAAAAATCAACCAAAAGTCTCCAAGTGGAAGATTTCCACGAGATTGGCACATTTGTGAGAGTTAAAAATCAAATTAACACAATCTATGGCACAAAAAGCCTTTTTATTGAAACTATTGCCCGCTTTAAGGTCGTCTCTATGCTGTCGCATGCGGGGCTCATTACAGCACAGGTAGAATACATACAAGAAGAAGAGCTTTCCCCCACAGAAGACAAGGCTTTTACTACAGCACTTAGAGAAGCTCTTAACCTCAGAGCTGACAAATCTATACTCTTAGACAACATTAGATTTAATGCATCAAATATTGCAGAAGCAATTAGACTTGCAGATTATCTTGCAAGTGCAATAGTTCCAAGACAGAACCAACAAGAATTCTTGGAGACTCTCTCTGGACGTGAAAGAATAATCAAAGTTCTAAAAGTACTTCAAGAAGAGCTTACTGTCCAAAAAATGCATGATGAAATCCAAGCCCTTGTTTCTAAAAAAATAGATGCTAGACAAAAAGAATTTTTCCTTAGAGAAGAACTTAAAATTGTAAGACAGCAGTTACAAAAACTTGGAGAGTCTGATGACATTTTGGATTTAACAGAGGACGAACTTGAAGATTCTTTACGAGAAGCTTTGGGAGAAGAACCGCTTAAAACAAAAAAACCAAAAGCTAAAGCAAAACTAATAGACCGTCTTAAAGCACTTAATTTACAGGGTGAAGCATATGAGACTGTTTTTAGTGAATATCAAAAACTCCAAACAATGGAACAAGCAAACCCAGAGTACTCAATTATTCGCACATATCTTGAGACTGTAGCAGATCTTCCTTGGAATGAAGTTTCTCCTGACGATTTTTCTCTTGAGAAAGCCAAAAAAATTCTTGAAGAAGACCACTGTGGCATAAAAGATGTCAAAGAGAGAATTTTGGAATTTTTGGCTGTAAGGAAACTAAAAAACGATACCAAAGGCTCTATTATTTGTTTGGTTGGCCCTCCTGGAACAGGTAAAACATCTGTTGGTATCTCAATAGCAAAAGCACTTAATAAGAAATATTACAGGTTTTCTGTTGGTGGAATGAGAGATGAAGCAGAAATCAAGGGCCACAGAAGAACTTATATTGGAGCTATGCCAGGTCAAGTTATTAAAGGCCTTAAAATTACAAAAACAAAAAATCCTGTATTTGTAATAGATGAAATAGATAAAATGACAGTATCTAATCAAGGAGATCCGGCAGCGGCTCTCTTGGAAGTTTTGGACCCTGAACAAAATTCAACTTTTAGAGACCATTATTTGGATATTCCTTTTGATGTATCAAATGTTCTTTTCATTGTAACAGCAAATACGACAGACACAATTCCAAGACCACTTTTGGACAGAATGGAATGCATTGAGCTAAATGGTTATACATCAGATGAAAAACTGCACATTGGCAAAAAATATCTAGTTCCAAAAAGCAGAGCAAAACATGGACTTAAAGCAACTGATATAAAATATACAGACAAAATTCTCAAGAAGATTGCTGAAGAATATGCCCGTGAAGCCGGTGTTAGAAATTTTGAGAAAGCATTAGACAAAATACACCGTAAAGTTGCAATGGAAATTGTAGAAAATGAGTACAAAATTGCTGACTTAAAAGCCGGTGGAGCAAGTGAAGAAGACATTCTCTCTAACAAAGATCTTTTAGCCCTTCCAATAAAGATAACAGATGAAAAACTCATAAAATATCTTGGACAGCCAATCTTCCATGAAGATGAGATAATACGTGCTGTACGCCCTGGAATGTCAGTAGGTCTTGCTTGGACTTCTATGGGTGGTGATGTTCTTGCTATAGAGGCACAACATATTCCTGGAAAAGGTGACTTAAAACTTACGGGACAGCTTGGAGATGTAATGCAGGAGTCTGCAAATATAGCATTCTCATACATTAAGAGCATTGCGGCTTCTCATCGTATTGATTTGTCTTGGTTTGAGAAAAACAATATTCACCTTCATGTCCCAGAGGGTGCAACACCAAAAGATGGACCATCTGCAGGAATTACTATGGCAACTGCTATTTATTCTCTTATTACAGAACAAACAATGGCAAAAGATATGGCAATGACTGGAGAGCTTTCACTTCTTGGTAAAGTTATGCCAATTGGAGGTCTTAAAGAAAAAGTTCTTGCTGCCAGAAGAAATCTTGTTAAGACAATTCTCATCCCAAAATTCAATAAACGGGACTTGGACAAACTGGAAGATAATGTGAAAGAAGGTCTTACTTTCCACCTTGTGGGTGATATGGAAGAAGTCCTCTCATATGCATTCCCTAATGACAAGTACAAGTATAAAGAACATTTTGTACCAGAGCAAAAAGAGCAAAAATCTCCTGAAGAAAAACTTGCAATTGCTGTAGCTCAGGCTGTTACAAACGCACTACAGAGTGCAAAAAGAGATTGAAGTAGGTACAAGATGCAAAATGATACACACAAGATTGATAATATTGAGCCTTCAGACGGGCACAAAATGGAACTTCTCTCCCCTGCCGGCAATATAGAAAAACTTGAAGCTGCTTTCAATTATGGTGCAAATGCAGCATATATGGGGCTTAAAGATTTTTCTCTTAGAACTAATGCAAAGAATTTTGATTACGAGCAAGCCCAACAAATAAGAGACTTGAAAGCGAAAACCGGCAAAAAACTCTATTGCACTGTAAATATTTACTTTCATGAAGATGACATCCAAAAACTCAAAAATCAGCTTGAAAAAATGGCAGAGTATCCATTTGATGCCTTTATTATTTCCGATATCGGTATATTTGATATACTAAAAAAGGCCTTCCCCAATGCGCAAATGCATCTCTCTACTCAGGCCAATTGCATTAACGCAAATTCAGCTCGCATGTATGCAAATATGGGTTTTGATAGAGTAATTCTTGGGCGCGAGACACCTCTTTGTGACATTCGCAAAATCCGCGATGCAAATCCTACTTTGGGCATTGAGACGTTTGTCCACGGTGCTATGTGTATGGCATATTCAGGCCGATGTTTTCTTTCTTCTCATCTTACAGGCCGCAGTGCAAATCAAGGTGATTGCTCGCACACATGCCGTTGGAATTATAGATTTGCAAAAGATGCTAACATGCCACTTTCTTTGGCGCTTGAAGAAGAATCAAGACCTGGGCGTTATTATCCAATTGAGGGAAATGAAGAATATACAACAATTCTCTCTTCCAAAGATTTGTGCATGATAGACCACTTAAAAGACTTGCAAGATGCAGGAGTTGACTCTCTAAAAATAGAAGGCAGAATGAAGAGCATTTATTATGTTGCAACTGTAACTCGTGCTTACCGCAAGGCTCTAGATTATTTGTATGACTCAAGCGTTGATTATTTACCATACAGAGAAGAGCTTTTTAATGTAAGTCATAGAGAATTTGCAACAGGTTTCTTCTATGGAAATGGGCCCATTGATGTAGATGATAGCGACTTGAGCGCCCTTGGCGACTTTGGCAACTTAAATAGGACAACAACTCAAGGTTATTTGCGCGATTATCTTTTCTTGGGAATTATTGGAGAGCAAGTAAGGCCCAACGTATATGAAGTTGATATTAAAAACCAAATACGAACAGGAGAGAGCCTTGAATTTATTGGCCCGGATGTTTTGTCTCTAAAAGAGATAAGTGCTACTGTTCTTGATAAAAATTTTGAAGAAATAGATCATATAGACCATTGTAGAACAGGTTATATAAAAACAAACTTGCCTTTAAAAAAAGGTTATATGATTAGAAAAGAGATAAAGATAGATGGCAAGTAAAGGAGAACTAATTTGAAACGTACTATAGTTATTCTTTTATGTTGTTTCTCTATTATTGCTGTTGCAAATGCAACGGGTACCTCAAATATTTCAAACACTTCAAATGTCGTTTATGAAGACTCTTTTGCTTTTCTTGCTCAAAGCAATGAGTATATAGAACTTTATGATGCAATCTATAATTGCAAAGAGCCTTCTGTAGTTGAAGAGTGTTACGAAAACTTAAAAAATTCTATTGGAACAAGTGCTCAAGACTGGATAACTTTGTTAAAAGGTGCTCTTAACGGTTCGTACTATTATTTAGAAATAGCATCTAAAAAGAACACAAAAAGAGCAAAAGAGTTTATTTCTTATGCATACAAAATTTATGAAGAACTGAAGAAATTTGGAATAGATGAAAAACTTCTTTTGCCAATTCATTTTTGCTGTCTTACGATGGATTTTTTAGCACATCCAATGAATTTTGCAAAAGGGCTTGAGTCTATATCTGTTATTGATGATGCATACAAGAAATATCCCAACGAGCTTACTATTGCAAACCTTTATGCATCACGCAAACTAAATGCGCCAGCTATTGGTGGTGGCAATGTCTCAGAGGCAATTGAAATTTACAAGACTTTAATATCTTTTTTTGAAAATTCTGCTAACTCTGATTCTTTGGACTTCTCTTTGGGCTCATCTTTTGGGGCGTCCCCTTGGGAAGTTTTTGATGCATATTCTAATATTGCAAAAGGTTATATAAAACAAAAAGACAACGAAAATGCTCTTTTTTATTACAACAAAGCACTTCAAATATATCCGCAAAACAAAATTATTCTAAACGCAATAAAAGAATTGAAATAAATATGGCCACAGCCTAAACGGCAACTTCTTATAATTGATATAAAGTTGTTTTACTTATTATATAATAAGTATCATTTTAAGCATTATTTGCACACCTAATAGAAGAACTTCTAATGTTTTCATGAAAAATCTTCAAATTTACGCGTTTTTTCGCTATTTTTAGCCATTTACTAACCATTATTTGTTGATTTACTAATGATTTATGTTAAAATCAACACATATATTGAAACCTAAATGGAGGACAATAAAATGACAGTTCATGAACAACTTGTAGGTTTGTTTGAAACTTATGTACACGAAAATCAAAAGTTTACAGAAAAGGGAGTTAAGGCTTCCGCAGCTAGAGCAAGAAAAGCTCTTGCAGAAATTGCTAAACTTTGCAAAGAAAGAAGAAAAGAAATCCAAGACGCAAAAGCAGAGTAATCTTCATTTTGTCTTGAAACCTTAGAAAAACGGCTAGCTGTTGTAGCTAGCCGTTTTTTGTGTCTTTGTATCTCATCAAAAACAGGTTCAAAAAAAGCAATCAAACGTGGGTTGGGTTGTAGCAACAATTGGGAAAGTCAATTTTGACAGATTTAGACGAAATTATGGTTGGAAACTTAGAAAAACTTGGCTATAATAAAATTGCAATTTAGTTTAGACAGATATTTTAACTAAAATTAAAGATCCTTCATAAAGGAAAGATTATTATGACATATATTAAAAGAGCCATTGAAGATACAATTGAAAAGACCTCTAAAATGTTTCCTGTACTATTGGTAACTGGACCAAGACAAGTTGGAAAAACAACTTTATTGCAAAAAATGGCAGAAGAACAAAAAGAAGAAAACCTAGAGCGTAAATATATTACGCTAGATGATCCAGATGCAAGATATCTAGCAAAGAATGATCCTGCGCTGTTTTTACAAAGATATTCTCCGCCTGTGTTGATTGACGAAATTCAATATGCAACCGAGCTATTACCATATATTAAAATGAGTGTTGACAGTTCTAAGAGAAAAGGAGATTTTTGGATTACAGGATCTCAAGTTTTCCATCTTATGAAAAATGTCAGCGAGAGTTTGGCTGGGCGTGTTGGGATTGTAAATTTATTAGGATTATCAAGTGCAGAAATCTACAATGAACAAAGTGAGCCATTTCAGACAAATGCCGAATATTTGATGAAACAACTGTCTATTAGAAGCAAAAAAGACTTATCAGAAATCTATAGTAGAATATTCAGGGGCTCTATGCCTGAACTTTATGCAAACAAAGATATAGATTGGGAGACTTATTATCGTTCTTATGTTAATACTTATCTTCAAAGAGATATTAGAGATTTAGCACAAGTTGCAGATGAAATGCAGTTTTATAATTTTATGACAATTGTAGCAGCTCAAACTTCAAAGCCTGTTATTTATGAAGAATTAGCCAGTGCTGTGGGCATTTCTGCGCCAACAGCAAAGAAATGGCTTTCCATTTTGGTCTCTTCTCATATCATTACTCTCGTACAACCTTATCATAACAATGCACTCAAACGAGTTGTCAAAATGCCACTGATTCATTTTTTAGATACTGGCTTAGCAGCATACCTTCTAAGATGGGGCAATTCTGAAGCACTTGAACGAGGTGCTATGTCTGGAGCTTTTTTTGAGAGCTATGTTTTTTCAGAGATTTATAAGAGTTATCTAAATGCAGGAAAAGAGCCTCCAATTTTCTATTACAGAGATAAAGACCAAAAAGAAATAGATTTGCTAATTTATCAAAATGGAGAGCTTTCTCCAATAGAGATCAAAAAATCAGCATCACCAGGAAAAACAGCCATTAAAAATTTTAGAGTGTTGGAACCTGTTACACAAGTAAAATCTTTTGAAGGTTTAGAATCTTTAAAAGTAGAAATTGGAACTGGTAATGTAATTTGCATGGCAAACGATCTGCTACCAGTAGACAAAAAGAACTGGTATGTCCCAGTTTGGTTAATTTAAAGAGAAGTGAAATCTATTCTATGACCTAATGTTAGTGTCACAGCACTTTTTTCGTTATAAGTATCAAATGCAGTAGAAATCAAAACTTCTACCTGTAAGCCTGGTGCATATAGATACTTACATTCTGCATCTAAGAGAACTATTGTCATTCTTTCTCCATTAAGAGTATAGACAGCATTGTAATCAATATCTCCTGTTCCAATAGTTCTGGAGCCATAAGGAGAGTCGATTGTGTATCCGTTTCCTCTAATAAGAAGTCCTACGCAAGAAGATACTTCAAAATTTCCACTTATGTACTCTGCTTTTAACTTTTGATAAAAAGAATTGGGGCCATACTTGAAGCCAAGATAAAAAGCATTTGGGAAGTATATATCTTGATTGCCGTCAGTATGAAGTGGGACTGTAAATTTTCCTGCATCCACTTCTCTGTTGTAGATATAAGGATTGCAGAAGTAAATTTCGTAAGTGATGTTTAATCCAGAAGTAAATGCATATGTATTAGAAGAAAGACAATATTTCTCGTTATTTGTTTTTATAAGCACTGGAACTTTGCCATCCAAAATATGCCATTGGAGACCTCCTCCAATGCCAAATGCAGTAGGTTTTCCTTTTTCACCTTCTGTTGGAAGACTAAAATCATCCATTGCAAACTCACAAAAAAGTCTTATTTTGCCAAGTTTGCCTAATTCTAGTAATCCTTCTGCTTCTAGATAAGCCATTACATTGGAGCCTTCTTGATACAAATTGTGATAAACACCAAATGGATTTATATCAAAAAACACGGGAGCTCTTTCATAAATCAAATTGAGCTCCCCAATGCTAAATCTAAAGGAGCCAAAATCCCATCCTAGTTTGTGAGCAACAACTGTTTTTAGATCTTTTGATGTATCAGAAGTATTAGAAGTGTCACTTTTAAGAGTTGAATACTTTAATCCCAACTTGTTAAAACTTATGAAAACAAAATTGTAAGAGAATTTTCCATTTTTTAAGCCGGTATTGTACTCTGCCCATAGATTATCAAGATAAGGAACATCTTTGCTTATTGCAAATTGATGGCTTCCGGGTCCCCATGATATGGGTCTTCTTCCTAACGAAACAAAAAGTTTGTCGTATTTTATTTCTCCAAAAGCATAACGAGGAAAGTTAAGATCAAGAATATCATTGAGAGTGTCAAATTGATAAGGAATATTTGAATAATAATCTCTCTTGTAGAAAGAGTTGAGAGTCTCTCTAAAATCTATATCAAATACGAGATTAAAATGTTCATCATTGATACTAAGACCAATATCAAAAAAGCTATCTCGTTCATAGTAGCGGTAATATTCGTCTTGAATTGTGGTATAAAATCCTCTGTTTTTGTACTCTTCACTTGTAGGAGACACTTCTAAATTGACATGCGGAAACGAGTCATAAAGTAATTGAGGATTAGCACCTGCAATTATAGAAACAGTTGCATTAAGAGAAAAAACAACAAGCAAAATTATAGATATAGAAAGAAACTTTTTCATTCAAAAACAGAACTCCAAATTGCAAAAGGCTTAGAGGTTTTTGCAAGAAGGTCTAAAACTTTTTGCAAAAACCTCTTTAAGTCTTAGAATGGTTTATACGTTACTCCCAAAATGAGTTGGAAGTCTGAAGCATTTTGTCCTTTAACGTTAAAGATGTTGTTCATATTTACAAAATCAAGTGCTGCGCTGACAGAAAGATTGTCTAAAATGTCATACTTTGCAC
>CAVDLI010000011.1:17440-30110 GCA_963609725.1 bacterium | reverse complement strand
GCTGTAATGATTTATTTGCTATTTATCTAATTAAGTAACTGCGGAACCATGGAGGTCGTTCTCTAATACATTTATTCTAATACATTTATTAAGTCTAGAGTTATTCCTCGTTTTTAGCAACAAAACAAGAAAACAATAAACAAAACAAGAAAACAAGAAAACAATGAAACAAATCCAAAACCAATTTCCAGAAAGTTCATTTTGCAAAAACCTATAAATGTCAAAAAACGGGACAACAAAGGCTGTTTTGAGGATATATTGTACAAAAAAAGGGTGTTAGCATGAAGTGTAAAACAAGAATATCGGTCTATTAGAATATGGGATACCTTGAAAGTGTTGCTATTTTGGGGCCGGTTTAGGAGGACACATGAAAAGAATTTTATCGGTTTTGGTTCTAGTTGCTCTTGTTGGTACATGCGTTTTTGCACAAGGCGCACAAGAATCTAAGAGCGAAGAAAGCAAGAAATTGACAGTTTATACAACTGTTTCTGAGAAAACAATTGAGCCTGTTATTTCTCAATTTGAAGAAGAAACTGGTATTGAAGTTGAGCTTGTTACAGCTGGAGTTGGCGAGCTTCTTAAGAGAATTGAATCTGAAAAAGATAATCCTCTTGCAGACGTAATTTGGGGAGCTGCTCTTTCTTCAATTCAGGCTTATGACAAGAGCTTGTTTATGCCTTATAGAACAGTCAACTATGACAAAATCTATGAGCCATACAGAGTAGAGGGTGATTATTATACTCCTTATGGTATTGCTTTGCGCTGTCTTTTGGTAAACACAAATCTCACAGCCGGCATTGACGTTACAGGTTATGCAAGCCTTCTTAATCCAGCACTTAAGGGCAAGATTTCAATGGTTGATCCTTCTGCTTCATCGTCTGGATTTGGCCAGCTTTCCAACATGTTGTTTGATATGGGAACAAATCACGATCCAGAGTCCGATGCTGCTTGGAATTATGTTACAGAATTTGCAAAAAACCTTGATGGTAAGCTTCTTAATAGTTCTTCTGCAGTCTGGAAGGGTGTTTGTGATGGCGAGTATGCTGTTGGATGTACTTATGAAGAGGTCTCATTCCAAGCTGTCAAAGATGGTTACCCTGTAAAGATTGTTTACTGTGAAGAGGGTGCTTATGGCGAGTGCACAACTGTTGCAATTGTAAATGGTGCTAAGAACGAATCTAATGCAAAGAAGTTTGTGGACTTCCTTACAAGTCTTGATATTCAGCAGTTATTCTGTGATCAGTTGAATATTCGTGGTATTAGATCTGACCTTGCATTCTCTGATGCTCTTCCTGATACAGCTTCTATTACTCTTACAGAGGGAGATAGCGTTTTGGCATCAGCTAATAAGAAAGCATGGCTTAGCAAGTTCATGGATATTTGGACATCTGTTGCAAATTAATTTGTAAATCAACAGTGTTTAGAGATGGGTTTTCTGTTTTCCTTTATGAAAGCATGAAAGCTCATCTCAAACTCTTGTAAAAAATCTATAAAAATAAAACTTTTGAAGTTTTTGCAAAACCTCTTACATCTTACAATCAAATAATTTTTACTAGTGGAGTTTTTAATGAGCAAGGATATTATTATCGAGCATTCTGTTAAAAGGTATGGAAACCTTACAATTATTCCAGATCTTTCTGCTGAAATTCACAACAGTGAGCTTTTCACTTTATTAGGTCCAAGTGGTTGCGGAAAGACAACTTTACTTAGAATGATTGCTGGTTTTAATTCAATAGAAGGTGGAACAATCAGTTTTAGTGGCCAAGTTATTAACAACATTCCGGCTCACAAAAGAAATATTGGAATGGTTTTCCAAGATTATGCAATTTTTCCGCACCTTACCGTTGAACAGAACATTCGATATGGCTTAAAGGAACACAAAGTTCCAAAAGAAGAGGCCAATGCACGTGTTGAATCTATAATGAAACTCACAAAAATTGATGTTTATAGAGATAGACTTCCTGAAAATCTTTCTGGTGGACAGCAACAACGTGTTGCACTGGCACGTGCTATAGCTATTCATCCTGATGTTCTTCTCATGGATGAACCTTTGTGTAACTTGGATGCAAAACTGCGCGTTGAGATGAGGGGAGTTATTAGAGATATTCAAAAAGAGATTGGTATTACTACTGTTTATGTAACGCATGACCAGGAAGAAGCTCTTGCAATCTCTGACCGCATTGCTGTTATGAACAAGGGAGAAATCCAACAAATTGCATCACCTCACACGATATACACTCGTCCTTACAACTTATTTGTTGCCGATTTCATAGGTCATTCTGGATTTGTAAAAGCAAAACTAAAGGGCACTGGAGCTGTTCGTACTTTGGATTTTGGAAACGGGTACAGCGTAGATATGGACAATATTAGGGCAAATGTCCCAGAGTGTGATGTTGTTGTTGGCATACGCCCAGAAGAATTTTGCGTGAGTAAAAATCCTTCTTGTGGTTTTAAGGCTCATATTTGTAAATCAACATACCTTGGTAAATACATCATTTACTTTGTAGAATTGAAAGATGTAGAGCGTTTTGAAGGTGATTTTGAAAGTGAAGAATTGTTTGAGATTTCTCAAGATTTGGGCACAGCTACAAATCTTCTTGAAGTTGGAAACGATGTCACATTTGAGGTGTATCCTCATAAAATTAATGTGTTTGATGCTACAACTGGGGTGTCGTTAATAGAGGGAACTAAACATGAAGAGTAGTTCAGTTTCGTTGAAAAATTCAAGTTTCAAAGACAAGTTTTATGCTTGGGTACAAGGTATAAATTTTTGGAGTATTGTTACTCTTGTTGTTTTTGTTCTCTTTGCTCTTTTTCTTGTTTATCCATTATTCAAACTTTTGATTTCTGGTTTCAAAGATTCTGAAACGGGTGCTTGGACATTAAATAATTTTAAGACTTTCTTTAGTAAGAAATATTATACAAATGCAATATGGCATTCGCTTGCTATTGGGGTTGGTGTAACCTTAATTACTGTAGTCCTTGGGACTTTGCTTGCATATATTCTTACTTTTTATGAGATAAAAGGTAAGAAAGTTTTACAAGTTCTCATTATTTTCTCAATGATGTCACCATCATTTATTGGTGCATACTCTTGGGTTATTCTTCTAGGAAGAAGTGGTCTTGTAACACAGTTTTTTGCAAATAAGTTTGGTGTTTCAATGCCCACAATTTATGGCCTTGGAGGTATTATTCTTGTTCTTGTTCTTAAGATGTATTCAAATATTTATTTGTATGTGTCTGGAGCAATGAAAAAAATTGATACTTCTCTTTTGGAAGCTTCACGTAGTCTTGGATGTAGCCCAATGAGAAATATTATAAAAATGATAGTTCCTTTGGTTCTTCCTACAATACTTGCTGCAGCTCTTATGGTCTTTATGACATCTATTGCAGATTTTGGAACAGCAATGCTAATTGGTGAAGGTTATAGAGTTCTTCCAGTTCTTATTTATCGAGCATTCATGGGTGAAAACGGAAGTGATGCAAACTTTGCAGCAGCTATTGCTCTGATTATGGTAACTCTTACGGCTGTTTTGTATTTTATTCAAAAGTTCATCATTAACAAAAAATCATTTAGAATGCGTTCTGTAAAAAGAATTATTCCTAAGAAAATAACAGGGATTAAGGGTGTTCTTGCATACGTTTATTCTTATCTTTTGGTTGGAATTTCTGTAATTCCGCAATTTACTGTTATTTATACAGCTTTTCTTAAGACGCAGGGCACAAGATTTCTTTCATCTTTCTCTCTTGAAAGTTTCTCAAAAATGAAATCAACAATCATAAAAAGCGCAGCTCATACATACTCTTATGGTATTATTGCTATAGCTTTTATTGTAATAATTGCTGTTTTTGTTGCATATCTTTCTGTTCGGAAAAGAAATGCTCTTACTTCAACTTTGGATATTGTAACAGTATTCCCATATATTATTTCAGGTTCAATTTTGGGCATTATGTTGCTTCTTTGCTTTAACAAGAAACCTTTAGTTTTAAGTGGAACTGCTGCAATTATAATTATTGCTTTTATTATTAGACGCTTGCCACATACTTTACGTTCTAGTGTTGCAATTTTGTATCAAATTAGTCCAAACACAGAAGAGGCTGCAATAAGTCTTGGTTCTTCTCCTCAAAAAGCATTTTTTAAGGTAACATTTAGGCTAATGTTATCTGGTGTTCTCACTGGGGCAATACTAAGTTGGGTAACTGTTATAAATGAGCTGAGTGCATCACTTATTCTATATACTGGAAGAACAAAGACGCTCTCAGTTGCTGTTTATGAGCAAGTTACTAGAGGAAACTATGGAAATGCTGCTGCTATAGCATCTGTTCTTATGCTTTCTACAGCGCTTTCAATGATAGTTTTCCTTATTTCTACTAGAAAGAAAGAGTTCTCTTTGTAAAGAGAACTCTTGATGGCATTTGCTGAGCATTATGTCATTCATACTTTTGTATTATTTGACAAAATAGCAAGGCAAGTGCCAAATTGAGGATTTGCAATTGTGCAACAAAGAGGACGAAAAACGGCTTTGACGTTTTCAAATGATGTTAGAAAAATTGTTAGAAAATATGTGATTATTCCAGTCTTACTGTCATATTTTCTAATTCTTGCCATAATAGTCCTCTTTTATGGTTTTTCTATAAGCTACAGTGCTAAAGCAGAGTGTAGAAATGCTGCGCAAAGATTTGAAAGCATAGTATCTTCTTATGAAAAACGTCTTGAGAGTATTGTTAATGACCACTCACTAGAAAAGTTGATTGCAGGACAAATTTATGGTAATGCGTTTTCTGAGCGTGTATATAACTTTATAAATGAACAAGATATTTCTGCTCATTTTTTCTTATTAGATGCTAGTGGTTCCTTAGTTCTTGGAAGCTCTACAATTTTATCTAGTTACTTACTTGCTACACCTCCATATAATACAGGTTTTATGGCAAGACTTCAAAATAATCCAAGTGCGCCATCTAAAATGCTAAGTCAAATTGGAAATGCTAGAACGTCTTCTATGGTTCTTTCCATTGGACAAGCTATTGTTCGTGATGAAGAAATTATTGGGTATTTTGTTTTTGAATTAAGTCCGTCACAAATACTTGAATATATATCAACTGGAGAAATGGGAGACGTTGTTGTTACTAACTCATTTTTTACAACTCTAGTTACTTCAAAAAATGAATATATAGACCAATATTCTAAACTAAAAACTCAATATAGAGGGAAGACTGGTCTTGTAGTAACGGATGCCCAAAAATGCTTTATTGCCTCTGAATTTTTAGAGAGTATGGACTCTTGGGTATTTATTATTGTAAAAGCTGGAACGTTGTCTAAAGCAATTTTAATCACGAGTCTAGCATCAGGTGTTGTACTTTTAATATCGGTCTGTGCTATTAGTGGTGTAAGTGGGCGTGTTTTGTACGAAGAAACTTCCTCTATAGACGCACTTATTTCTAGCATAAAAAATATGAAAGAGAATGGGTTGTATTCTCCGCTTTTGCCTGTTGGAAGCAAGTTCAGAAGTCTAGAGGCCTCGTATAGTGAGCTTTTGCAAGATATTAGAGACCTAGCGCAATCTAACAGATTAGAGGCTTCAATGCGTGAGCGTGCAGAGATTAAACAACTTGAGTCTCAATTTAATCCTCATTTTATTTTCAATACGTTGGAAATAATACGTTGCTATATAAAAGTGGACCCTATTGCCGCAAACCGCATGATTTTGGATTTTTCAAATCTATTGCGCTATAGTATAGATGAAAGTGCACAATTTGTGCCGTTGAAAGATGATTTGCATTATGTAGAAAGCTATCTTTCAATGAATAAAATGAGCAGTCCTAATGCTTTCTCTTATTCAATTGATGTTTCAAAAGAGGCTTTAGATGTTCCAGTGCCAAAACTTTGTATTCAGCCGTTAGTTGAAAATGCAATAAAGTACGCAAAACCTGTTGCATCTTGCTGTGAATGTAGATTAAGTGCTTATGTGAAAGATGGTTATTTACATGTTACAGTTAAAGATAATGGTATTGGCATTGAAAAAACTAAACTTGATGATATTATGCGAGTTCTTGAATGCCCAGAAACACCAAGTAAGTATTTTGGTTTATATAATGTGCATAGAAGATTGAAACTTTTGTATGGAGAGAGTTCTGGAATTTCTATTACATCTAATTTTGAAAAAAATTCTGCTAATTGTAATGACAATCCTAATTGTAAATCTAATGTTAATGCTAGTGGCATTAAAGATGGCACTATTTATGACAACACAGGAGAGGATACTTTTGGCACATGTGTTACTGTTGTATTTCCAATAAATTCTTCTGCAGTTTATTTAACATCTTCTAGAATTTCTGCATCTTCTTTGCCGTTAGATCCTTTATCGACAGATCCTTTGTTGTCAGATTCTTTATCGTCAGAAGAAAGTAAAAATAGTTCTTTGGGAGGGCTTTTTCTATGACATGTAAAGTCTTAATTGTTGAAGACCAAGAAATTATTAGACTTTCTTTGTGCAGTACTATTGATTGGAATAAAATTGGTTGTGAAGTTTGTGGTCAAGCTTCATCGGGAGAAGAGGGGTTAAGTAAAATAATTGCTCTTTCTCCTGATATTGTCATAACAGATATTCACTTGCCAGGTATTGATGGAATTCAAATGCTAGAGAAGGTCATAAATAGTGATAAATTGAGCCATCCTTTTGAGGGGATAATAATTACAGGTTTTAGCCAATTTGAATATGCAAAACGCGCTATTGGTCTTTCTGTTGTTGATTATATCTTAAAACCAATAGATGAAGAAAAACTTTGTGAAGCTGTATGTAAAGCAAAGAAAATAATTGAAGAGAAAGAAGAGCTTGCTTCTTATAGACATAAGGATGTGTATTCAATAGATAAACTTTATGTCTCAATTGGCGACGAATACGTTAAAGAAGTTCTTGATGTTATTAAGAAAGATTATCAAAAGCATTTAAGTCTTGATGATATTGCAAGTGATATTGGTCTTAGTAGCGGTTATTTAAGTCGTAAGATAAAAGCCATAACTGGAGTTTCTTTTTTAGATATTTTACAACGTCACAGAATTGAGGTTGCAAAACAAATTCTAAAAAGCAATAGCAGTATAAAATATTATGAAGTTGCAGAGCAGGTAGGGTTTTCAAGTTATAAGCGTTTTTCTTATGTGTTTAGGCAAGTTTGTGGCTATACGCCAAGTGATATGACGAAGTAGGAGGTTTGCTATGAGAGCAAATAATTGTGATTGTAAAAAAGTTTTAGATTTAATCCTTGAGAAAAAGATTATTACAATTGTGCGTGGAACGTATGGTGAAGATTTAAGGCTTCTTGCGCATGCATTGTATGATGGTGGCATTAGATTTATGGAAGTTACTTTTGACCAAAAAGATCCTGATTGCATTGCAAAAACTTCTAATGCTATTTCTATGTTAAATAAAGAATTCTCTGGTTGTGATTTTTATGCAGGAGCTGGAACAGTTCTTACAAAAGAACAAGTTAAAGCTGCTTATGATGCAGGTGCAAGTTACATTATTTCTCCAAATACTAATGTTGAAATCATTAAATACACTAAGGAACTTGGTTTAGTTTCTATTCCAGGTGCTATGACGCCAAGTGAAATTCTTCTTGCTCATGATAATGGTGCAGATATAGTTAAACTATTTCCAGCTGCAACTCTTGGTCTTAAGTACGTTAAAGATATTCTTGCTCCAATTAGCCACGTTGCAATAATTGCTACAGCTGGGATTACAGAAGAGAATTTTTGCGAATTCTTGAAACTTGGTCTCAAAGGTGCTGGTATAAGTGGTCGACTTACAGATAAAAAACTTATTGCTTCAGGCTCTTGGTCTGAATTTACACGCAGAGCAAAAGCATTTGTTGAAATTGCAAATAACAACTAGAGCTTTAGTTTAGCAAAAATTTTTATAATTTTAATAATTTTGTTAACATGACAACCAATAATTGCATATTTTTGTTTGCATATTGCTTTTTTATGGGTAAAATTTGCAAAACTTTTGTAATAATATGCAGGAGGTTGTCATGGAACATTCATTACAAAGTAAAAAAATTTCTCAGTTTCCTAAAGATTATAAGGCTCTTTTGAATCTTCATGATACAGAAAAAGCTATCAAGGCAGCAAAGGATATATTTGAGAAAGAACTTGCCGGTTCATTAAAGTTAAGCAGAGTAACAAGTCCTCTTTTTGTTGAAGCTGGTAGCGGTATAAATGATGACCTCAATGGCATAGAAAGGCCGGTTTCTTTTCCCGTAAAAAATATGGGTGAGCGAAAGATGGAAATTGTACAGTCGCTTGCAAAATGGAAACGTATGGCTCTTTGCGATTTGGACTTTAAGCCCGGTTATGGCCTTTATACTGATATGAATGCAATAAGACCCGATGATGATATTGATTGCATACATTCTATTTATGTTGACCAATGGGACTGGGAGAAAGTTATGCTCCCAGAAGAACGAAATCTTTCTTATTTAAAAAAAACAGTTTCAACTATTTACGATGTAATTAAAAGAACTGCTTTTAGATTATGTGAATTTTATCCAGTTTTATCTGATGATCTTCCAGAAGATATTACTTTTGTTCATTCTGAAGATTTAGCTTTAGAATTTCCAAATCTTTCTCCAGATGAGAGAGAGTATGAAGTTGCAAAACGTTATGGTGCTGTTTTTGTAATTGGAATAGGATACGGGAACCCTCCTCATGGAGGCCGTGCTCCAGATTATGATGATTGGTCAACTGTTGTGAGTGAAAACTCTAATACTTATCATGGTCTTAATGGCGATATTATTGTTTGGGACAGTGTTAGAGAGCGCAATCTTGAACTCTCAAGTATGGGTATTCGTGTAAATAAAGATGCATTAATTCGTCAGCTTTCATTAAAAGGTTTGGAATCTAGAAAAGATTTGTATTGGCATTCTAGGCTTCTTAATGGTGATTTTCCACAGACTATAGGTGGCGGAATAGGGCAGTCAAGATTATGCATGTTCCTTCTTAAAAAAGCACACATTGGAGAAGTGCAAGCATCTGTGTGGCCAAAAGAAGTTTACGAAGAAGCAAAATCTCACGGAGCACATTTGTTCTAAGAGCCTTATTCTACGAGCATTATTCTAAGAGTATTATTAAGAATATTATTAAGAATATAAAAAAAGTGCATTTGAGCTAACTCATTTGCACTTTTCCTGCCAAAGACGAGATTTGAACTCGTACGACCTTAACGGTCAGGGGATTTTAAGTCCCCGGTGTCTACCGTTCCACCACTTTGGCGCTGAAAGAATAGTAAAGTTAAAAAACCCTTTAGTCAATTAACTTTGAATAACTTTACGCTGACTTTAGAGATTTTTTCAAAAGGAGCTTTAGAGTGAATTTTAGATTTACTGTTCATCTACAACGTTGTCTTTATCAATTAACTTAGCATTTGTACGAGTAGGAAGAATTTTCTTCCAAAAAGCTTGTGTTCCAGAATAGATTTTTTCAAACTCATCTTCACTTTCTTTTAAGGCAGACTGCCATGCAGCACCAAAGCCAGGGCTGTTGATTATAAGGCGGTCAACGGCTTTTTGATAAATCTGAAGTCTTTGGATTTCTGCTCTTCCTGGTTTTTGTGCAAGAGCTGCATTTGTTACTCTAAGATTTTCATTTGCTTTTTTTAACTCAGCATTTTCATTCTTTAGTTTAGTAACACCCTCAGATTCAATATCCATTCTGTCAGCTAAAAGACCTTTGAGTCTTGCAATTTCATTTTTACTTCTTTTTTCAACATCATTTTTAGATATTGATTGCCAAATATATACAATAATTGCTATTACAAGGCCAATTCCAAGTCCAATCAAAAGCTTATCCATAAAATCTCCTAAAAGAAGTTTTTGCAAAAATATGAAAAACCTCTTTTAATTAAAATATAACTATAAGGCCAACGCTTTTCAATACAAAAGAGCTTTTGTACATTTTGTGCGCATTTTATAGTACATTACTCAGTACATCACACAGTACTTTTTACGCCATTTTGCGTCAAATATGGTAATTTGCTAGAGTTTACAATTACTCTAATGTTGGTATGAGTAATCTAAAAATCACAATTTTGCCTGAATTGTCTTAGCTAAAGCGTTTGATGACAGCCTCTACACTGTTTTCAATTGGTTTTGGCATTGAAACTCTGCCATCAAAAACGGCCATGTCTTTGAACCCAATTCCCGTGAGTAGAATACATACATCAACATCTTTACCAAAACGTTTTTTAAGCATTGGAGCGTCTTTTTCAAATGCAGCCCAAGCTGTTGCACTTGCAGGTTCTACAAAAATGCCACTGTCATGGACAAGTTCCATTTGTGCGTCTAAAATTTGTTTCTCTGTAACTTGTGTGCACCATCCATCATAAGATTTGAGATATTGAACAGCCATTCTTCCACTTGCTGGAATGTCTACAGATATTGAGTCAGCACGAGTAGATGCTTCTATTGATTTGAAAACACCTGTTTCAAAAGCAAGACTTATGGCATTTGACATTTCACTTTGTGCACAAACAATATGTGGAATTCTATCTGTTAATCCGGCCATCATTAAGTCATAGAAACCTTTATATACACCACTTATGATACAGCCATCTCCAACAGGCACATAAACGACATCTGGAATGCGCCTGCCAAGTTGCTCAAAAAGTTCTATTGAAATACTTTTTTTGCCTTCAATTGTCATTGGGTTATAAGCTGTATTGCGGTTAATTCCACCAAAATGCTCAGTATATGCAATTGAAAGAAGAAAAGCATCATCATAAGTACCATCAACAGGAACAACAGTTGCTCCATATAAAACACTTTGCATGAGTTTGTTAATTGGTGCTGTTTTTGGAACAAAAAGAATTATATCTAAACCATATGCAGCCCCTGCACAACTCATGGCAGCTCCTGCATTTCCAGTAGAGGCCAGTGCAATCTTTTTTGTATTGTGTGCAATTGCTTGTGCTGCAATAAGCTGACTTGCTCTGTCTTTGAATGAACCAGAGGGAAGGTATGCATCCATCTTGCAATAAACATTGTCTAAACCAATTTTAGTATTCAGTCGTCTTGGTCTTACAATTGGCGTAATTCCTACAGGATATACATCTTTATTTGGGACATCGTAAGGAAAGAAGTCAAAGATTGAAACATGTTCTTTTTCTTTTAGTTTCTTGAGTTCGTCATTATCGTAAATTACTTTGAGATATCCGCGTGGAAATTCTCCGTCTTTGGATTTTTTTGCACATTCTGGACACTGATAAATGACTTCGTCTGTTATGAACTCTTTACCACAGTCAATACATACATATTTGAATTTCATCTTCAAAAACCTCATAAAATAAAACAAGGGACTACCTTTTTACGGTAGTCCCTTTTGAAAACAAAAACATTAGTCAGCAAGAACGTCTTTATTGAAGTCCTCAATGAGTTTATCAATTTGTTCTGCCATTGGAGGAATGCTTGTCCAGTAGTTTCTGTCATACCACTGAGCATTAATCTCTTCATATGTTTTGCCCTGCTGCTCAACCCATGTGTAATACTTGAGGTTGTGGATACGAAGTCTATCATAGTATCCAAGCTCAAGAGCATCTTGGTAACTTTGATGAAGAAGAGCGCCACTATGAACTCTTGCAGCTTCCATTTCTGAGAATTTGCCTTGTTGCTGGTCAAGCTCTGCAAGTCTTGTTTTGTACATGACAGAAGAGTCTGTGCAAATTGTGAAGATGACATCATCTTCATCCATTTCATAGTATTTTGCCATTTTGATTGCACTAAGGGTATTTCCAATTCCAGAAATACCAAAGTATTGGAGTTCTGCAATTTGTTTGTCTGTAAGACCAACTGTCTCTTTAAGATACTTGATACCTGCAGGCTCATTGAAGAGTCTATAAATATCCATACAATCTTGGTCATCAATAGCACAAATCATGTCAGTATTCTTTACATTGTGAATCCATGGCACATGCTTGTCTCCAATGCCTTCAATTCTATGACCGCCAAAACCGTTTCTAAGTAGAGTAGGACACTGCTTTGCTTCACCAGCTGCAATAACAATGTGAGGATATTCTTTCTTTAAGTGGTCTCCTGCAGCAAGTGTTCCACCACTTCCTGTAGATGATGCATAACCACGTACATTCTCTGGTTTAACTCCAAGATCTTTTAGAACTTCAAGTATTGCAGCACCAGTTACTGTGTAATGCCAAAGATAGTTTTCAAATTGCTCAAACTGGTTGAATATGACAATGTGTTTGCCTCTTTCTGCATCAAGTTCGTGACACTTGTCAAAAATTTCTTTTACATTTGATTCACAACCAGGTGTTGCAATGACTTCTCCTGCAACTGTTTTGAGCCAGTTAAATCTCTCTTGAGACATTTCTGCAGGAAGAATTGCAATTGATTTGCAACCAAGGAGAGCACTGTTATAAGCTCCACCACGGCAGTAGTTTCCTGTTGATGGCCAAACAGCTTGCTGATTTTGTGCATCAAAGTTTCCTGTAGCAAGTGCTGGAGCAAGACATGAGTATGTTGCACCAACTTTATGAGCACCGGTTGGGAAATACTTGCCAACAAGAGCAAAAATTCTTGCTTTTACGCCTGTAAGCTGTTTTGGAACTTCAATATAGTTTACTTTGCCAAACCCACCACCTTGCTCGACAGGTTCGTTTTTCCATGT
>CAVDLI010000011.1:0-17430 GCA_963609725.1 bacterium | reverse complement strand
GGTTGACAGGGTTTACATCCCAGAGTCCTGTCTTTGCTAGTTTCTCCTTTATTGATGCTGGAACAGTTGATGGGTCAACCATCTGCTTGAAAGTTGGAAGGATGATGCCTTTTTCCTTGCAAAGCTTGACGTTCCTTGCTCTCACTTCTTCATTCATGTTCAGATTGATGAGCATTTGTTTCCTCCGTTGAAAAGTATCTTTTTAAGGGTTCAGCCCAAGGCTGTTTTTATTCCATAAGAATGATTATTGCACAGCTTTCTTTACGTGTAAATATATAATATGAAAAACTTAGAGAAATGAAATTTTTTACTATGAGAATTGCGTTTTACTTAAAAAAAAGAAGTCAAAATTTATTTTTTCTACTATTATCTTTTTAGAAAAGTGCTGAGAAACTAAAAGAAACTGTGTTGCACTTTGTTGCAAAATGTGTTGACTTTGAGTGAATATGGTTTAGAATTTAGTTATAGATTAATAAACAATAGGAGAGCTTTTCATGGGAGACAAAATGAGACCTGTTCCTTTTGAGGAACTAATGGAGAGAATTTTTTCTGAATACAGAAACCATGGCACAATATTTGGAATTAGTAAGGAAGATTTTTATAAACCATCTTCAAGACATTCAATTGAGGTCTTTGGTCAAAAATGTGCAACTCCACTTGGTCCTGCGGCTGGTCCTCACACTCAGCTTGCGCAAAACATAATTAGTGCATATCTTGCTGGTGGTAGATTTATGGAACTCAAGACAGTTCAAATCATGGATCATCTTGAGATTGCAAAACCATGTATAGATGCAAGAGATGAAGGCCATAACGTTGAATGGTCTACTGAATACACATTGGAAAAAGCTTTTGATGAGTATCTAAAAGCTTGGTTTGCTGTCCATGTACTTCAAATTGCACTCAGTGGCAAAAATGCTGAACCGGATTTCATTTTTAACATGAGCGTTGGTTATAATCTTGAAGGTATTAAACAGCCAAAGATGCAGACTTTTATAAATAACATGATGGATGCATCAAGAAGTCCTTTGTTTGCACAATATAAAGCATCTTTGAAGTCAATGCTTGAGGATGATGACCTTTTATGCGGCTCTGACTTAGAGCCTCACTTGAAAGCTCTAAAAGGTATTGAAGATAGAATTAGTCCTGTAATTTGTAAAAGTGTGACAATTTCTACAATGCATGGATGTCCTCCAAAAGAGATTGAAGCTATTTGTTCTTATATGCTTACAGAGAAAAAACTCAATACTTTTGTAAAACTCAACCCAACACTTCTTGGATATGACGAAGTAAGAGAGATTCTCAATGATATCGGTTTTAATCATGTTACGCTCAAAAGAGAGAGTTTTGAACACGACCTTCAATATGAAGATGCAATTGCAATGTTGCACCGCCTTGTTGAGCTAGCAAAGAAGCAGGGGCTTGGTTTTGGTGTTAAGCTTACCAATACCCTTGGCAATGTTAATGATGGCAAAGTTCTTCCTGGTGATGAAAGATACATGTCTGGTAGAGCGCTCCTTCCAATTTCTACACGTGTTGCTGCAAAACTTAGCGAAGAATTTGATGGAAAACTTCCTGTCTCATATTCTGGTGGTTGTACGATTTTCTCAGTAAAAGACATTTTTGATACCGGAATTAGGCCAATTACGCTTGCAACAGACATGCTTAAGCCAGGTGGATATGTAAGAATGGCTAGAATGGCAGAGCTTCTTGAAAAAGAAAGCAAGACTTGGAATAAAAAAGATATTGATGCAAAAGCTGTCCTTGAGTTAAGCAATAAAGCACGTAACGCAGAATATTCAAAAAAGGCTTTCAGAGGTGATAATAAAGCCAAAGTGGATAATGCATTACCTCTCTTTAATTGTTATGTTTCACCTTGTATGATGGCTTGTCCTATCCATCAAAACATTCCAGATTATATTGGACTTGTGGGAGAAGGCCGTTATGCCGATGCTCTTGAAGTAATCTATCAAGAAAATGCTCTCCCAAATATTACTTGCAACATTTGCGACCATCAATGCCAGTTTCATTGTGCAAGAATGGATTACGAAGGTGCTGTAAGAATTAGAGATATGAAAAAGATTGCTGTAGAGCATGGAAGCGAAGAATATATGCAAAATCATTGGACAGCTCCGGGTGCACCTGCTGATGTCAAAGCTGCTGTTGTAGGTGCCGGTCCTGCTGGTCTTTCTGCTGCATATTTTTTAGCTCGTTCGGGTTTTGATACAACAATTTTTGAAAGAGAACAGAATGCAGGCGGTGTTGTTGCAAATATTATTCCAACATTTAGAATTGATCCAAAAGCTGTTCAAGCTGACATTGATTTTGTTGCAGCACATGGAGTTAAGTTCAATTATGGCGTCAAGCTTGAAGATGTAACTGTTAAAGCTCTTAAGGATGACGGTTATGAGTTTATCTATTATGCAGTTGGAAGTGAAAAAGACAACAAAATTGCAGTAGAAGGAGATGAGAAGTCAACGCTTGGTGCCTTGGAATTCCTTGAAGCATTTAAGAATGATAAAGCCTTTGATGTTTTGGGCAAAAATGTTGTTGTCACTGGTGGCGGAAACACAGCAATGGATAGCGCAAGAGCTGCAAAGAGAACTCAAGGCGTTGAAAATGTTACGGTTGTTTACAGAAGAACTGAGAAAGAAATGCCAGCTGACCACGAAGAATTCTTACTTGCAAAAGAAGATGGCGTGCAATTTGTATTCCTTGCAAACCCAAAACGTATTGGAGATGGAAAACTTGTTTGCACAAAGATGGTATTAGGCGAGGCCGATTCTTCTGGTCGCTGCAGACCTGTTGAGACATCAGAAACAATTGAAATTGCTTGTGATGTTTTAATTACAGCTATTGGTGAGCATGCTGACAGTGATGCTCTCACTTGGTATGGTGTTCCTGTAAATGAGAAAGGCTGGCCTGTAGTAGATGCTGAGACTAATGAAACACCAGTTGAGGGAGTTTACGCAATTGGAGATGTTCAAAGCGGTCCATCAACGGTTGTAAGATGTATTGCGTCTGCTCGTAAGGCTGTTGAAGCAACTATTGATAAAGTTTTAGACGAAATTAAGGATGCTGAATGTGATGATGATTGCTCTTGTTGTCATGATGATTGTTGCCACGATAATTGTTCGCATAATGATAGCTGTCATGAAGATTGTCATGAAAATTGCCATGGCGAGCATGAAGGTTGTGGCTGTGATGACTGTTGTGATGATTGCTGTGATGACGAAGATGACGTGCTTTTAGAAGATGATGAATATCTTGAAGCAGAAGACAAATTCTTTAAGGATATCCAGTATAGAAAGACTCATCTTTGTACAAGTTGTGTAAGCCCTTGTGATGTAAAAGCATTTGCAGAGCAGGAAGCAAAACGTTGTATGGACTGTACATATCTTTGTAATAAGTGTGTTGATGTATGTCCAAACCGTGCAAATGTTGCCATTGATATGCGTTTCTCTGATGCAACAGAAGACCCGTTCCAAATTCTTCACATTGACGCATTCTGTAATGAATGTGGCAACTGTGCTACGTTCTGTAACCATAATGGAAGACCTTACAAGGATAAGTTTACAGTCTTTAGCAGACGTGATGACTTTGAAGATAGTACAAACAGTGGTTTCTATGTAGATGGTGACAGCGTACTTGTGCGACTTGAAGGCAATATAATTGAATGTCACATTGATGGAGATGGTAATCTTGTTGGTGATGTCCCAGAACTTGTTAGGGATCTTATTGAGCAAGTTTTCATTTGTTACGACTATCTTCTTACAAGAGTAGAGGAGTAAGACATGACAACTGTTATTAGAAATGCAAGAGTTATCCAAACAATGGATCCTGTTGAAGTCCTTGAAGATGTGGATATTGTAATAGTTGATGACATTATAACTGCTGTTGGCAAGAATGCTTCTAAAGAGATTAAAGCTGACAAAGTTATTGATGCTAGTGGTAAAACAGTTATTCCTGGCATGATTTGTGCTCACCATCATTATTACAGCGGTCTTAGTCGTGGAATGTTGATTTCTGCAGGTCCACAAACAGATCTCATTCAAATTCTTAAGGAATGGTGGTGGCGTTTAGATAGAGCATTAGATGAAGAGGCTTTGTATTACAGTTCTCTAATTTGTACTCTTGATGCTATAAAAAACGGTACTACAACTTGTATAGACCATCATGAAAGTCCAAATTACATTTCTGGTTCTCTCTCAACTATTGCTAAAGGAATGGAGAAGTTTGGTTTAAGAGGTATAGTTGCTTATGGTATAACAGACCGCAACTATGGCATGAATGAAATCAAGGCTGGAGTACAGGAAGGCATTAGATTTGCAAAAGAGGTAGACGACAGAAAAAAACGTGGTGAAAATGTAATGTGCCAAGCTATGGTTGGAGGACATGCACCGTTTACAATCCCTGAAGAAGGAATGGAAATGCTAGCTGATTCTGCTCGTCAAACGGGTCGTGGAGTTCATATTCATGTTGCAGAAGGTGAATATGACCAAGTTTGGTCTCATCATTTCTACAACATGGACATTCTGGACAGGCTTGATAAGCATGGACTTCTTTCTGATAACACTCTATTGGTTCATGGTATTTATCTCAATGAACATGAGATTGAACTTCTAAATGAACGTGGTTGTTATTTAGCTCACAATCCAAGAAGCAACATGAACAATGAAGTAGGTTACAGTAAATATCTTCCAAAAATTGAGAATTTAGTTCTTGGAACAGATGGCTGTGGAAGCAACATGTTTGAAGAAAGTAAAATTGCATTCTTCAAAAACCGTGATGCAAATGGTCCATATTGGCCAGGTGATTATCTTAGAGCCTTAACACGAGCAAATTCATTTATTGAAAAGTATTTTGGTGGAGATAAATTTGGAAGAATTGAGCCGGGTTATAAAGCGGATCTTGATATTATTACATATCAAAATCCAACTCCGCTTAATGCTCAGAACGCAGCTGGTCATTTTATATGGGGTATGAGTAGCAATTGTGTAGAATCTGTTATGATCAATGGAAAACTTGTTATGGAAAATAGACAGTTTGATTTTGATGAAAAAGAAATATACGCAAAAGCGGCTGAGGTTGCAAAAAGAGTTTGGGAAAAGACCAATTCTCTTCCTGCAGATGGAACTAGCGGTATAGTTCGTTGATGTAAAAAATAATGTGAGATAGTTTGATTGTGTACTTTTCTTGCGTTTTTATGTAATCTATTGATGAGCCGTGGTGTGAAATAAGTCATACTGCGGCTTGCATTTCGTTTTGGGCTGCCATTATATTTTTTATATTTTAATGGAGCACAGAATGAAGTTTAGAATTGGAGGAGTGATGGTAGTAAACGACATTTCCAAAGCTGTGAGAAGGCTTGATGCAGTGTCAAAAAGTGAAGGCTCTGTTAAATACATAGCTGATTATGACTTTGAAGATTGCCTTTGGGGTCGTCTAGTGCGTTCCAGTATTCCAAGGGGAATTATTAAAGACATAAAGCTTCCTGATATGCCAGAAGGCTACAAATTTATAACTTACAAAGATATCCCAGAAGGTGGTCATAACTATTTGCATATGATAGCTACAGACTGGAAATGCTTTGCTGAAACAAATGTTAGATTTGTTGGCGAGACAATTGGAATTATTGTTGGCCCAGATAGAACAACAGTTGAAGATCTCAAAGAGAAAATAATTGTTGAATATGAAGAACAAGAGCCGGCTGTTTCTATTGATGATGGTCTTGCTTGTAAAGGGGGAGCCTTTGTCAATGACAATAATATCTTTTGTAACTTGCGCCTTGATGTTGGTAATGTTGATGAAGCATTTAAGACTGCTGACAAAATTGTTGAAGAGACATTAGAAACGGGCTTCCAAGAGCATGTTTATCTAGAGACAAACGGAGCATGCTGTGTTCCTGATGGTGATGGATATAAAATTTATGCTTCTGCACAGTGTCCATTTTATATTAGAAAGTCTATTGCTCCGCTTTTGAATATTGATCCAGAAAAAATCTCTATTCAGCAGACTACTACAGGCGGTGCTTTTGGCGGCAAGGAGCATTTCCCTGATGTTGTTTGCGGTCCTTTACTTTTAGCCTGTTATGTAATGAAAAAGGGTGTAAAGATGATTTTTGACAGAGAAGAAGATATTGAGAATTCTGTCAAAAGACATCCTTCTAAAGTTGTGTTCAAAACTGGGTTGGATAAAGACGGCAATATTGTGGCTATGGACAGTAAAGTTTACTACAATGTTGGTGGATATCTTTCATCTTCGTTTGTTGTTCTTCAAAGAGGATGTTTCCATGTTACAGGCTGTTATTCTTTCCCCAACATAAGAACTGAAGGGTTTGGTGTTGCAACAAACACTTATCCAAGTTGTGCATTCAGAGGTTTTGGTGCTCCTCAGACATTATTTGCTGTGGAAACTCATATGTGTCACTTAGCAGAAATGCAGGGATTGGATCCTCTTGAGTATAAAAAAAGATACTTTATAAAGCAGGGCGATACTACAAGTACAAATGGTAAAATTGTAGAAAAAGTCATGATACCAGAGATGCTTGAGCAAGTGTTAAAAGAATCGGACTATGAAAGGAAAGTGAAAGAATATAAGTGGGGCTGTGGGAAAGGTATTGGAATTTCTTTCTACAATCATGGTGGTGCTTTCACGGGTAACGGCGAACAAGCAATTATTAAGGGACGTGCCCAGCTCCATAAGTTCAAAGATGGCACTGTAGAAATTTTGTGCAGTCAAACAGAAATGGGGCAAGGTTTCCATACTATTTTACCAAAGATTGCAGCGCATGTTCTTGAAATACCAATTGAAAAAGTTGTTTTCCTTGATCCAAATACTTCTAGAGTTCCAGATTCCGGCCCTACAGCAGCATCTCGTTCTACAATGATTGTTGGAGAGCTTGTTGAAAGAGCTGCAACTTTAATGAAACCCAGGTACGACAAAGAAGAAGATTTTGTTGTAGAAACTCATTATGAGCACCCAGAGGGATATCCATGGGATCAAAGTACATTCCAAGGTTATGCATATCTTGGTTATGGATGGGGTGTTTGTGCTGTTGAAGTTGAAGTTGACCCTTGTACGGGAGAAGTTACAACTAAAGGTGTTTGGTCTAGCCATGACTGTGGTCATTTGATTGATGAAATGATTGTTCATGGACAAGTCAATGGTGGAATTTTGCAAGGAATAGGATGGGCGTCTACAGAGGTTCTTAAGAACGTTGGAGGTCATTTCAAGCAAACTTCTATGAGTGATTATATTGTGCCTACTTCTATGGATTGTCCAACTCAAAGTGTAAATTTTGTTGAAAATCCGTATGAATGGGGTCCTTTTGGAGCAAAGGGAATGGGAGAGCTCGTATTTAACGGAAGTGGTGCAGCTTACATTGATGCACTTTCTCGTGCAATAGGTAAACGAATTTCTTCAATTCCTGTGCCTACAGAAGATGTCATGCTTTATATGCTTAAAGGAACAGACATAAAGGAGGCTCTCTAATGGCTCAAGAATATAACATTGAATTTACCTTAAATGGTAAAAAAGTAACTATTGCAACAGATCCTCTTAGAAGGCTAATAGACGTTCTTAGAGAAGATTTTGGTTGTGTTGGAGTGAAAGAGGGTTGCAGTGAAGGTGAATGTGGAGCCTGTTCTATTTTAATGAATGATAGAATTGTTACACCTTGTCTTATTCCTGTTGGTGCTGCAAATGGCCAAGATATAATGACGATTGAAGGAATAAGAGAAACTCAAAAAGGTTCTGTAATTATTCAAGCATTTGCTGATGGTGGTGCTGTACAATGTGGTTTTTGCATTCCTGGAATGGTAATTGCTGCATATTATCTTCTTTCAAGAAATCCAAATCCTACTGAAGATGAGATTAGGCTTGGAATTAGTGGAAATATATGCCGTTGTACAGGTTATGACCTTATTGTGGAAAGTATAAAACTTGCCGCTCAAAGAGGAGCAAATCTATGGAAGAAATGATGTGCTACATACCAAAAACGCTGCAAGAGGCTCTTGAGATAAAATCAAAACATGATGTCATAATCCTTGCTGGTGGAAGTGATTTGATGGTTTCTAACAAAAGAACTTTGGGGTTGACACCAACATTTAATAAACCTGTTATGATTGTCAGAAATTTGCCAGAACTTAAGAAAATTTACATCAACGAAAAAGGTGAATGCTGTATTGGTTCTGGTTGCACAAGCGCTCAAATTGCAGAAAACACAATGTGCCCTTGGCATTTAAGACAAGCTGCATCTAGAATGGGAGCTGTAGCTCTTAGAAACAGTGCAACAATTGGTGGTAATATTGCAAATGCATCTCCTAAAGGTGATACTCCGGGTCCTTTGTACTTATTGGATGCACGTGTAAAACTTAGTTCCATTTCAGGAGAAAGAGAAGTTCTAGTCAGTGATTTTATTGTTAAGTTCAGAACTATAGATTTACATCCTGATGAAATGATAACAGAGGTTATTGTTCCTTATTCAGAAGATGATTTTGATTACATCTTTTGGCACAAAGTTGGAACTCGCAAAGCTAATGCAATAAGTAAGATAACATTAAGCCAAGCTATTAAATTCAATAATGATGGTACTGTTAAAGACTACAGAGTATCAGCTACAGCTACAGGTGCAAAAACAAACCGTAGTAGGGATGTTGAGAATATTTTGATTGGTAGAAAACTTACTCCTGCTTTAATTGAAGATGTTATCAATGGTTTTGATAATGTTATTTCTCCGCGTGCTATGCCGGAATTTAGAAGAGAAGCAACCCGTAGAATGATAAGACGCTTTTTGACTGTCTCTAATGAGCATCCAGAAGGAAAAGTTATTGATACTTATGATGAATATCACGTAACTGGACAGCCTGAGCCAAGGTTGTAATATTGTTGTAATATTGTTGTAATATTAACAAGACAGTAGTACTAAGAGGAATTTTATGAACGAAAAAGGAATATTCCTAAAAGATATATATGCACTAATGACAAATCCCAGTAAGGAAACGTTAAGTAGTGTTGATATGATAATTGAGGATGGCAAAGTAAAATCTATTGGAAAATCTCTTCAAGTTCCTTATGGATATAGAGTCATTGATGCATCAAACCTTGCTGTGGTTCCAGGTTTTGTTAACACACATCATCATTTTTATCAAACTCTTACACGCAACCTTCCTGAAGTACAGAATGCAAAACTCTTTGATTGGCTTGTATATCTATATGAGGTATGGAAATACATAGATGAAGAAGCTATATACTATTCTTCACTTCTAGCTATGACAGAGCTTCTTAAAACTGGGTGTACTTGTACTACAGACCATCATTATGTGTTTCCTAAACAGTGCAAAGGTCAAGATTTGACTGGCGCTCAATTTAAGGCTGCAGACCAGCTTGGGATGAGATTTTCTCCTACAAGAGGAAGTATGAGTCTTTCTAAAAAGGATGGGGGGCTTCCTCCAGATACAGTTGTACAAACTGAGGACGAAATACTTGAAGATTCAGAGCGGGTTATTAAGCTTTATCATGACCCATCACCAATGGCAATGCATAAAATTGTTCTTGCACCTTGTTCTCCTTTTTCTGTGACAAAGCGTTGTATGATAGAAAGTGCAAGACTTGCAAGAAAATATGGTGTACGTCTTCATACTCACTTATGCGAGACAATGGATGAAGAAAATCAATGTAAAGAAATGTATGGGATAAGACCTGTTGAGCTTATGCAAGAGTGTGAACTAATTGGAAATGATGTCTTTTATGCTCATGGGATTTGGTTTAATGATGAAGAACTTGCACTTCTTGCAAAAACAGGAAGTCACATTTCTCATTGCCCATCATCAAATATGCGACTTGGTTCTGGGATTTGCCGTACAAGAGAACTCTTAGACTTGGGTGTCAATCTTGGTATTGGTGTTGACGGAAGTGCTTCAAATGACAGTTCTGACATGCTTGGAGAAATGCGTAATGCACTGTTGCTTGGAAGAGTAAAATATGGTAGCACGGCTTTGACAGCTCGTGATGTTTTCAAAATGGGTAGTGAAAACGGTGCCAAGATGTTGAATTTTGGAAATGTTGGTAGGCTTGAAGAAGGGTGGGCTGCAGATCTTGCATGTTTTGATGTTTCTACAATTGCATACGCAGGAAGCCAAAGTGACCCAATTGCTTCACTCTTATTCTGTGGTTGTGACCATACTGCCAAATATACAATTGTAAATGGACAAGTAGTTGTTGATGATAGAAAAGTTGTTGGTGTAGATGAGAATGAACTTGCCATTAAGGCCAATAAGATAAGCGCTGGACTTCTTGAGAAGAGGAGAATTTATGGTTGAAAATCTTATAAGTGCAAAAGATATTGCTGAGGCTGTTGCTTTGAAGAATGCAAATTCTGCATTTCTTGCCGGAGGAACAGAAGTAAATAGACTCAATAGCTCTGTTGATGTTCCAAATTTAATTTCTATTGGTAGAATTGGAAGTCTTGATGGCATTTCAATAATTGATGACCCAAGAAAAGATGAATGTTCATCACATAGTAAGTTTGATAGTAAGTTTATAAGAATTGGTTCAATGTGTACTTTTCAAGAGTTAGTAGACTCTAGTGAAATTCCTGTGTGGCTTAAGAACGCTTGTCATTTTATGGCTTCAAGAACAAAACGCAACATGGCTACTATTGGTGGAAATGTTGCTCTTATAAGAGATGACTCTTATCTTTATCCAACACTTCTTGCTACAGGAGCTCTTCTTGAACTAGTAGATACAAACGGAAATACATTTTTCAGGTGTACAAAAAAATACTTAAATGAGCATGATGTTTTCAAAGATTGTCTTATCGCTGCTGTTTTAATTCCACAGACTGCAGTAGTTTCTTCAAAAAGATATGCAAATACAGCAGAAAGTCACGCTGTTTTAACAATGTCTGCTTGTAATATCAATGGAGAACTTAGAATTGCTGTAGCTCTAAAGGGTACAGGGGTATTCTTAATGACAAACTTAGCACAAATGATTTCAAACGGTGCTAGTGAAGATGAAGTTTTAAGTTCTGTAAAAAAATGTGACACTTTTAAGGTTGTATCAGACTTGTTGTATGGAAGTGAAGAATATAAGAGATATTTGATAGGAATTACGGCATTTGATTTAGCAAAAGAAGTTCTTTCTGTAAATGATAATGCTCAAAATAATAATACTCAAAATGATAATGCTCAAGAAAGTAAAGCTACAGCTTCCAAAGGAGACTGCTAATGAGAGTTGATTGTGTAATTAACGGTAGAGGTAGAAGTTTTGATGTAGAGCCTTCAACTAAGCTTAGAGAAATGCTTCTTCTTAATGGAAACCTTGCTGTGCGTGATAGTGATGATTGCGAGGGCTTTTGTGGAAGTGATACTGTATTAGTGGATGGAACTCCAGTTTTTGCAAATTTAGTACTAGCCGGAGAAGTTCAAGGATGTGAAATTAGAACTCCTGACGGTTTAGGAGATCCAAGGCATCTTACAATAGTTCAACAAGCAATGATTGATGCAGGTATTGTCCAAAGTGCATACAATGTTCCTGCCGCAGCTCTTTTACTAACATGGCTTTTGGAAAACAACCCAAATCCTACAAAAGAAGAAATAAAAGATACTCTTTCTGGAATTTTCATAAGAGATGCAGGTTACGAGCATTATTATCTTGCTGTAAAACTTGCACAAGAAAAAATGAAAGACGGCAAATATTCATCTTCAATTGCTCCGTCGTTTAGACCAGAGCTTGATTATATTGGTAAGCCAATTTCTAAAATTGACGGCGCACAGCTTGTAACTGGTGATAAAGCTTTTGTTGAAGATTATGTCCCATCCGATACTTGCCACATGGTAGTACTTAGAAGTCCACATGCAAGTGCTTATATAAAGTCTATAGACACAAGTGAAGCTATGAAAGTTGAGGGTGTTATTGAAATTCTTACAGCTTATAACACACCTGAAACACATTATATGCAAGCAGGGCAGGGAAATCCTGAGCCATCTCCACATGATAGACGACTCTTTAATCTTAAAGTTCGCCACGTGGGAGATAGAGTAGCTGCTGTTATTGCAGAGACTTTAGAAGAAGCCAAAAAAGCATGTAGCTTGATTAAGGTAGAATATGAAGTACTTCCTGCTGTCTTTACAGTTGAGGAAGCTATGGCTCCCGGAGCTCCGGCTGTTCATGATGGGATTGTTGAATATAGAGCTGGTGCACCAAAGGATCTTGACGAATATAACAAAGGTGCAAAGGACCCCAGAGAAGGAAAAGTTATTTATCAATTTCCTCTTGGTGGCGACATTAGACACAATATAGCTGCATCCAACAAAGGACACATTGGAGATGTTGATAAAGCTTTCAAAGAGTCCGATGCCGTTGTCGAATGCACTTATCAAACTAGTCAAATACAGCATACACCACTTGAAACACATATTTGTTTTGCAAAAATGGAAGGTCAAAGACTTGTAGTTTATGCTTCTACTCAAGTTCCTTACCATGTAAGAAGGATTGTAGGCTGGGTTACAGGTCTTCCTGAAAACAGAATACATGTAATTAAGACTCGTGTTGGTGGTGGTTATGGTTCAAAACAGGATATTTTGATTGAAGACTTAACCGGTTATGCTGCTTTTGTTACTGGAAAACCAGTTTTGTGTCATAACACAAGAGAGGAAGAATTCATTGCTAATTCTACCAGACATCCCATGCGGGTCATGGTAAAGATGTCTGGTAATAAAGACGGCCAAATAACTGGCATTTACATGGAAGTTTGTGCAAATACTGGTCCTTACGGCAACCACTGTCTTACAGTTCCAATGAATAGTTGTTCTAAGACTTTACCTCTTTTTAAGGTTGACAACATGAAGTATGACCTTAAAGTTTTTTATACAAATACGCCACCTGCCGGTGCATATCAAGGTTATGGCACTCCAAAAGGTACATATGGTCTTATGATGGCAATGGCTTTGCTTGCTGAAAAACTAGGTATTGATTACAAGGATATGGTTCTCAAAAATCATGTTGAAGAAGGATATATGCTTGAAATCCTTAAAGGCCTTGGAGAAGGAAGAGAAGGTGCTGTTGTTCCAGTAGGCTCTTGTGGACTTGATGAAGCCATAAGAAAAGGCTGTGACATGATACAGTGGGGCAAGAAAGTTGAAAGCGGAGACCCAAACTGGAAGATTGGAAAAGGTTTTGCAATGATTATGCAAGGCTCTGGTCTTCCTGGCTTGGATCATGCAGAAGCTATTGCCAAACTTGAGACCGATGGTACTGTAATTCTCAATAGTGGTGGTGCAGACCTTGGAACTGGACTTGACACTATTTCTGCAAAAATTGTTGCAGAGGTCTTAAAAGTCCCAATGGATAGAATTACTGTAGTCTCTGGTGATACTGATTCTTGTGCTTTTGATACAGGAGCTTATGCGTCATCTGGAACATTCTTTAGTGGAAATGCATCTTTAGAAGCTACTAAGAAATTAAAAGAAATGATTATAAAAGAAGCTTCTTATCAATTGGGTGAGGACGAAAAAGACCTTGAACTTCGATTCCCAGGTGAAGTGTACTCCAAAAAGACTGGAAAAACTTTATCTTATTATGAGCTTTCTCATACAGCTTGTAGTGGTGCAGGTCACGGCCAAATGATTGCACATGGCACTTATATTACTACAGCGTCATCGGTCCCATATGGAGCACATTTTGCGCAAGTTGCCGTTAACGTGCGAACAGGAGAGATTAAGGTTCAAAAATTCTATGCATTGCAGGATGCAGGAACTCCAATAAATCCAGAAGTTGCTTTGTGTCAAATGTATGGTGCGGTCATGAAATCTATTGGTCATTCTTTGTATGAAGATATGAAACTTGATAAAGATGGCAAGTGCATTAATGCAAATATGACAGATTATGGTGTTCCAATGATTTTGGAAGCTCCAGATGATTTTAAGGCAGTTCTAATTGATGTTAATGATGCTTACGGCCCATTTGGTGCTAAGTCCATATCTGAGATTGCATGTAATGGTGCAGCTCCTGCAATTGGAATTGCTATTCATGATGCTTGTGGGGCTTGGCTTACAAGCTGGCCAATGACACCTGAAAAAGTATTGAAGGCACTTGGTAAAATCTGATGATTTGAGTTTTGCAAAAATAGAGTCTTAACTTTGGATTTTTTTGTAGATAGCTGGTTGTAACATTTCTAGATTATAACAATATTACAATGGTTATAATATGGTGTTACGGCCGGCTTTTTTTGTTGCGTTTTGTTGCATTGTGTTGTAAACTTTGTTCTAGTAAATAAAAAAAAGACATTTGAACTACAATTCAAATATACAAATGGAGGATATTTATGGATTTTGCTGCCATCAAGAAGGCCGCTGAGGCATATGGGCCTTCAATGACAAAGTTTCTCAGAGACATGATTGCAATTCCTTCTGAGAGCTGTGAAGAGAAGGGTGTTGTCTATAGAATCAAGGAAGAGATGGAAAAACTTGGTTATGATAAAGTTGAAATTGACAAACTTGGCAATATCATTGGTTGGATGGGAAATGGTGACAAAATCATTGCTATAGACTCCCATATTGATACTGTTGGAATTGGTAATATAAACAACTGGACAGCTGACCCATATAAGGGTTGGGAAAATGAGACTCAAATCTATGGCCGTGGAGGTTCAGACCAAGAGGGCGGAATGGCATCAGCAACTTATGGTGCAAAGATTATGAAAGATCTTGGACTTATTCCTGCCGGATATAAAATTATGGTTGTAGGTTCTGTCCAAGAAGAAGATTGTGATGGCATGTGTTGGCAATCTATAGTCAATGAATATTTCAATGGTCCAGAAGATGCTGCAAAGCAAATTGAGTTTGTAATTTCTACTGAGCCAACAGACGGTGGTGTTTATCGTGGTCATCGTGGAAGAATGGAAATTAGAGTTGATGTTCATGGTGTTTCTTGCCATGGTTCTGCTCCTGAGAGAGGAGATAATGCAATTCACAAAATGGCTGAAATTATTGAGAACGTAAGAGATCTTAATGAAAACCCAGCAGATGACGAGCATATTCATGGCTTAGCTAAGATGCTTGATCCAAAGTACAACCCAGATCATTACGAAGATGCTCGCTTCCTTGGAAGAGGAACTTGTACTACATCACAAATTTTCTATACATCTCCATCCCGCTGTGCTGTTGCTGATTCTTGTTCAATTTCTATTGACCGTAGAATGACAGCAGGAGAGACTTATAAGTCATGTCTTAAAGAAATTGAAGATCTTCCTGCATGCAAGAAATATGCAAAAGACGTCAAAGTTTCTATGTATATGTATGACAGACCAGCTTGGACAGGTCATGTATATGAGACAGAATGTTTCTTCCCAACATGGATTAACAAGGAAAGTGCACCACACGTGAAGGCTCTTGTAGATGCACACCATGAACTTTGGGGAGATACAAGACTTTGGGCTGATGATGTTGCTAAAGAAAAGAGAGTTGGTCGTCCACTTTGTGATAAATGGACATTCTCAACTAATGGTGTATCAATTCAAGGCCGTTATGGAATTCCATGTGTTGGTTTTGGTCCTGGAGCAGAATCCCAAGCTCATGCACCAAACGAAATTACTTGGAAACATGACCTTGTAGTTTGTGCTGCCCTTTATGCTGCAGTACCAATGCTTTATAAGCCAGAAAATAAAGATGGAAGCGCAACCGCTTTCCGTCAGGAACTTACTGGAAACGATATCCGCTAATTTTAGGAGATTATAAAAATGAGCAAAGCTTTAGAACTTGCAAGACATCTTGAAACCTTGCATATAAACAACATGTACAAGAATGATTTTTATTGGACATGGGACAAAACTGATGAAGAATTGGATGCAATTTTTACTGTTGCTGATGCACTAAGAGATCTTAGAGAGCATAACAAGAGTACACGTATTTTTGATTCTGGTCTTGGAATTTCAATTTTTAGAGACAACTCAACTCGCACACGTTTTTCATTTGCAAGTGCTTGCAACCTTCTTGGACTTGAAGAGCAAGTTCTTGATGAAAAAGTAAGCCAAATTGCACATGGGGAGACTGTCCGTGAGACAGCTAACATGGTTTCTTTTATGGCCGATGTCGTTGGTATTCGTGATGATATGTTCATTGGTGAAGGCCATAAGTATCAGCAAACTTTCATTGATGCATGCGAATATGGGTATCGTCATGGCATTCTTGAGCAGAGACCTACTCTTGTAAACTTACAGTGTGATGTAGACCATCCAACACAATGTATGGCTGACATGCTTCATGTTATTCACCAGTTTGGTGGTGTTGAAAATCTCAAAGGCAAAAAAGTTGCAATGACTTGGGCTTATAGTCCTTCATATGGCAAACCTCTCAGCGTTCCACAAGGTGTTATTGGACTTTTCACAAGATTTGGTATGGATGTTACTCTTGCTCACCCAGAAGGGTATGAAGTAATGCCAGAGTGTATTGATATTGCAAATAAGAATGCAAAAGCTTCTGGTGGTTCTTTCAAGCAGTGTAATAGTATGGATGAAGCATTCAAAGATGCAGACATTGTATATCCAAAGAGCTGGGCTCCATTTGCGGCAATGGAAGAGAGAACAAAACTTTATCAAAAAGGCGACAAGGCTGGTATTGATGCATTAGAGAAGAAACTTCTTGCACAGAATGCAGAGCACAAAGATTGGACTTGTTCAGAAGAAAAGATGAAACTTACAAAAGATGGAAAAGCATTGTATCTCCACTGCCTTCCTGCAGACATTACCGGTCTTTCTTGCAAAGAAGGTGAGGTTGATAACTCTGTCTTTGACCGTTATCTTGATCCTCTTTACAAACAAGCTTCTTATAAGCCATATGTAATTGCAGCTATGATTTTCATGGCAAAAGTCAAAGATCCAGTTAAAGCTCTCATGGCTTTGGATTCTGCTGACAATCTTCGTAAACTTTATTAATGTTTGACGAAAATCTCTTTAATCTTTTTTAACAATGTTTGAGGCTTCGTTTATGCGAGGCCTCTTTTTTTAAGTTTTACCTTGTTGATGTTTTTAGGAAACAACATTTGTGAATAAAAAAATACTTTTTTTGTATCTCATAAGTAAGAGTTATTTATTGGAGCTATTTACTGGAGGTTAGCATGAAAAAATTTATTCACATTCTAATTTTTTTGATTGTTTTGTTGTTAGTCTCATGTGATGAATCTACAACACTAGAGCAGATTGCAGAAGAAAAACTGGCTTGTGCATCGTTTATAATGCAATTTGAGGATATGACAAGTAAAACAATAATGCCAAAGAATACTTTATTGACAGCTACAAGTTTTTCTGTTGAAGGCTCTGGTCCAAATGGAACTTCTTTTGGTCCAGTATGTAGCAAAGAAACAAGTATTGCTGTTAATAATCTTTTGGAGGGAAACTGGTTTATTATTGCAAAAGCGTATAACTCAAATGGAAAC
>CAVDLI010000010.1:27961-30176 GCA_963609725.1 bacterium | reverse complement strand
GTATAGGATAAATGCAATATGCAGTTTGTTGCATTTGGAGGTTCTCAATGAAAGCTGTTGAGTTAGAAAAAGCGTATAATCCAAAGGCGTTTGAAGATTCAATCTATAAAATGTGGGTTGAAGATGGAAACTTTAAGCCTTCTACAGGCGAAGGAAAGCCTTTCGTCATTGTAATGCCACCACCAAATGTTACTGGAATTCTGCATATGGGGCATGCTCTTAACAATACTCTGCAAGATATCTTAATCCGTTATTACAGAATGACTGGACGTCCAACATTGTGGGTTCCTGGTACTGATCATGCAGGAATTGCAACACAAAATGTTATGGAGCGCCAGCTTAAAAAAGAAGGATTAAAAAGACAAGATTTAGGCAGAGAGAAATTTGTTGAAAGAACTTGGGAATTAAAAGAAAAACATCATGACATTATTGTTGGACAGTTGAAAAAGATTGGCTGTTCATGCGACTGGGATCATGAGCGTTTTACTTTGGACGAGGGTCTTTCAAAAGCTGTTAGAGAAACTTTTGTATCTTTGTACGAAAGAGGTTTAATTTATAAAGGCCTTTATCTTGTCAATTATTGTCCACATTGTGGCACAGCTTTAGCTGATGATGAAGTTGAGCACCAAGAAGATTTGGGACACCTTTATGATATAAATTATCCATTTGCAGATGGCAGTGGTCATATAACTGTTGCAACAACAAGACCAGAGACAATGTTTGGAGACGTTGCTGTTGCTGTTAACCCAGATGATGAACGTTACAAAGCACTTGTTGGTAAAATGCTCAAATTGCCTTTGACTGACAGAGAAATTCCAATTATAGCTGATAGTTTTGTTGGAATTGAATTTGGAACAGGTATGGTAAAAATTACACCAGCTCACGATCCAAATGACTGGGAATGCGGAAAACGACACAATCTTGAAGCTATAAACATCTTAAATCCAGATGGCACACTTAACGATGTATGCCCAGAGGAATTCAGAGGTCTTCCTGCTGAAGTTGCTAGAGACAAAGTTGCTCAAAAGCTGCAAGAACTTGGATATCTTGTTAGAGTACAAGAACATAAACATGAAGTTGGCCACTGCTATAGATGCAATACTACGGTAGAACCATATCTTAGTCAGCAGTGGTTTGTAAAAATGCGCTCAATGGCAGACAAGGCTTTGGATGCATGGAAAAAAGGCGACATTCATTTTTATCCAAAAAGATGGGAAAATACGTACTCAAGCTGGCTTGAAAATATAAGGGACTGGTGCATAAGCCGTCAGCTTTGGTGGGGGCATAGAATTCCTGTTTGGTATTGTGAAGATTGCGGAAATATGATGGTGGAACGCGAAGACCCAACTTGCTGTTCTAAGTGCCATAGCAAACACATTCACCAAGATACCGATGTCCTTGACACATGGTTTTCTTCGTGGCTTTGGCCGTTTAGCACATTGGGATGGCCTGAAGAAACAGATGATTTTAAGCGCTTTTTCCCCACAAGCACTCTTGTAACTGGTTATGACATAATATTTTTCTGGGTTTCTAGAATGATTATGGCATCTCTTGAGTTTACAGGAAAAGTTCCTTTCAAAGATATTTATATAACAGGTCTTGTTAGAGATAAAAAAGGCCGTAAGATGTCTAAAAGTCTTGGCAATGGAATAGACCCTCTTGAAGTCATAGACCTTTATGGTGCTGATGCAATGAAATTTACAATTTGCTATCTTGCTACACAAGGTCAAGACATTCTTGTTGATATGGATTCATTTAAGTTGGGTTCTAGATTTGCAAATAAAGTATGGAATGCAACTAGATATTTACTTATGAATTTAGAGGGAAGAAAACTTGTTCCTATTGATGAATCAAAATTCACAGAAATAGATAAGTGGATTTATCACAGTTTCAATGAAAATGTTAAAAAAGTTCGTAATGCCATTGAAGGTTATAAATTCAATGAAGCAGCACAAGCTGTTTATGACTTTTTCTGGAATGATTTCTGCGACTGGTATGTAGAAGCTTCAAAACTTTCTCTTTACAGCGGAGATGATAATCAAAAGGATAGAGTAGTTTCTATACTAATGGATGTTTTGGCAGAGTCAATGCGCCTTATGCACCCAATGGTTTCATTTATTACTGAAGAGATTTATTCAAAACTTCCAAACACGGAAGGCAAGGTTATAACAGCATCATATCCACAATATAAAGAGGAAAGAATTCATGAAAAAGA
>CAVDLI010000010.1:0-27951 GCA_963609725.1 bacterium | reverse complement strand
GAAAAAGAAGCCAATTTGATGCAGTGTTTACAAGATGTTGTAAGAGGTATACGAAATACTCGTGCGCAGCTTGGGATTCCTACTGATAAGAAATTAAGAATTGTGGTAAGACCTGATGACAATGGAGATCTTGCTGCTTTTATGACAAAGTATGTCAGTTTGCTTCAAAATTTCACTAATGCTGGTTCTATTGAAATAGACACCAATAAAGCAATCTCTGTTGATGGAGCGTTTCCTGTTGCCGGTCAAGGATTTGAGACTTATGTCTTTGTAAGAGAAGCAATTGATGTTGATAAAGAAGTCTCTAGACTTGAAGATGAAATTTTAAAAACTAAAGCGCTTTTAGATGGTGTTGAACGAAAACTTTCAAACGAGAAATTCTTAGCAGGTGCAAAACCAGAAGTTATTGAAAAAGAAAAATCTAAGAAGAGAGAATTTGAAGAGAAAATTGAAAAATCCCAAAAACATATTGAGGTTCTTAAATCTTTTTAATTGTCTTATAGTTTTTTTCTATTTATAATGAATAGCATATAAGGGCATAAGTCTTTATGCCCTTATGTTTTATAGAGGAGCTTTACAAGTGAAAAAAGTACTTTTACTTTTGATTACTATTCTATGTTTGGTTTCATGTCGCACTGTTACAGTTTCATCTCCTTTAGAAATTGAAATTGTTCCTTCATCTTCTTCTACTAATGTAGAGAGCTCTGAAGTACAAGAAACTCTACAGCCACCTACACTTATTGATGAGCCTGACATTGAACCCATCTTGAATGATAAAGTTCCTGCTCAAATTACCGGGTTGTTTGAACCTGGCACTGATGTTGAGCCAAAAATAGAAACTTCTAGCGAAGTAGCTGAAGAAAATGCAAACACAATAAATTCTGATGAAATAATTGAAGATGACAAAGAAATACTTTCAGAACAAGAAGATGTTAGTGAAACAACACCCCAAGAAGAAAGTACCAGTGATGTTAGCGAGTCTCCCAATGCACCTAGTAATGAGGAGGTACAGAAGACAGTTACTACTGTTGTTTCTGCAAAAGAGGATAAAAGTTCACTTATTGATAAACTTATATCGTTATTCTTGAAAGAAAAGTTATTCTGGTTTGGAGTTTTCACTATAATTGTTGGCATTATAATGCTAATAATTGTATTCATGAGAGATATGATTAATGCTTGTAGACGTCGTTCTAATAAAAAAGGAAAGAAACTGTCCACTAAAAAAGGGAAATGTAAATCAGAAAAATCCCAAGATGTAAGTAGTGAAGAAAAACAAGAAGAATTAAGTTCTTCTAATACTTCTTTTGATGATGACGAAGCGTTTTTAAGAAGTCTGCTTAATACATAATATATATAAAACTTATATGAAAACTATTCAGAAATACAATTAAATAAATATTACAACACAATGGATTATAAATTGAAACACAAAATACTTGTATCAAACTAGTGTGTAGTATATACTGTTTTGTAGGTGTTTTATGGCTAAAACGATTGCATTTCACCTACAAAAAGGTGGAGTTGGAAAGACAACAATATCTGGGACTCTTGCATGCCAGTCAGCAATGGATGGTTTTAGAACTTTGTTGATTGATGTTGATCCTCAAGGTAACGCATCATCATGGTTTCTTAAAAAGACTCCAAAATATGAACTAGCTGATGTCGTTCAAGGCAAGTGTTATATAAATGATGCTGTTGTTGCTGTAGAACAAGTTCCTAATTTATTTCTTCTACCTACATTTGGAATAGGTGGTGTTCTTAAAAACTATAGTGAAACAAAACTTTCAGAAGAACCTTATGTTCTTCAAGATTTAGTTTTGGAGCTTTCAAAAGATTTTGACCATATAATTTTAGACCTTTCTCCTGGACTTGGAAGACTTGAGAGGGCGGCTTTGATTGCAAGTGATGAGGTAATTACTCCAATGACGCCAGAAGTTTTTAGTCTTGATGGTCTTGAAATCTTTATTGACGAACTTAAAAAAATTAGAAAAAATTTAAGAAGTCAAGTTAGACATTCACGAGTTATTATCAATTCCTACGACGAAAGAATTAAACAACATAGAGATATATTAAAAGCGGCTCAAGAAGGCTCATTTGAAGTCTACAAGATTCCTGTCGACCCTGTATTTAGAAAAGCTCAGGAGGCTTCAATTGCTCCTCAGCAATATAAAGAAAAAGGTCGTGGTCTTAAAGAAAAAACTTTGGAAGCAATTGAGAGCCTTGAAAAGGTTATTTGGAATTGACAGGATGGTAGAAGAAGATTATGGCACTTAAAAGAAACCCCGATGATTCTGTAAAGTATGAAGAGAATGTAAGCTCTAAAGCCAAACAATTGTTTAACAGTGACAGTGTTAGAAAAAAAGAAAATAAAATTCTCACTACTTTTTCTATTGAGCCTTCATTCAAAAAAGAACTTGAGGACTTATTCTCAGAGCTTGGTCTTGGCTGGGCAGCTGGTATTAGATTTGCACTTAAGGAATTTACCAAAAAGTATAAGAACTAAACAGAGTCTCTATTCAATAGCCAAATTAAACTTATATAACTATTGTATTATAACACATAATTACAATATAAAACACATATTGAAAATTATTGAAATTTAGTAAAATCATATTGAAATTATATTAAAACTACAACGAAACAATATTTTATAAATATAAAATAAATATAAAAGAATAGTGCTATAATACAATTACGATACAATAATTATATAAGATATTTAACACCTTGTAAAACTGTGAAAACTCATTCTTTCTCATCTATAGAAATAGCATTTACAGGACACATCTCATGGCAACAGTAACAACGAATGCATTTTGAACAATCAATTACAATGCACCGTTCTTTCTTGCTTAGAGTTTCGTCTCCTGACAAACTTAAAGCATGTGCTGGACAAATATTTACACATTTTAAGCATCGTATACATTTATTTTTATCAAAACTTGGAGCTGGTCGCTTGCTTTGCATTTTCTTTTGAATGCCTCGTGTCAAGAAAGGTAAAATTAGTGTTTTGACAAATTTGGTTTTTTCTCTAATTGGTATTATTTCAAAATCTTTCACAACAATTTCATTTGCATCCAAAATGGGGTATACAACATTTGTAGGTAGAATGTGCCTTTTTGAAGCTTCTCTTAATATTGGAATTTCTTTTGGATTATAACCCATAATAATTGCTTGAGATAAATCAACTGCAATTCCATCACATGAACCAAGCACTAGTCCTAATGTTCTTGGTGTTCCATTAGCAGGGCCTGAGCCTTCCATTCCAATTATTCCATCCATAAACGAGAACGCAGGTTTTACAGTTTCGTATATTCCCACAATGAGTTTAGCAAAACTTTCACGACTTGGGCATTTTACGTGGCAAGTGCTTTTATGAAGTCCCGGAATTGTGCCAAACAAGTTTTTAACAGCCCCTGTTGTGTACATAAGCTGATGAGTTTTGAATTTTGCTAGTGAAAATACCATGTCAACTTTATCTATGATATTTGCCATAAGTAATTTCTTACCAGTTCCATTAATTTCTTTTTGAACTGGATTTACTGTAAAATCGACCCATATTGCGCCTTCTTCATCGCATATGTCTTTAATTCCGCATTGTTTTGCTTCAAAAGAGGAGCTTTGCAAACCAGGAGAATCTCCAACATATATTTCTTTTACATTGCACACCTTAAGATATTTGATAACAGCTCTTACAAACTCTGGATGAGTTGTTATGCAATCTTGTGGTTTTGCATCAGATAGAATATTTGGTTTTAGAAGTACCGTTTTTCCTTCTACATTTGGCATTTGCGCTTCATATGCAACTTTTGCAATTGTTTCATATAAAGTTTGAGGATTATAATTTTCACATTTTGTTATAGCTACAGAAACTTCTTTGTTTTTAGATGCAACATTTTTAGTATTTGTTTTATATGTCATTATAAATCCTTTTGCGTAAACTTCTTTCTTAGAAGGCAAAAATAAAGAGGCCCACAAGAATTAGAAGTATCTGGCATGATTATTGAGCCATGTGATAACTTCTCAATATGTAAAGAATTAAATTCTTTATTTAGTTGAAATTCAGAATTCTTTAGCATAACTTCTAAATTTGAAATTGGAACTTCTTCAAAAAGACTTTTTCTTTTTTTTGCAAGTTTCTCAATATTCATTTCATTTTCAATAGGGTTGATAGAACATGTGCTGTATAGAATGTATGCACCTTCTACTGCAACATCAAGGGCAGCAGCAAGCATTGCAAACTGCTGTATTGCAAGTCTCTTGGGACGTGTTGGACTCCAAATAGAAAGAGCTTCTTCATCATTAATTACATGCCTTTCAGATGAACAAGGTGCATCTAAAAGTATGCAATCATATGCATCTTTTTCATGTAATGACCATTGTGTGCTGTCATGGCTTGTAATTTTTATATTTGTTCTAAATTGAGGTTTTAGACAGCTTTCTACAACCTTGATTAAGCGACTTCTTCTTGCTGATGAGCGGTCATTTGATATCAAGGTTCCAGTCCCTTTTAGCTTTATTGCAAGAACAAGAGTTTTTCCACCAGGCGCTGCACACATATCCAAGACTTTATCATCTTCCTTTATGGGAAGAATTGAGGCAGCAAGAATTGATGCCATATCCATAAAATAAGGTTCTTCCATAAAATTTTGAGCATTTTCAATTGCATTTGCTAGTGATATTGGTTTTGACTCTTCCAACATTGAAGTCTTAAGTGCTTGCCACCTTTCTTTATAGAGACTTTCGTAGTAAAGATTAAAACGCTCTGCACCTGTTTGAAGTGCATCTTTCTTTGAAATCTTTTTTGACATCAAATCTTACCCAATAAAATTCATCATAGCGCATACTAGTTGCCCAAACCCACGTGTGCTACTTATGCTTACTTGTACCAGTTTTTAACTCATTTGAACTAGCAACCTTAAAACTTATTTCCAATGACTTTTACAAGTGCTTGAGTGCCAGCTTTTCCATAACCTTTTGCACAAAGTTCTTCATACATTGATTCAACAAGCTCAAGACCTTTAAGCTCTAAACCCATTCTCTTGCTTTCTTCAAGTGCAATTTTCATATCTTTGACAAAGTGTTCAACAATAAAACCCGGGTTGTAATCTCCTTTTATAATTCTTGGAGCAAGGTTATCTAGTGAATGACAACCGGCAGCACCTTTAGATATAGTAGCAATCATTTTTTCAAGATCTAAGCCCGCCTCTTTAGAGTAAGCTAGAGCCTCACACATTCCAACCATAGTTCCTGCAATTTGAATTTGATTAGCCATTTTTGTGTGTTGTCCTGCACCTGCTGCGCCTTCAAGAATAATTGACTTTCCCATAAGCTCAAAAAGAGGTTTGACTTTAAGAAGTGTAGAATTATCTCCTCCCACCATGATGGATAATGTTGCATTTTTTGCACCAGAATCACCACCTGAGACAGGTGCATCAAGGCTTTCAGCACCTATTTCTTTTGCTTTTTCATAAATTCTAACAGCTAAAGATGGCTTTGTTGTTGTCATGTCAACAAGAATTTTTGCACAAGGCTTATTATTTTGCTTTGCATTTGCAATACTATCAAATATTCCGTATTTGTCAAAATAGACTTGTTCAACATCACTTGGAAATCCAAGCATTGTAAACAGAATATCGCAATTTTTAGCAACATCAGCAGGTGATGACATTAAAGTTGCTCCCATTTCTACTAGGCCGTTTGCTTTTGAGGCTGTTCTGTTGTATACAACAGCTTCATTGCCACCCTCAATGAGGTGTTTACACATACTAAAGCCCATAATACCTGTTCCAATCCAACCAATCTTCATATCTAAAACCTCCGGAACTGTTCAGAATACTTTTTTTTGAGTATACTATTTTATCGTGAGTGAAAACAACATCAATACATTTTCAGCTCTTCCAGAAGAAGAGATTGTAGACATTGCAGATTTCTTTAAGGTGTTTGGAGATACTACGCGCCTTAAAATTCTCTATATGCTAGAAACAGGTGAAGCCAATGTTAATACAATATCATCGGCATTGGGTATTTCGCAGTCTGTGACAAGTCAGCACTTAAAGCTCTTGCGTGTTGCAAGGCTTGTCAGGTGGCGCAAAGATGGAAAAAACGTTATTTATAGCTTAAATGATGACCATATTGCACGAATTTTGTCTCTTGGAACAGAGCATTATGAAGAGGCTATGTCTACATAAATTATGACACAAATAGATAATTTTCATCTTGCAAAAAGAAGATTTAGAAATTTGGCTTTCATTTTGACTGTGATATTTCTCTCTTTCTTCACACTTTCTTCTTGCGCATCATCTTCAAAATTCTCGTTATCAAACTTTAGCCTTGAAAAAAGCTCGCAAGAAACTCACGCAAGCGCAATACTCACGGGCTCTGTTAGCTATGGAGCCGGATTTTACTTCCCCAGTTCTTCCGATATCCTTGATATTTCACTTCTTAAGACCGATTTTGTTACAGGTGCAATTTCAGAGATTTCCCACCAAAGAATTAGAAATATCCAGCGTTTTCCTTTGCAATTTGCAATAAGATATGATTCATCGGAACTTAACGAAGATGATTTATGTACGCTGTATGTTACTTTAACATCAAATGACAAATCTATAGCTCAAGGTTTTGTGCAATTGCAAATTGGAAATGGTTCTTTGTCTGAAGTGTCTGTAATTCTATCTGGTATTTCCAGTGTTTCTAATACTTCAAGCAATGCAAATACTGCTACTCAATGATTTTCAGTTGCCTTGCATTTTTTGCAAAACTTTGAACTACAAAAAATTTTCTAACTTGACGTTAGCGCTTTAATGAATAAAAATAAATTCTGTAGTGGCCCTTGGGGAGAGTTCAATGAAAAAGAAAAACGTCACCATTTCAGACATTGCAGATAAAGTAGGAGTTTCTAAAACTACAGTATCTTTTGCTTTTAATTGTCCTAGCAAGATTTCAAAAGATACTGCAGATGAAATTTATGCAACTGCCAAAGAAATGGGATATACTCCAGTGTCTACGCTAAGAGGGTATAAACTGGGGTATTACAAGACTATCGGTTTATTGCTGCCTCAAGCTGTTGAAGATTGTCTTTCCAACCCATACATGTTAGATGTCATACGAGGTGCAACTTGCGTGTGTGAAGAGCATGGTTTCATGCTAAATATAATTCCTCCATTTTTGTCTTCAATTCCAGCTGCTGTTAGAAATGCAGCGGTCGATGGCCTTATCATTTTGGGACTTGATGTAAATTCTAAAATAATTGAGTCATTTGGTAAAAAAGATTTGCCGGTTGTTGCAATAGATGGGAGCAATTGTTGTGATGTTGTTTCTGTTGGAATTGATGAAGAAGATGCTGCATATACACAAATGATACAAGTTCTAAAAAATGGGCATAATAAAATTGCTGTTCTATCGTTGCCAGATACAACATATCCGTCTCTTGGGGGCTTTGGAGTGTCTGCATTGTTAGAAAGAAGACTTGACGGGTATTCTAAAGCTTTAAGCGAATACGGTATGTCTTTGTCACAAGTGAATGTTATTTCTTCATTTGTATCTTATGATGCTACATACAAATGTGTTTGCAGACTTCTTGATGACAAGAAAAATATTCCTACTTGTTTTGTTTGTATGTCAGATATTGCAGCTCTTGCAACTTATGGTGCTTGTTGTGACAAACATTTCAAAGTTCCTAAAGATATTTCTATTATTGGTTTTGACGGTCTTGATATTGGTGCGCATATAAGAAATACGCTTACCACAATATCACAACGGGGCGATAAAAAAGGCCAAGTTGCTGCACGTTTAGTGTTCAAAATGCTTAAAGGTGACATTATAAGAGAGAATTCAAATTATATTCCTTTCAGCTTTGTTAAGGGCGGGACTTTAGCACGCCGTGAAGCATAAACTTGAAGCAAGCGGTATGGCATAAAAGTCATAAAGTCCAACATCTTGTTACCCAATTGAACAAATGTGGCAGTAATTATATCATGCTACTTATGAAAAAAAGACTCATTACAAGTGCATTACCATATGTTAATAACATTCCTCATCTTGGGAATTTGACCCAAGTTTTATCGGCTGATGTTTTTGCTCGTTTTTGTCGTTTGCGTGGATATGAAACGCTGTATGTATGTGGAACAGACGAGTATGGAACAGCAACAGAAACAAGAGCTGCAAAAGAAGGTGTTTCTCCCAGAGAACTTTGTGACCATTATCATGCAATCCATAAAGAGATATACAAATGGTTCAATATAGATTTTGACTATTTTGGGCGTACTTCGACTCCAAAACAAACACAAATTGTTCAATCAATTTTCAAGGCTGTAGATGATGCAGGATACATAACAGAAAAAGAATCAGAACAGTTGTATTGTCCCCATTGCCAAAGATTTTTAGCAGATAGGTTTGTTGAAGGGACTTGCCCTCATTGTGGCTCTCCTGATGCAAGGGGAGACCAATGTGATGCTTGTCAAACACTTTTAGAGCCAACAGAACTCTTAAATCCAAGATGTGGTGTTTGTGGTACAACTCCAGTATTAAAAAAGACAAAGCACTTGTATTTGGATTTGCCAAAAGTTTTACCAAAACTTGAAGAATGGCTTAAAACAGCAGCAGTTGATGGATTTTGGGCAAAAAATGCTGTTCAAGTTACAAAAAGCTGGATTAGAGACGGCTTAAAAGAACGTTGCATTACTCGTGATCTTAAGTGGGGAATTCCAGTTCCAAAAGAAGGTTATGAAGATAAAGTTTTCTATGTTTGGTTTGATGCACCAATTGGGTACATTTCAATTTCTGCTAATTACACACCTGAATGGGAAACTTGGTGGCACAGCCCAAAAGATGTAGAGCTTTTCCAGTTTATTGGAAAAGATAATATTCCATTTCATACAGTAATATTTCCATCTACATTACTAGCAACAGGTCAAGAGTGGACAATGCTTCACCACATGAGTTCTACAGAATATTTGAATTATGAAGGTGGTAAGTTTTCAAAAAGCAAAGGGATTGGTATTTTTGGAAATGATGTTCAAGAAACAGGCATTCCTGCTGATGTATGGCGTTTTTATATGTTCTATAACAGACCAGAAACTGCTGATTTTACATTCACTTGGAAAGATTTCCAAGAAAAAGTTAATGGTGAGTTAATTGGAAATTTATCTAACTTGGTAAATAGAACACTTACATTTGTAAAACGCTTCTTTGATGGAAGTCTAGGGCTTGGACCTTTAGATGAAAATCTAGTTTCTCAAATCAGAGAAAAAGAAGAAGAGATTACTAATCTTCTTGAGCATGCAGAAGAACGGGATGCATTTAGAGCTATTTTTGCTCTCTCCAGTATTGGAAATAAGTTTTTCCAAGATTCAGAGCCTTGGAAATTAAGAACTACAGATCCAGAGAAGGCAAAAACAGTTCTTAGAACGCTTGTAGGCCTCATAAGAGACTTGGGAGTTATGATTCAACCTTATATGCCAAGTGCAAGTGTAAAACTTTTGAGTTTCCTTGGGTGTGAAAATGACAATTGGACAAATCTTGGAGCATATAATCTTGGCGCATATGATAAAGATTTTAGAGTGGGGGATGTTGAACTTTTGTTTACAAAACTTGAAGACTCCAAGATTGAAGAATTAAGAATACGTTATAGCGGAAGTCAGCAGGAAAGACAGCAAAGAGAGGATAAAAAAATGGAAAACTGCAGTACAAATATTGAAAATATTGAAAATAGTGCAAATAGCGCAAATTCAAAAGCCGATAAAAACGATAAAAAAGAAGCTGCCAAGCTTGCTGCACAAGAAGCAAAAAAAGCCCAAGATAACATGTCTATTGCAGAAAAATTTGCTAGCAAAGTAAAACTTACAGTCAGCAAAATCAAGAAAGTTGAGCGTCATCCAAATGGTGACATTCTTTACATTCTTACGTTAGACACTGGCGAGCCAGAAGAAAGAGTTATTGTCTCTTCTATTGTTCCTTACTACAAAGAAGAAGAACTTCTTGGCCATAATATTGTTCTTGTAAATAACCTCAAGCCAGCTAATTTCCGTGGAGTAAAAAGCAGGGGAATGCTTCTTGCTGCTCAAGATCCAAATGCTCCTGAACATTCAACTTGTGAAGTTCTTTTTGCAGATGATATTCCTTTTGGTACAAACCTTGTTCCTGAAGGGCTCGCAAATCCAAGCGAGATGTGTTATGTCAAGCCGGATCACTTCTTTGATATGCCACTTTACACCCAAGACGGAATACTAAAAGTTGATGGGCATGCGCTTGTTTCACCAGAGGGAAAAACTGTTTGTGCAAAAGCTTATCTCAATGGGCAAGTAGGATAATTCTTTAGACCGATATTTTTGTGCTGTTCGTTGAATATGACAAATCTTTTACATCTTTGCCAGTAGGCTCGTTCAGTTGACTATTTTTGGCTGTTTATCTAAAATTTTTGCTAGAGGAAGCTCGTATGGTTCTTATTAACATTGACACTTTGTCAGATGCAGAGCTCAGGTGTATAGCTCAGCAAGAAAATGTGGAGGACTGGGATGTTCTCTCAAGAGAAGATCTAATTGACTCCATAGAAGAGATATACGAGGATGAAAACGGACTTGAGCCTACACATCCTGCATATACTGGGCATAGATACGTAAAAACACTGACTAATGTAGAAAATCAAGGTTCTTTTGAGCTTCCAGGAGTAGAAGAACTTCCAAATGCGTATAGTGAGACCTCAATACATCTTATTGCTAAAGATGCAAATTGGGCTTATGCCTTTTGGAGTTTATCTCCACAAGTACAAGAGACTCTTAGTGACAGCAATTCAAAACTTGTAATTAGGGCTGTTGTTACTGGAAAAAACAATGTTTCAGAAGCAAGTTTTGACATAGATGTTCTTGGAAGTGACATGGATTGGAGTTTTGAACTTCCATGGACTGGTAAAGAATATAAAGCTGTTTTAGTCAAAAAGAATAATGAAACAGAAGAAATTCTTGCAGAGAGTAACAGCATTTTTGTAAATGAAAGCTGGCTTTCTAAACATCTAGATAAACTTAGAAACTGTAAAGACTTTGAGGTTCTTGTAACATCTCTTGTTACAAAAGGTGGTAATTTAGTGAATAATCGCCAAGTAAGAGAAATAGTTGCAAGAGCTACTAGTTACCAAGAAGACATGTTTGAAGAGGAGTAGGATATGAAAAAGAATAGAATTAACTTCATCTTCAATGCTCATCTTCCTTTTGTAAGGCATCCAGAATACCCAAAGTTTTTGGAAGAAGACTGGCTTTTTGAAGCAATAAACGAGTCTTATCTTCCTCTTTTGAGAATGATGTATTCTCTTAGAAATGAAAGAATACCTTTTAAGCTTACATTCTCACTATCTCCAACATTGTGCTCAATGCTCTCAGATACTCTTCTAAAAGAGCGCTTCTTAAATTACATGAATGAGCATTTAGAGTTGGGACAAAAAGAGATTGAAAGATTATCAAAAGAGCCAGAAAAACTTCGTTTAGCAAAGATGTATTTTGAAGAAATCTCTAACAATTTGGCCTTTTACAGTGGCAAATGCTCAAATGATATTCTAAAAGCTTTCAATGAGCTTTCTAAAGAAGGTTACTTGGAGCTTATAACAACAACAGCAACGCACGCATTTTTGCCTGCAATACAAAATTATCCAATTGCTGTTAATGCTCAAATAGAAACCGGCGTTGTTGGGCATTTAAGAACTTTTGAAAAAATATCGGAAGGCTTTTGGCTTCCTGAATGTGGTTATTATCCAGGACTTGAACATATACTAGCTCGTCATAACGTTAAATGGACAGCTTTAAGTTCACAGGCTTTTTTCTTGTCAGAAGATGAGCCAAAAACTGGATGCTATGCTCCAGTAAGGTGCCCAAATGGATTATATTGTTTTGCACGTGATTATAATCTAACAAGCCTAATTTGGTCATCTACTGAGGGTTATCCTTGTGATGTTGACTATCGTGAATTTTACAGAGACATTGGGTATGACTTACCATTGGATTATATTCGTCAATACATACATGAGCCAGATGTCCGTGTTTTCACAGGTTTCAAATACTGGGCAATAACTGGAAACACTTCTGAAAAGCGTGTTTATAACCCAGATAAAGCACTTGAAAAAGTAGACCTTCATTCAAGTAATTTCTTGTACCACATAAAAAGAAGAGGCGCTTTAGTTGACTCTTCTCTTCCAAATGACCCAATTTATACTTTAAGTTTTGATGCTGAGCTTTTTGGCCATTGGTGGTTTGAAGGTGTCAAATTTATTGAGCAAGTAATTAGAAAAGTAGCGCAAGATGATACTCTAGTACTTACCACTCCAGGAGAATGTATATCTAAATGTGAAAAGGTTCAAACATTAAGACCTGCATATTCTACTTGGGGAGATGGAGGGTACTCTCAAGTTTGGGTTGACAGTAGCACAAATGCTTGGGCATACAGACATGTTTTCAAAGCACTTGAAAGAATGACTGAACTTGCTGAAAGATTTCCAGATCAAAAATCTCTCAAGCAAAGGTCTTTAACACAAGCTGCTAGAGAAACTTTGCTTCTTATGGCAAGCGATTGGCCTTTTATTATTCATAACCACTCAAGTGAAGAGTATGCAAAAAAGCGCCTTACATGTCACATTCAAAACTTAAATCTTGTTTATGACAACATGTGTCGCAATGCTGTAAATACAGAATGGCTTGTTAAAGCAGAACGTAGAGACAATTTGTTCCCTTGGCTTGATTATAATATTTTCAATTCAAGGCATTTATCAGAGCCAAGTTTAGTATTCACAACGGATTATTCAAAATGATGCATTATATTGTCTCTGGAGTAGGCTCTTCTTTTGTTGAACCGCTTTATCCAAAGAAAGGTGATGATGTTGTAATTTACTGCAAAGCATTATCTAAGAGCGTTCAATGGGTGCGTATTGCTGTGGTATCGGACTATAGCCCTGATATCATGCTACGTAAAGATATGCAATGTAAAAATATAGATGGCATGTGGGATGTCTATAGCATAAAGCTTCCAATGCAGGATAACGTTTTGCAATATTGGTTTGAAGCATCTGTTGACGGTGTTGGAGAAGTGTATCTTTCTCAAAAAGGGGAAAGCCATGTTTGCCCGTTAAATTGTGATACTTTCAAACTTATTGCAGACTTACAAGTTCCAATATGGATTTCTCATAGCGTGTGCTATCAAATTTTTCCAGACAGGTTTGCTAATGGCAATCCAAATGTGGGAATTAAGGGCAATGATTATGTTTTTGACGGTCATATGCCAAAAGCAATGAATTGGGATGATGAGCCATTGCAATATGAAGATGGGCATTGTTTAGACTTCTTTAATGGTGATTTAGATGGCATTGCAAGCAAAGTTGAACATTTTAAGACTTTGGGTGTTAACGTTGTTTATCTTAATCCAATTGGTTGTAGCAGAACGACTCATAGGTATGATTGTACTGATTATTTCCATGTTGACGAGAAACTTGGTGGAGATGAAGCGTACATTAAAATGATTTCAAGACTACATGAAAATGGCATTAAGGTTGTAACCGATATTTCTATAAACCATACTGGAATTGATAATCCTTGGTTTCAAAATGCTCTTTGTGGGGGAGAAGAGAAAGAATTTTATTATTCAAATGATAAATCTAGCACAGCAAATGCAAACACGCCTGAAGAGAAAATAGCAACTAGCAAAGATAGTTTTGATTACTGGTTTGGTGTTAAGACTCTGCCACAGCTTAATTATAAATCTTCAAAACTCAGGGAATTGATTTATGGTAGTGAGAATTCTGTTTTAAGAAAATTTCTGCGCCCTCCTTTTAACCAAGACGGTTGGCGTATGGATGTTGCAACTTGCGTTGGTGTAAACGGTGATGACAGAATGTGCCATGAAATTTGGCAAAATGTACGTAAAGCAATCAAAAAAACGAACTCCCAAGCTTACATTGTTGGTGAATGCTGGGAAGATGCAAGTTCTTTTCTAAATGGCGACCAATGGGATGCAACTATGAATTATGTGGGGTGTTCTAGACCACTTAGAAGTTATATGGGAGAACAAGACCGATATTTTTGTAAAAACATGAACAATCCTGGTAGAAGTAAACCTTATACTGCAAAAGAACTTAGAGATTGTCTTTACTATCAGCTTTTATCTTTGCCATCTCAAATGGTATATCAGCAAATGAATCTCATAGACAGTCATGATATTCCTCGTTTGTATAACCACAAAGAGATTTTTGATAAAGACATCTATTTTGGTGCTGTCATGATGCAATTTGTATTACCTGGAATGCCAAGTATTTACTATGGAGATGAAATTGCTCTATCTGGGCCTATGGGTACAGCTGAAAACTGCCGTTATCCAATGAAGTGGGATACTTCTAAGTGGAATATGGACTTTTTTGAATTTTATTGTTCTTTAGGTCGTCTTCGTTCTTCTTATAAAAAAGCTTTGGGTACAGGTTTGTGGGAATTTGGATATTGTGATGATGAAGTTTTAGAATTTACAAGATTTGAAGGTCCCTCTTTTGAAAAAGATGATAATCTTCAAAGTGTAAAACTTGTTATGTACAAAGGAAATAATGAACGAAAAATAGAGGCTTCTCAAATTGATGTCAAAGGTTATAAAGATTGGTTTACAAAAGAGAGTATAAATTCAAGTTTCACATTAAAACCAAAACAAAGCAGATTGTTTGTAAAAAATTAATCGTACAGATTTTTGTAAAAACCGCTTTAGTAACCTAGTTCTTCACCAATGATTATTACAGTCATTCTTCCTTCTGGCTGTCTTCCTGTTATTACAGCACTTTGGCACATTCTGGAATTGCACGCACCTGCTGGTGGGAACATCATATTTTTGCCATTAAGGTCTCTTGAAATACAATGCCCATGTTTTGCGCAATAAGAATCAATTCCAAGTCTTATTGCATTTGCAGGAGCACAAATATTCTTTACTCTTATCATAGCATCTTCAAGAGTAGGAACAATTTTATTGTATCCTGCAACAACAATTACGCGTTTTGGACCAAATACAAAAGCACAAAGTCTATTTCCATATCCATCAATGTTATATAAAGCACCTTCTTCTGTAATTGAGTTTGTGCCAGATACAAATGTACTAGCCATTACACATTGCTGTTTTCTAATAAAAGACTCTTCCTCGTCTAAGCCTTTTTCATACCGGTCTATAAAATTGTATTTGGAACTGCGTATAAGATCCATTGCTCCAATTTGGCTAAGTGTTACAGAACCACCAACTCCAATGCTTTCTCCAGGAACAAGCAATGTTTCAAGTAAAGCAAGAGCTTCTTTGCCAGTAGGAACAAAAACGCCTTTAATTCTATTTTTTGCAAGATTTTCAATTGTTCGTGAAATTCTCATGTTAATTACTTTGTCTAAATTTGATTCCATATCTTTTTCTCCTAAAGGCAGGTTTTCACCTAATTTTTGTTAGGCTCTTGCAAAAGATTTTAACATTATTTTTGTTGTGTTGCACTAATTTTATCTATATGATTTTATGCCGTAAGAATTAGTTATGAGAATTCACCTTTGAGTTCTTCTCAGCTTTATGGAGGTTATATGGCTTGTGAAAATCCTTTAGCAAATAGAGATGGTTTTAAGAAAATAGTTGAGTATTCTAAGACACTGCCAACACCACATGTTATAGTTGACCTTTCTCTTATTCGCTCATACTACGAAAGGATGGCAAAAGCTTGCAATTATGCACAAATTTATTTTGCTCTTAAAGCATGTCCTCTAAATGAAATATCTACAATGTTATATTCAATGGGTTCTTGTTTTGATATTGCAAGTAGATATGAACTTGACCAAGTTTTGGCACTTGGAGTTTCTCCTTCTAAAGTTTTTTATGGAAACACAATAAAAAAAGAAGAAGATATAGCATATTTTTATTCAAAAGGTGTTACAACTTTTGCAAGTGATTGTGAAAATGATGTTCGTAAAATTGCTCGTGTAGCACATGGGGCAAATGTTTATTTTAGAGTCTTGCTTCCAGCAACTAATAGTGCTGACTGGCCACTTTCTCGTAAATTTGGCTGTCATAGTGACTTGGTTTTAAGTCTTATAGAACTTGCAAAAGAATTGGGGTTAAATCCAATTGGGCTCTCATTTCATGTTGGTTCACAGCAAAGAGATGTTACAGTTTGGGATACAGCACTTGAAATGTGCGCTCAAATTTTTGCTAAATCTTGTTGCAAGTTGTCTCTTATAGATATGGGAGGAGGGCTTCCTGCTAGATATGTTTATGAAACAATGTCACTTGAAGAATATGCATCTATAATTAAGAGTTACATAGAAAAACATTTTCCTAATGCAAACGATCGTCCTCGTTTTGTCATGGAGCCTGGACGAAGCTTGGTTGCAGACAGCGGAGTTCTAGTTTCTTCTGTTGTTGAAGTTGCAAATAAGGGCGGTAATGAAGATTATCGTTGGGTGTACTTAGATGCTGGTAAATTTAATGGATTGATAGAAACAATAGATGAAAGCATTAGATATAGCTGTGTTTGTTCTTGTGATATGGATTGCAAAGAAGAAACTTCACCTGTTGTTCTTGCAGGTCCCACTTGTGATAGCATGGATATCATGTACGAGAAAGAAAAATATCCAATGCCAATAAATCTAAAAGCAGGGGATAGAGTTTATTTTCTTGCAGCAGGTGCATATACATCCAGTTATGCTAGTGTAAATTTCAATGGCTTTCCGCCAATTAAAACATATGTGTTAAAATAAGATTTTCTATAAAAGTATGCACTGAAAGCTAAAAAGAACTTATAAAAAGTTTATAAAAACTCACAAAAAAAGAGCTACGATTGTCATGTCATAGCTCTTTTTTATTATTGTTTTTTTAGAGATTTTTGAAAAACCTCATCTAGTCAGCTTTTTTCTAGTGCAAGTGTTATTGTTGTTTGATCACAAACTTCACTTGGTCCAAAATACTGTATTGCACCAGGGAATGTGAAACAAGTTTCATTTGCCCACTCTTCTCTATGTGCATTAAAGTATTCAAATGGTTTTCCATCAAGCTCAACGAGTGCTTTTTTAATTACAGGTTTCTTTTGTCCATGGCGCTGTTCCATGTTCATCATCATAGTGATTGGAATGCCACCAGCTTGCCATTCTTCTGCTTTCTTGTGAAGATTTGTAACACTTGAAAGATATCCAGTAAGATTTGACTTAATTAAGAAGTAAGCATTGTACCCCAAACTATAGCAGTAATCTGCATCAAAATTAGACGGGAATGCACAACGTCCCTCGTACCCAAAGAAGTGATTTTGAGTACTGAACTTGCCACAATATGTGCCATCTTTCTTCATTTGTGCAAGTTTAGTGCTTACTGTTTGAATAAGAAGTTTCTCTGTTTCAATTTTACTTACTTGGACATTGCCATGGGGGTCTCTGTCTGCAAGAAGTTGTGCTTTAATCTCAACAGGCAAGCTGTCAAATACGTTTTTAGAATCTTTTGTTAAATGTTTTTCAACAAAAGCAATCTTCTCTGTTGAATTTTCAAGGCTGTTGAACTCTTGTTCTGTCTTTGCAAGTAAATCGTTGATTTCAGAAATAAGAACTTTAAGAGAAGGAATAAACTCTATAAGCCCTTCTGGTACAAGACATACTCCAAAATTAAGACCTTTTTGTGCTCTATTTGCAACTATATTTGCAATATATGTGGTTATGTCGTCTATAGATTGTCCCTGGGCTTCAACTTCTTCGCCAATAAGACAAATATTTGGCTGTGTTTGCAAGGCACATTCAAGAGCTATATGGCTTGCACTTCTTCCCATAAGGCGTATAAAGTGCCAGTATTTACGAGCAGAATTTGCATCTCTTTCAATATTTCCAATAAGTTCTGAATATGTTTTAGTTGCTGTATCAAAACCAAAAGAAGTTTCTATACTTTCGTTTTTTAAGTCTCCGTCAATAGTCTTTGGACATCCTACAACGCATACTGGTTCGCCGTTTGCTCTAAAATATTCTGCAAGTACTGCAGCATTTGTATTAGAGTCATCTCCTCCAATAATTACAATTGCATTTATGCTATGTTTTTTACAAACTTTTGCACATACAGCAAATTGCTCTTGAGTTTCTAACTTTGTTCTACCAGAACCAATGATATCAAAACCGCCAGTATTTCTATATTGGTTGATAATTTCATCTGTCATGACAAGATATTTGTCATCAAGTATTCCACTTGGGCCACCTAAGAAGCCGTATAATTCGTTGTTTTTATTGGCTTTTTTAAGTGCATCATATAATCCACATATTACATTGTGTCCGCCAGGAGCCTGTCCGCCAGAAAGAATAACTCCAACTTTTAAGACTTTATCCAAACTGTTTGACACATTGTCATCACTTACTTCAAAATGCACATTTGGCAGTCCATAAGTGTTTGGAAATAATGTTTTCAACGCTTCTTGATCACTTGCAGATTGTGTGGGTTCTCCAAAACTTGGAACTATTTTGTTAATTTGTTCTCTAAGTACTTTTGGAAGTTTTGGTTCATACTCATATCTTGCTTTTTGTAATGCGGAGATTTTCATTTTTTGTTCCTCCATAGATGACTTTATTTTACTTTTTTAGCGCCTCGTTGTGCAATAAGAACAAAAAGTGTATTCTGCTATTGTTTATTGATTGTGAAGGAGAAGTTTTGTGGACATTGAGCTTTGGATTGACTCTGATTCTGTTCCCAAGAATTTGCGCAATATTATCCTAAAAGCTGCAACAAGACTAGACCTTCCAACTTTTTTTGTTGCTGACAGAAATCTCTCAGATATTGAACTTTTTATCCAAGAAGACACTTTCAAGAAAAGGCAGTCTTTAAGAGAAAAAGGACAGACCCCTAACTCTGTTCTCAGAAACTGCAAGTCTAAGATTTCAATGATTGTTGTTAAAAGTGCACCTAACAGTGCAGATGATTATATTGTTGAACACTCACATATTCCTGCTTTGTGTATAACGCATGATATTCCGCTTGCTTCTCGTATGTTAGAAAAGGGTGCTTTTGCTATTGATGATAGCGGAGAAAGTTTTACTTCACAAAATATAAAAGTTCGTCTTGGAGATAGACTTGTTAACGAAAAACTGCGAGAAATGGGCGTTTTTGCTGAATGTAAAAGTAAAACGAAGGACTCTTCAACTAAAGCATTTGCCGATAATTTAGACAGAACTTTAACATTTATGATGAAAAATCTCTAAAACAAAACATAAGGGCATCGGTCTGAATGATGCCCTTAATGAGGTTTTTCAAAAACCTCTAAAAATGTGCAAAGTGCAAATTAGAAGGCTCGTACAATTGCGCGAATAAGTGAAGAAAATTGTGCTTTTACTCGGTTTCCGGTTTCTAAGACTTCTATATGGTCTAGTGGCTGGTCTAGAATTCCGGCTGCCATGTTGGTCATACAGCTTATTCCAAATGTTTTCATACCGCAATGCGCTGCTGCAATTGCTTCAGGTACTGTGGACATTCCAACGGCATCCGCTCCTAGTATGCGCGCTGCACGAATTTCTGCCGGCGTTTCAAAGGATGGGCCTGCAAAGAACATATAAACGCCTTCTTTTATGTCAATTCCAAGTTTGACTGCTTCTTGTTTTGCAATTTCACGCAAAGAAGGGTCGTATGCTCTAGACATATCAAAAAATCTATATCCTAAAGCATCTTCGTTGTGACCTCTCATTGGGTTTTGAGCTATGAGTCTTATGTGGTCGTTTATTATCATTAAGTTTCCAGGTTCCCAATCTTTGTTTACGCAACCTGCTGCATTTGTAAGAACGAGTTTCTCAATTCCAAGCATGTGCATGACTTGTACAGGGAATACGACTTCATCCATTTCATATCCTTCGTAATAATGAAAACGTCCTTGCATACAAAGAACGTTTTTGCCTTCAAGTTCTCCAATGACAAGTCGCCCTGCGTGGCCTTGGACTGTTGAGACTGGAAAGTGGGGGATGTCTTTGTAGTTTATTATGATTGGGTTTTTTATTTCGTTTGCCATGTCGCCCAATCCAGAACCAAGTACTAAAGCAATTTCTATCTTTAAGTCTCCAGTTTTGGATTTAATAAATGAACTGGCTTCTTGTAATTTCTTCATTAAGTCTTGCATATGTGTTTTCTCCTTTTGCTTTCTTGTTTAGGTTTTGCCTGTCCCTAAAAAGTACTTGTATTTTAACATTGTTAAGTAAATCTTGGAAGTTTTTTAGTACAGCGGTTAAAAAACGGTTAAAAAATGGTTAAAATTTTACTTGCTTGTTTCAAATAAGTGTCATAACATGAGTATGAATGGTTCGATCCGTTCACAAGTGGTTGTAGTTCGTTCGAATTTTCTTGACCTTAGTGTTTTCGTGTTTTTCTAAGTGTCTCAGTAGTCAAGATACAAATTTGGTTTGCTTATTTGTGTGCGCTTTTGGTGGTGCGTGTTGTTGGGTGCAAATTAAGTTCAAACCTGTTTAAGTTGTTCGTTCATGATATGGCTGTGTTTTTTTTGAAAGCCTGTCATGCAAATATTAGGAGGGAAAGATGAAGAAAGTAGCAATTGCTGTTCTTTTTGTTTTAATGAGCACAGCTATGTTGTTTGCTGCAGATCTTCCAAAGATGGAAGAACCTGTTCTAATCACCGCTGTTGGTCAAAGCCAGGACGGAAACATTGTTAACTTGTTTGGTAAACGTATAAAACTTAATCAAACATATGAGCCAGCAATTTTTGCTGATGATATTGACTGGGCCAATGTTAAAACAATCATTGCTGTTCTTGGTGGAAGTGGAAAAGGTCTTGGTAGTGCAGGACTTGATATTCCTGGTGAACAGAAGAGAGTTGACAAGCTTTTTGCTGAAGCAAAAGCAAGAGGCGTAAAGATTCTTGGAATGCATATTGGTGGAGAAGACCGCAGAGGTCCTAACAGTGTTCCTTTCGTTAAGTATGCAGAGCAGTGTGATGCTTTGGTTATTAAGGAAGATGGAAACAAAGACGGATACTTTACTGATTTAGCAGCAAAGCTTGGTATTCCAATTGTCACAATTAAAGCATCTAGCGAGCTGACAAACCTTCTTAAAACAATCTTCAAGTAATAAGAAGTAATGGGGAAAAACAAATGACGAAAGAAATTCTATTATTTGTCGTGATGATGGCAATAATGGTTCTTGGTTCTCTTATTAAGAAACCAAAGATCCCAATGGCCATTGTTCTTTTGATATCTGCCGCTGCAGGTGCTCTCTTTGCAGGATACGGAATACCTGCAAGAATTATGATTGAGGGTACTCAGCAGTTCTTCCAGCTTTCATTGGTTGTTGCTACAGGAATGTTATTCATGGGCGTTCTTAAGGCAAACGGAGCTTTGGATGCTCTTGCTACAGTAATTGTTAGAGCTTTCTGGCGCTCTCCAGTTGTTCTTTTGATTTTCATGATGTTCCTTATCATGCTTCCTGGTATGTTGACAGGTTCAGCTCCAGCTGCTGTTCTTAGTACAGGTGCTCTTTGTATTCCAATCTTTATTAAACTTGGAATTCCTAAAGAAGAGACTGGTGCTATTGTTGCAATGGGTGGTATCTATGGAATGATAGCTCCTCCAATCAACGTTCCCGCTATGATTATTGCTACTGGTGTTTATATGCCTTATACGGGATTTGCTGGCATCTTGTGTGCTATAACATTCCCTCTTGCTATTTTCACAGTTCTTTTCCTTGGCAAGAAGTATGTAAAGAAAGTTGATCCAGATCATGTTCTTGAACATGTTGAAGCAGCTCCAAAGGGAAAAGAGTTTATAATTCATATTCCAATGCTTTTCATCATTGTTGCAATGTCACTTTCAAGAATGTTCCCAACTGTTATTCCAGATATTGGAACATCAGGAATATTCTTCATTGGAACAATTATTGCTTTCTTCACAGGTAAGAAAATTAACATTCTTAAATCTTGTAAAGATTCAATGGTTGGTGCTATAGACGTTCTTGCATTGTTTGCAGCCGTTGGTACTCTCATTTCTGTATTTGCAATGAACGGTGTAAGAGGACTTATGGTCTATGTTTCAATGTCAATGACCGGTGTTCTCATGTACCTTGCAATTGCTGTATTTGTACCAGTTCTTTCTGGTCCACTTATGCCATTTGGTGCTGCAGCTGTTCTTGGCGTTCCATTCATTATGGCTCTTTCAAACCTTGACTCAATCATGGTTACATCTGGACTTACAATGCTCATGGGTGTTGGTGCTCTTGTTCCTCCAACAGCTATTAGCGGACAGTTTGCACAAAAAGCAGCAGGTGTTGAGAGTTATGGTAAAATGGTCAAAAAGGCCATTGTTCCTATTGTTTTGACAGAAATTGTGAGTGTTTTGGTCATTGTTTTTGCAGAACAACTTGGACAGATTTTCTAAGGAGGAAAGGAAATGTTGACGATTTTTTATGAAATAATTGCTATATTCCTTACCATCCTCTTTGGTTGGAATATGCTTACCCTTAAAGATAAGGGCAAACAGATTGCTTGCGCTGTGGTTCTTGTACCATTCTTGCTTCGCATTCTGGGCATTCACTAAGGAGGTATGTGATGAAGCTTGAAAAACATACTACCTTTGGTATTATCATGATTGCTCTTGCAATCGTAGTTGTTTGCATTGGTGCTTATGTATTTGGCAGACAATATGAAAAAGATCCTGTCGTTCTTGGACCTGGTGTTACACGTGTAACAATGCTCAGTGAGTGGTTCTCTGATCTTGAAGGAACTGAAGGCGATACAGAAGTTTACATCATGGACAGTGGTGTAGAAGGCGGAAAGTTCCTCATTTATGGTGGAACACACGCAGACGAGATTGCGGGTATCATGGCTTGCTATCTTGTTATTGAGAATGTTATTCCAGAACAGGGTTGCCTTTATGTAATTCCACATGCTAATAACAGTGCTCTTACTAATACAGAGCCTGGAAAGGGTGCTCCTGATAGAGTTTGGATTGAACTTGATGATGGTACATATAGGTGGTTCAGAACTGGTTCCCGTGCTACAAACCCTGTTCACCAGTGGCCAGATCCTGAAATGTTCGTACACTATCCATCAGGACAGTTCCTTGCGCAAGATGAAGCAAGAAACTTCAACCGTGTACACCCTGGAAAAGAAGACGGCACACTTACACAAAAAATTGCTTATGGTTTCAATCAGTTGATTATTAAAGAAGGAATTGATATGAACCTTGACCAGCACGAAGCACCACCAGAGAAACCTTTGGTTGACGCTGTTTGTGCTCACCAGAGAGCTGTTGATCTTATCACTGCTGTTTCTGTCTTTGATTTTGAGCCTGCTACAGGTTTGAACCTTAGAATTGAAGCTAGCCCAGAGAACCTTCATGGATTCTCACACAGAGAAATTGGTGACCATACACAAAGCCTTGCTGTTCTTTCTGAGGTCGTAAACCCACTTCAGGGTGCTGTTCATGGTGCAATAGACTGGAAAGTTGCTGTCTATGGTCAGGATAAATTCTATGATAAACTTCTTGAGACAGGAGCTCTTAAAGTTAAGTGGAATGCTGCAGGTTCATTTGAAACTGGAGATCTTAACCATAACGTAACCGGCGGTGAGCCTCTTGCATTCAGAACTGGTCGTAACCTTGAAGTTATTGCTGGTATGATTAACGAACTTGGTTTCCTTGAAGGATATGAAGATAAAGCTATTGTTGTAAGTGGACTTCCAACCTTAAGTGATCTTCTTGAGAATGGAATTGGACACTATCTACATTCTTGTGATGGAGTAGTTGCAAAAGCTGGTTCTTATAAGTAAAATTTGGCTAGTGCCAAGTTTCAAGTGTTCTAGTTGCATGCTGGGTGGATTTTATCCGTCCAGCTTGCCAACGTAATTGATATGGCGTTTGCGATATCACAAGCGTCAAAAAGCACGAACGCTGAGCGTTGTTTTAGACGTTGATGGTTACCAGCTTTTGTGCTTAGTGATGTTTGATGTCGCCACGCCATACAATACAATAATTAAAATATTTCAGAGAAAAAGTGGTTCAAACCATCTAAGTGTCTTAGTGTCCTCTCTGCAATAGGAGGAGATATGGGTAGTCCATTAGAAGGTGTAGTGGTTCTTGATCTCACACGTGTCCTCTCTGGACCTATGTGTTGTGTAATTCTCGAAGACCTTGGTGCAGAAGTTCTTAAGGTTGAGATGCCAGAGACTGGAGATGATTCCAGAGCTTACGGTCCTTACATAAATAAACAAAGTCTTTATTTTATGACCGCCAACAGAGGAAAGAAGAGTATTGATCTTAACCTCAAGACACAGGGCGGAAAAGAAATTCTTAAAGCTCTTGTAAAAAATGCTGATGTCCTTGTTGAAAACTACAGACCTGGTGTCATGGAAAAATTGGGACTTGGCTACGATGTTCTTAAAGAGATAAATCCTAAGCTTATCTACGCAGCAATATCGGGCTTTGGTGCTACTGGCCCAGATAAGAGCCGTGCTGCATACGATGTTCTTGTTCAAGCTGAATCAGGTCTCATGAGCATAACAGGCATGGAGGGAATGCCTCCTGTCAGGGTGGGATATTCTGTAAGTGATATAAATGGTGCACTGTTCTGTGCAATTGGTATAAATGCTGCTCTCTATCAAAGAGAAAAGACTGGTCTTGGTCAAAAGATTGATATTGCAATGTTGGATTGTCAGCTTTCTGTTCTTGAAAGTGCTCTTTCAAGATATGAAGTTACAGGTCAGAGTCCAAAACCACTTGGCCACAGACATCCTACAATTACTCCATTCCAAGCATTCAAAGCAAAAGATCACTGGTTTGCAATTGCAGCCGGTAATGACAACTTGTTTGCACGTCTTTGTGATGTTATTGGTAAACCTCAACTTGTTACAGATCCTAGATTTGTTACAAACTGGGAAAGAAGTCAGCATCTTGATGAGATTGGTAAAGAAATTCAAGAAGTTGTTGAAACAGATGACATGCAAAACTGGCTTGATAAACTTAATTCAGTTGGTGTCCCATGTGCACCAGTTAACGATATGAGCATGGTTGTAAAAGACAAACAGCTTATTGCAAGAAACATGTTTGTTAAGTGTCAAGATCCGTATGCTGGAGATGTAATTGTTCCTGGTAACCCAATTAAGATGTCTACAATTGAAGAGAAAGATACTCGTGTTGCTCCACCTCAAGTTGGTCAGCATAGAATGGAAATCTTGAATAAGTATACTCAATTTACACCTGAACAAATTGCACAATTTGAGCAGGAAGGAACATTCACAAAGGCTGGAAAACCTTTGGGAGGAGATAAATAATGGCTGAAAACGCAACAGCTTTGCTTCTTGAAAAAAGAGCTACAATAGAAAATGGTGGCGGAGCCAAGAGAATTGATGCACAGCACGCAAAAGGAAAGATGACTGCACGTGAAAGAATCAATTATCTTTTGGATGAAGGAACTTTCCACGAAATTGATATGTTCATTGAGCATCACTGCACAAACTTTGGAATGGATAAAACTTATGTTCCAGGTGAGGGTGTAGTAACAGGATATGGAAAGATTGATGGTAGAACAGTTTATGTTTACTCTCAAGATTTCACAGTCATGGGTGGCTCATTAGGCGAAATGCATGCTAAAAAAATTACGAATGTAATGGATTTAGCATTTAAGGCTGGCTGTCCTTGTATTGGAATTAACGATTCCGGTGGTGCAAGAATTCAAGAGGGTGTTGATGCTCTTAGTGGATTTGGTAACATCTTCTTCCGCAATGTAAAGAGCTCTGGTGTTATTCCTCAAATAACAGCAATTATGGGGCCTTGTGCTGGTGGAGCCGTTTATTCTCCAGCTTTAACAGACTTCATTTTCATGACAGAAGGCACAAGTAATATGTTTATTACAGGTCCACAGGTCATTAAGGCTGTCACAGGTGAAGATATTACTGCTGATGCTCTTGGTGGTGCTAAAGTTCATATGGAAAAGAGTGGTGTTTGCCACTTCTCATATGAAAGTGAAGCAGAGACTCTTGATGGAATTAGAACTCTTCTTTCTTATTTGCCATCAAGCAATAGAGAAAACCCACCTGAGTATGAAGCTTGTGATTCAATTGCTCCTGATTATGATGATGAAATTGAAGCTATTGTTCCAGCTGATGGAAAGAAAGGCTACGATGTTCGCAGAATAATTGAAAGAATTGTTGATGGCGGTGATTTCTTTGAAGTTCAGCGTTCATTTGCAAGAAACATGGTAATTGGTTTTGCAAGAATTGATGGTAAGACTGTTGGTATTATTGCTAACCAAGCTAGTGTCCTTGCTGGATGTATTGAGATTAATGCTGCTGACAAAGCTGCAAGATTCATTAGATTCTGTGATGCTTTTGGTATTCAAATTTTAACATTGGTAGATGTTCCGGGATTCTTACCTGGTGTTGCACAAGAAACAGAGGGAATAATTCGTCATGGTGCAAAACTGCTTTATGCATACTCAGAAGCAACAGTTCCAAAAGTAACTGTTATTCTTCGTAAAGCTTACGGCGGTGCTTATATTGGCATGAGTTCTAAGGAACTTGGTGCTGACTTAGTATACAGCTGGCCAAATGCAGAAATTGCTGTTATGGGACCTGATGGTGCTGCTAATATTATCTTCAAGAAAGAAATTGAATCAGCCGAAGATCCTCATGCAAAACGTGCTGAAAAGATTGAAGAGTATAAGAGTGCATTTGCAAATCCATACAAAGCTGCAAGCCGTGGTTATGTAGATGATGTAATTGATCCAGCTCTTACAAGAGAAAAAGTTCGTTCTGCATTTGAAATTCTTGCTTCTAAAAAGGAAGCTGGAGTTGACCGCAAACACGGAAATTTCCCAGTATAATTAATTTTGGCTCAACGTCCAAATCCCATTTGTCGATTCTCCGATTTCGTTTTGACTGTCCAAATGGGATTTGGACTGATTTTATAATTACTAAGGAGAGAGAAAATGTATTGCTTACAGCAATTGCCGCAATTGCCACACGACGTCCTAAAGGAACAGTTGCTCAATGGACTTATTCTTTTGGTAGTGGGCATGGTTATTGTTTTTATCTTTCTTACAATTCTCGTCATTGTTGCTAAAGCTGTTTCTGGCGTGATTAGAAGAAGAGAAAAAGGAAAAGACTCCGGTGGTGCCAAGGATGTTGCTGCATCAAAAGCACCTGTCGCAAAGAGTGAAGTCAAAGTAGCACAGCCAAAGAAAGTTGAATCTCAGAGTGCTCCTTTACATGATAATGCTCCTAGTGCAGGCGGGCCTGTTAAAGCCCCAATGCCAGGACTTATCCTTAAGATAAATGTAAAGGTAGGGGAGGCTGTTGAGAAAAATCAACTAATTATGGTCATGGAAGCCATGAAAATGGAAAACGAAATATATGCACCTTATTCTGGTGTTGTATCTTCAATTTCTGTTTCTCTTGGAGATCAAGTTAATGCTGATGACATTCTCATGGAAATTGGTTCTTCAAGTGTTTCACACAGCTCTGCTGCTAAGGTAGAAAGTGTTTCTGCAAAAGTCGAAAATGTTGAAGTTGCAAAAGAAGCAGAACCTGCTACACCTGCAAAACAGTTTGAGATTCCTACAAGAAGAACACCTAGTGCTCCTTCAAAAGCTCCAAAACAGGCTTTGAAACAGGCTCCTTCAAGAGGAAAAGCTCCTGTTGCACACGGCTCATCGTCAAGTGATGATTCTGTAGGATTGCCGGTTGTTGTTAATGCTCCAATGCCAGGTCTTGTACTTAGATTTAACGTACAAGAGGGTGATCATGTTGAGAAAAATCAACAGATTTTGGTTTTAGAAGCTATGAAGATGGAAAATGAAGTTTATGCTCCAGCTTCTGGTACACTAACAAAATTCTTTGTCTCTGCTGGTCAGCAACTTGAATCAGGCGACAAGATGTTTGAGATTGGTTGATGGAGGAAAAACATGAGTGAATCATTATTAAATCTGTGGCAGTCAACTGGACTGTACGGTTTTGCTGGACTTAATGCT
>CAVDLI010000009.1:0-33373 GCA_963609725.1 bacterium | reverse complement strand
ATATTCTCCCATGCCGATAATAATTTTATTCTCAATATGTGATAACTTTTGACTGAGTTTGTATAACTTAATCAAATCTTTAGTTCCGCTTATATTTACAGCTATTTTGGGAATTTCTCCGTTTAAGGATATCTTAGTGGCCTTGCGTTCTAAATTCTCTGGAAATTCATTCATAAAATGCATAGATCTAATGATTTTTATTCCATGCTCGTGTGCATAATTTTCAAGTGAAGGTTTCCTTACATTTGCTTCTATATCAATGTATGAAAAGTTTCCTTTTATGACTTTTGAAAGTACAGAGAGCCTTTTTCTTTCTGAAATAGAAACAAGAGCTCCATCTTCTTGTCTTCTAAATGACAATATTACTGGTTTTGTAACTTGGGTTGGAAATAATTGAGCAATTTTAAGTTCATCTTTGTTATTTACATCTAATGTATCTAAACGAAGCTCTAAAATGTCAACATACTCATTGTTTTCTTTTAGTATGTTCATGTTTTGGGCCATCGTTTGCCCATTTAGTGTAAGACAAAGCATCACTGTCTCCTTGATGAATACAAGTCATCTATGGTAGAGTATCACAGGTTTTTTACTGGTACTAGAGGTTTTTGTAAAACAGGCACTACAAAGTTTTTACAAAACCTCTCTAGAAAATTTTAAGGCCATACTATGGGAATACTTCAAGTACAAAACATAAATCTCTCATTTGGAGAGCGCAATATTCTTACAAATGTATCTCTTGTTGTTGGAGAGCATGCACGAGCAGCTCTTGCAGGTGGTAATGGAGAAGGCAAGAGTACACTAATGAAGATAATTGCAGGGATTATTCCTTGTGATGGAGGTAAGATTACTTGTACAAAGGGTATGAGAATTTCGTATCTTCCACAAAGTGATATTGTGTTTAGAGACAAGACAGTTTTTGAAGAAATAGAAAAAGGTTATTTAAGATTTCAGACAAATTTGGATAGACAGCATGAAATTGAATCTTTACTTGAAGCAAAATCCAATTTGAATTCTACAGTTGATAATTTGTTGTTGGAATTAAATGAGTTACAAGAAGAACTTTTGGAAAGTTCTTACTATGACCGTGAGGCTGTAATTTTTTCTGTTGCAAAAGGACTTGGATTTTCTCAAGATGACATGAAAAGGCCTTGTTGTGAGTTTTCTGGTGGATATCAAATGCGCATTGCTTTGGCAAAAGTGTTATGCGAAGAGCCTGATTTGATGATGCTAGATGAGCCTACAAACTATTTGGATATAGAAGCAAGAACGTGGCTTAAAGAATATCTTAAAAGTTACAAAGGCTCTCTTTTAATAGTGTGCCACGACAAAGGATTTTTAGATGATACAGTAAATGAAGTGTATGAACTTTTTAGAGGAAAACTTACTCGCTACAGTGGAAATTACTCGTTTTATGAAAGTCAAAGACGTTTAGAAATTGAACAACTAGAAGCTGCATATAAGAAACAACAAAGTGAAATTGAGAAAACAGAGCAATTTATTGAGCGTTTTAGATACAAGGCTACAAAAAGCCGGCAAGTACAAAGCCGTATAAAACAGCTTGAAAAAATAGAGCCTGTTGTAGTCCCGTCTCATTTGAAGAAATTGCAATTTTCATTTCCGGAGCCACCACATTGTCCAAACGATGTCGTAATCATTGAAGATATGACAAAAAAATACGGCAATCAAGTGATATTCGACCATTTTAATATGTTAATTCCTAAAGGACAAAGGCTTGCCGTTACAGGCCATAACGGAATTGGAAAAAGTACTCTTTTGAGAATAATTGCTCAAAAAGATGAGAACTTTTTAGGTGTTGCTAGACTTGGTTCTGGTGTAAAAGTTGGATATTACGCTCAAGATACGCAAGACTCTTTAGATATGGAAGGGACAGTGTTTTCAGAAGTTCAATCATATGGAACTGAGAGCACTATAAGAAATGCATTGGGGTCGTTCTTGTTCTCTGGCGATGATATTTACAAGAAAGTTAATGTGCTTTCTGGAGGTGAGAGATCACGCCTTGCGTTGCTGAAAATTCTTTTGCAGCCTGCAAATCTTCTTATATTGGATGAGCCTACAAACCACTTGGATATAAATTCAAAAGATATGCTTCTTAAAGCGCTAGAAGATTATAAAGGGACGATTGTTTTTGTAAGCCATGACGCGTATTTTATTAAAGCGTTGGCCAATAGAATACTGTATCTTTCTGCCGATGCTCCTGAGTTTTTCAATGGGGATTATGATTATTTTGAGTGGAAGATGGACAAGCGTCTTGGTTTTGAAAAAGAACAGCCCAAAACGAAACTTTCATTACAATCTAATGCACAAACTAAAATGCAACCATCTCAGCTTTCCATATCTCAAGACAAGATAAATGCTGAAAAGTTGCGCGCTTTTGTCTTTGAACAAAAATCTTTGTATGCAAAAAATCCAAATTCTTTGTCTAATGAAGACAGAGCAGAGGCAAATAGACGAAAAAACAAAAAAAACAAGCTTAAAGCAAGTTTGAAAGATCTTCTTGAAAAGACCGATTCCCTTGAAATGAAGATTTCTGAAGTTAAATCTCTAATGAATTTACATGAAAATTACAGTGATTCTCAAAGAATAAGCCAACTTGTAACGCAACTTAAAGATTTAGAATCTCAAAAAGAGGCTGTAGAACTAGAATGGATTTCAAAAAGCGAAGAATACGAAAATGAGTTTGGCTCAGAAGAGTAATGATTACAAAAGAACAAAGATTGCAAAAATAAAAAACGACAAAAAAGTTAAAAGTTAGGCATCCTTACTAGTGAAACTTGAAATATAGAGCCTACTGTTATGTTTTTTTCTTCTCCGTTAGGTAAAAGAACAGCCCTCAGAATTGCTTTTGCTCCGTTTCCTTTTATTTCTATTGGAATTACTGTAAATGTTTTGTCTAAGAGCTCTAGCCGTAGTAGACATGCATTTGGGTGTGTTTTAGATTTTAATGCTTTCTTTATAAGAGTTAATTTAGCATTGTAGTCAAATCCTCCAGCGGTTGGATTTGATGTGTATCTAAAATCTTTTGAAATTTGGCTTTTAGAAATTATAAGTTTTGCATTTATGAGTTCTTCCAAGTCTTTTGAAAGACAGTTTTTGTTTTTTGCATCTTCTAAAAGAGTCCTTTTTGTATCTTCCCATGAAGTTTCAACTTGAGCTGTATTATTTTGTGGATTTTGAATTTTTTGTATGCTGTCTTTTGGAGTTTTTATATTTGTATCTATTTGGAAATGACTGAAAGAAGTGAAGTCTGTCTCATTACTTGGAGTTTTTTCTTCTATTGGAGCAGGTAAGTTTTCCATATCAAGTGCTCTTGCAAGGGTTTTTCTCCATTGGCCTTGAGTTGAACTTTTCATTAAGAAAATACAAGAATTGAGTTTTGCAACAATATTATCTTCTAAATCTGGAATTTGTTGTATAAGTGTTGCGAGTTCCTGTGAACATTCAAGGACAATGCCTTCATATAATTTTACTCTTGAGAGTGCTTTCTCCCATTGTTCTAACATTTGTAAAACAAAACTGTCAGACGGAATTTTTTGAGAATTTAGATAACTTTCTATCTCTTTACGTGTTAGGCCAATGTCTAATGCTCTTGAAAAACTATCTTTTGTGATGGTATATACAACAAGATTATCGCATTTTTGGATGTCTGAGAACAAGAATAGGATATCGTTTTCTTGTGGCACTCCAAAATAAGAGACTTGTAAATCTGTGTCTATAGTAAGAGAAGACATTTCAATTTGTTCTTCTAAAATTGCATTGTTGAAGAACATTAGATTGTTTTTCTCATATGTTAGTCCCAATGCACAAAGGTCTGTTATAAGTTGTTCTTCTACATCTACTTTGGCTGTTGCACTAATCAAAGCTAGAAGTTTTGCACGTCCCATTGGCATTTTAGATAATACGTTAAGACCTGTAGCGCACGAAGTTGCAATATTTTGGCCGTAAGTTGTTTGAATTGCTGCAAGGTTCAAATCTAAAATGTTTAAGTCAAACAGTTTTTTACATACATCTCTATTAACGTTTACGTTAAACGAGCTTTTTTCAATTGCATTTGTTTGTATTAGTAACTTTTTATATAACTCAAAAATTCTAATTGAATTTTCTTCTTTGAATTTTGGAAAAACTTCTAATAGTTTTCCGCTTTTATAAAAATGATGAATATTTGCTTCTCTTGTTGGAACAGAACCATTTGAAATTAAGTTAATCACAGCTCTGAGCACGTTAATATCGGCATATGGGGTTGTAATGTTTGGCTCTTGCGTGTGAATTTCAATAGAAGAAATGAGATTTTCAAGTAGAGGGTTTATAATGTATCCTTCTTTTGTGCAAAAAAGAATAAGTCTGTCGCAAAGGTTGTCTATCTTTAAGTAGAGCAAATAAACATTGGTGTTATTGAAGAAGGCTTCTAATTGGGATTTTGTTGCAATTTTAAGTATTGAAATAAATTGTAATAATTGTTTTTCGTTTTCATCTAACGATGACATGATATTTTTTTGGTTGCCGGCATTTGCAAAGAAAGAGGCAATGCGCATAGAAAGATCAGGTTTGTGGAAAGGTGTTTCAATCTTTCCTAAAAATGTTGAGGCAAGTTGGAAGTAGTATTCTTCGTCAATTGAAGATAAAAGGCTTATGAATTTCTCGTTATTTGTCATGCATTATACCTCAATTTATGTTCAAAACTTTATATCTTAAGTTCAAATTTCTTTGACTTCGTACTTGTAGCCTTGTTCTACTAAGAATTTTTGTCGGTTTGCAGAAAACTCTTCTTCAACTGTGTACTTGCTTACAATTGAGTAGAAATAACAAGGGTTGCGTTTTGGGCGTAAAATTCTTCCTAGCCTTTGTGCTTCTTCTTGTCTTGAGCCAAATGTTCCAGATATTTGAATTGCAATGGAAGCATCTGGAAGATCAATTGCAAAATTGGCAACTTTTGAGACAATGATAACTTTATCTAAGCCTTCTCTAAATCTATTATAAAGTTCATCTCTTTTTGTGTTTGATGTGCTACCTGTTATCATTGGAAATCCAAGCCTTTTTTGTAATTTTTTAAGCTGATCTAAATATTGGCCAATGATGATAATGCTTTCACCTTTGTGTTTTTCAAGTAAGGAGTCAACTACGAAGTCTTTGGATGGATTTGTACTTGCAATCTTGTATTTATCACGTCTGTTTGCAATAGCGTATGGAAGCGCCAAATCTTCTTTTAGTGGAATTCTGATTTCTACACAATAAGCACTTGCAATCCATCTTTTTTGAGCTAAGTCTGTCCATGGAATGTCATATCGTTTTGGGCCAACAAGGCTAAAAACATCGTCTTCTTTGCCGTCTTCTCGTATGAGTGTAGCTGTAAGACCAGCTCTATATATAGCTTGGAGTTCTGCTGTAATTTTGAATACTGGAGCCGGTAGCATGTGAACTTCATCATATATAACAAGTCCCCAATTGCCTGTTCCAATAATTTTCATGTGCTCAAACTCTCCGTCTTTGCTTGCTCTATATGTAAGAACTTGATAAGTGCAAACTGTTATTGGTCTAAGTTCTTTTTTTTCTCCAGAGTATTCTCCAACCATTTCTGGTTTTACATTTGTTTTTGAAATTATTTCTTTAATCCATTGATGCACAGCAACAACATTTGGGCACAATATGAGAGTTTTTGTCTGTAGTGCTTCCATGATTTTTAGTCCAACAACAGTTTTGCCACTTCCGCAAGGCATGACAATTGTTCCGTATCCGGTTCCAGGCCCAAGGTCTCCTAATAATGCTTTTACTGCATTTTCTTGGTAGTCTCTGAGCTTGCAGGTTATTTTTATTGGAACGTTTTCTGATTTTACAAGTGGAATTTTGTCATCAACAGGAAAACCCAGTTTTATTAGCGCAAGTTTTACTTCACCTCTGTCATATTTGTTAATCTTAAAAGAAACATAATTTTTAGGTTGTGTGCTGTCTATTGCGGCATTTGATGTTTCATACTCAAACGGTATAAGAAGTTTTGCAAGTTTTGTATTGTTTACTATTGTTTTTGCAATAAAAGGGTCTGTAACTGTAAGCACATAATATTTATTTTCTTCATCTTCTTTTTGAGAATTTTCTTGTGCTTCTTGCAAAGATTGTTTTTGAGAAGTATCTATTTGAGAAGTGTCCAAAGGGGATGTGCCCTGTTGAAAAGCGCCCAGTTGAGAAGTGCCCAGCGTGGATGTATTTAGTTGAGAAGTGCCCGGTTTAGATGTGCATAAAGGCTCAAGAAAAAGTTTTCCAAATCTTGAAGAAATGTCAGTTATGTAGTTTTCAACAGACTGAGGGATTGCAAATTTAGACCACCTTTTAAGTCTTTTGATTATCTTGTCAGTATCAAGGCCTGCACTTTTTGCATTCCACAAAGAAATAGCACTTATAGCATAAGTGTGAATGTGTTCAGGAGCTCTGACAAGCTCAGAGAACGCAATAATTTCATCTCTACACGCATTAGCATTAGGAGAATGTACATCAAGTAGCATTGAGCGGTCGCTTTGGACAATAAGTGGCATATCTTGTGTTTTAATTTCGTTCAATTTAATCTCTCCTAGAAGTTGCATTTTTTGCATATAGTTGATCTAAAAGTACAATTGCAGTCATGGCTTCAATGACAGGTCCAATTCGTAGACAAATGCAAGTGTCATGTCTGCCCTCAATTGAAAGGTTGCACTCTGAGCCGTCTTTCATTACTGCTTTTTGCATTTTGCTTATAGAAGGAGTAGGTTTGACAGCAACTTTGAAATAAATATCATTGCCATCGCTTATGCCTCCAAGTATTCCTCCTGCATTTTTAGACTCGTTATTCTGACTTCCCATCATCTTGGCGCTTTCAAAACCACTTCCAAATTCTATACCTTTGACAGCTCCAATAGACATAACTGCATGAGATATGCACGCATCAAGTTTATCAAAAACAGGCTCTCCCACGCCTTTTGGAAAACCGCTTATTGTACATTCAATTATACCACCTACACTGTCTCCATCTTTTTTTGCACTTTGCAGCACTTCTTCAAAATCTTCAGTTTTTCCACCAATAGAGAGTATTTTTGATTGGATTTTTACATTATATGTGCTTAAAATTTGGCGTGCTATTGCACCTGCAATAACTCTAGACACAGTTTCTCTTCCACTTGCACGACCACCACCTCTATAATCTCGTATGTGATAACGCTCCTGGTAAGTTGAGTCTGCATGACCTGGTCTATAAACGTCTTTTAGTGCTTCATAATCATTTGAGTTTTGTTCTGTATTCTCTACCAAAACTGTAATTGGAGTTCCTAATGTTTTTCCGTTAAATATGCCACTTACAACTTTAATTTTATCTTTTTCATTACGTGATGTTTCAAAACTGCTATTGCTTGGGCGACGGCTGTTTACTTCATTTTGTATTTTGTCTAAATCCAACGGAAAGTTGCTTTCTATTCCATCTATAACAACTCCCATCATTGGGCCATGAGACTCACCAAAAGTGGTTACACGGAAAAAATTACCAAAAGTGTTTGACATTGTTTCTCCCGTACAAAGTTCATTTTGCAACAAATCCTAGTAAGTCTAGAATTTTGTCTATCACTTCTTCCTTTGTACATTCTTGCAATTGTATCACATAACGTGCGAAACAAGAATATATTTCATTTCTTCTTGCATATATCTCATGAAAGTTTTTCTTTGCTAAAATATTTTCGTTGTCAGAGTGTATACTTATACTTTGTTCTTGGGCTAGTTTGCTTTTGCTTTTAATTTTAGTTTCAGCATTTGGCGCACTTTCGTTTTGGGCTTTTGCTTTAGTTTTTGACGTGTTTTCCAAGTTTCCCAAGTTTTCAAAATTTTCCAAGTTCTTAAAATCTTCCGAGTTTTCCAAATTTCCCAAGTTTTCCAAGTTTTCCAAGTAAGCGGGCATGCCAAGTTTTGACATTCTATCAAACAATACATGTTCTGTTTCATATAAATAGACAAGTTTTCCATGTTCGTTTGCAAGTTTTAGAATTTCTTTTGTATCACATACGCCACCACCAAGAGACACAAGAAAAGCTGGATTTTTAGATTTTTGCTTGTTTTGTTTTTCAATTTCCTCAATTTTCTCAATTATTGAAATGACAGCCTTCAATTCTTCTTCTCTGAATATTTTTTCTCCCCGTTCTTTATACAAAGCACGACAAGTTTCATATTGAGGATTGTTTGTTAAAATTTCTTCATCACTGTCAAACCAAATACAATTTGAAAGAGAAGAGACTTTTTTAGCAATTGTTGTCTTTCCGCAGTTTTTTAACCCACATAAAAAAATTACTGTTGGAGAAAGTGTGTCAGCTATATTGCAAGTATTACCAATATTATTGGTATTGTTGCTATTACTACTAGCGTTAGACTTCATGCTTTGTCCGCGGTTTGACTGTTCTTACAGGAGTAAAATCTTCAAAAGAATTATCTTCTAAAGAATTGTTTTGAGATGTTTTTTTTGCACTATTTTGTGTTGAGCCATAAGATTGTGATGAGTCATAAACTTGTGTTTTTGTATTATGTTTTGATTTTCTCTTATGACCGGTCTTTAAGAATTCTTCAGTAGTATCCCCTGATTTCCAAAATATATTTGGCGCTGTTTTTTGTTTTATAAACAATGCTTCTGAAAGATTTTGTTTATCTTTTGCTTCCTGTAATGAATTTGGATTTAGAGCTACTCGAAAAACAATTATCCCAATAATCCAAATAAATGAAGCGCCCAAAAAGAAATATGAGAGGGCCTTTGAAAATTGTCTTGTAGTAGCATCTACATTTGTAGAAACTTGAGCTAATAAGCAAAGAGCAGAGCCGGCAAGGAATATAAGTGTTAGAAAAACAGGTGCAATCCACACGCCACCTTTTTTTGAGAAAATAAAACGAATGCACAAAAGAAGACATAAGAAATCAAGTACTAATGATAAAAGTGGATATATAAAATTAGGCATTCTTCTTCACATCCTATAACGAGGTTGTTGCAAATCTAATCTTCATAAAGCAAGCCCAGTTTGCAAAAGCCTCTAACACCTAGCTTTGTTATTTACTCTCTTTATGATAGCATAGTAACGAGGATGAGAGAATACCATGATTTTCAAAAACCAATTAACAGATGAAGTTTTACTAAAAAGAATGAAAAATAGAAGTACTGATGACGTGCGTTCTCCGTATTACAGAGATACAACAGCTATCATTCACAGTTCTCCTTTTAGAAGACTAAAACACAAAACCCAGGTGTTTTTTGCTCCAAGCAATGACCATATTTGCACAAGAATGGAGCACGTTCTACATGTTGCATCCATTGCTACAGCTATTTGCAGAGCAATGAAACTTAATGACGAGATGGCATGGGCAATTGGCGTTGGTCATGATTTAGGACACACTCCATTTGGTCACATTGGTGAATTTATTCTCTCTGATATGATGAAAGAAAAAGGGTTCAAGGGTTTTGAACATGAAGTAAATAGCCTTAGAGTTGTAGATTTTCTCTCACATCTAAACTTAACTTATGCAGTACGTGATGGTATTGTAAGCCATTGTGGCGAGCATTTTGTACGAACAATTGAACCTTCTTTCATTGTAAAAGACTTAGATGCTGTAGAAACTAAAAAAGGTATTCTCCCTGCAACATGGGAAGGCTGTGTTGTAAGATTTTCTGACCAAATTGCATATCTTGGGCGTGATTTTGAAGACGCATTGCGCCTTGGTATTGTCAAAAAAGAAAATTTACCAAAACAATGTATTGCAATTCTTGGTTCTACCAATGGAGAAATAATTAACACTCTAGTTGAAGACATTATCACAAATTCAGAAAAAGAAGGTGTCATTGGATTTAGCCCCACAGTCTTTGATGCAATGCATGAAATGAAAGAATTTAATTATGAGTACATATACAAATCCCCAATGCTTGGCGGTTATGAAAAGTACTTTAGACGACTTTTAAGACTTATTTATGATTATTTGACAGGACTTTTACAAAAGAACGGATTTGATGGGCAACTTTACATGCAAGAAGGCAATATGCTAAGTGCCGGGTTCTTCAATTACATAACAGAAAAGAAAGACTCTTACATGGAGCATGACGGTAATTTAGATAGAATTGTGTTTGATTACATTGCCGGCATGAGCGACAATTTTTGTCTTGATTGCGGAAATGAAATCTTAAGGCCTGAACACTTAAACGAGTCAATTGAACGCTCTCTTACAGGAAAATGGTTTGACGCTGTGACATTATGATTTTGCAAGGCTTTCAATTTCTTTTACAAATTGCTCTACGTTATTAAAAGCTCTGTAAACCGATGCAAATCTAATATAAGCAACAGCATCAACTTTATAAAGCTGTCGCAAAGTTTCTTCTCCAATTGCAGCGCTTGTGATTTCGTGTTTGCTTCCAGCCTGGAGTTTGATTGCTTCTTCAATATTTTGAATGAGATTATCAATTGTTTCTTGGCTTACATTGCGTTTGTCTGTGCTTATACGTATTCCTCGTTCAATTTTTGAAATATCAAAAGGCTGTAAATCACCATTCTTTTTAATAACTGTTATTGGTTTGTCTTCAACACGCTCATAGCTTGTGAAACGGTAGCCACATTTTAGACACACTCTGCGTCTTCTCATTGCACTTCCATTATTTGTGGTTCTTGTTTCAAGAACTTTGTCTTCCATTTCTCCGCAAGCTGGGCATCTCATGTTATTACTTCCTTGTGAATTCAGTATGAATTTCTTGAAAAAGAGCATACTATAAATATGTATTTAGTGTCTAGCTTCTTTGTAACTCTTTTATTTTGAGAAAAAATAACACTATTTTGCAAATCGTTATATTAAAAACAAAATATAGAGAATGGCTACTTCATAAACTAGAAATTTTCAACAAAATGTTGTAAAAAAGTTCAAAAATGTTTATAAGATAACTAATTGTGATTTTTCGCAACTATTACAGGGCAAGGAGGGGCAAAATGGCTGAATCTGTTAGCAAAAAAGTTAGAGAAATTGTCGATAGAACTCCGTTTTTAAGGGATGTTCTTAGAAAAGGATTTTTGAACTATACAAATTTTACTGAAAGCATAATTGATGAAATATCCCAATCCTGTAATAAGGAAGTAAAAGAAACAGCTGTTATTATGGCATTAAGACGGTATGCAACAGAACTCAATAGAGCAGAAAGCCAAAAAAAAGGTGAGGGCGTAAATTATACAATTGTTATGCATACAAACATAATTGATTATAATTACAGCAAAACTCCTGAACTCATACAAAAACTTGGCTCTTTATATGACCTTGCTGGTCGTAACGGGGGTAATGACTTTTTGAATATTATTCTTGGCTCAAGTGAAGTAACAATTGCAGCATCTGAAAAGTTAATTCCTTGGATTGAAAAAACTTTAAGCCCATTTAAGACAACATACAGACAAGATGATCTTGTTGCTGTTACAATGATTTTTGGCTCTAATTTTGTACAAACTCCAGGCATTGTATATGAAGCTGCAAGGCGCCTTGCTTGGAACAGCATAAATGTATATGAGATTGTTTCTACTGTGTCAGAGCTAACATTTGTTATCAAAAGAACTGACAGCTTTGAGTCATACAGAGTTCTCCAAAACCTCCAAGGCAAAAATAACAAGAAATAGTAATAGACAGCAAAAAGCAACAAGAGATTACACAAAAGACAGTAGGAAAAAATTAAAAATGAACAACACAGCACTATGGTTTCTCATGATGGCAGCCAATTTTGCGTTCATCATGATTGCTTTTTATAAATGGGGAAGGATGGGACTTCTAATTTGGATTCCCATAAGTTGTATAGTGGCCAACATTCAAGTTACAAAAAATGTCATTTTGTTTGGATTTGAAGCTACACTTGGCAACATAGTTTATTCTACAAGCTTTCTTGCAACTGATATGCTAAGCGAATTTTACTCAAAAGACGACGCAAAAAACGCTGTTGGATTTGGCTTTTTTGCACTCGTAGCCATGACAGCTTTAATGCAGCTTGCAATCTTATTCACACCATCTAAGACCGATATCGCAGATCCAAGCCTTAAGGTAGTGTTCTCTCTCATGCCAAGAATTGCAATAGGCTCTCTTGTTGCATATTTACTTAGTAACTACCACGATATTTGGTCGTATGCATTTTGGCGCAAAGTCACACATGAAAAACATTTGTGGATACGAAACAATTTTAGCACTTTTGTAAGCCAGTTAATTGATACACTTGTTTTTACACTTATTGCTTTTTATGGGGTATATGAACCAAATGTACTCATACAAATTATGATTTCAACATATTTTCTTAAATGGATAGTAGCTCTAGCAGACACTTCAATGATTTATCTTGCCAGGTATTGGGTAAGAAAAGGCCTTATCAAAGACGTCACAGAATATAATTCTTAAACCAACAAGTTTTTGCCAAAAACTTCAAAGGGGAGAAACAATATATGCAAACATTCATCTATGTATTTAGCACTATTTACAGCATTAGTGAACTTTTAGATTTCATATTGTTCACAATTGGGCTGTGGCATATTTTTAAGAAATGCAAAGTAAATAAAAAATGGGCCTTAGTTCCAGTTTTACGAGTTTTCAAGCTTTCTGAATGTGCAGATATAGATGAGATTGGAATTCCTTGGTTCATTATGGAACTTCTTTTAGGAATAGGAGATTTTCTTCAGACTTTCCAATTTTCAGAGAATTTTACGAATGTATTAGGTGTTGTTGTACTCCCTGTTGCTATTTGCGTCTTATTTTTTAGAATTAAAGCTTACTATAATCTTTCAAGCGTATTTCAAGTAAGAAGAAAAAAAACTTGGACTTTACTTTGGGTTATCTTTGCTGGCATAGCAGCTATGGTTTTTGGGTTTTCAAAAAAATATCAGCCTTACAAAACAGTAGAAGAGGAAGATTTAGACGATACATCGTTAGATGGAAACATTAGAGTTAAAGAAAAAGGTCTTAGTGTTGATATTAAATCAAGAATAGAAACAAAAGCCTTTGGGCTAAAGAAGAAATGCATTCTTAAAGATATTCGTTTCAATATAGAACCTGGCAAAATGGTTTTGCTTCTTGGTGGCTCAGGAGCAGGCAAGTCCACACTTTTGAATGCAATAACAGGTTATGAGCCAGCAAAAGCTGAAATATACTTAAATGGGCAGAATGTCTACACTCAATTCAATGAAATCCAACATGATATTGGCTTTGTTCCGCAACAAGATCTTATTCGTTATAACGATACTATAAAAAGAACAGTCACTGATTATGCAAGGCTTAGACTTCCTACTGACGTAAAAAAAGAAACTGCTAATGAGAAAATAGAACAAACTCTTGATATTTTTGGTTTGCAACCAATTGAAGACAACATAGTTGCAAAACAATCTGGAGGTCAAAAAAAGAGGACTTCAATTTCTATGGAATTTGTAACAAGTCCATCTTTGTTCATCTTGGACGAGCCTGATTCAGGCTTAGATGGAGTTCTTGCTTATGACCTCATGGAAAGACTTCACAATATTTCAAGAACTGGAAAAATTGTCATTGTTATTACACATTCCCCAGATAGAGTGCTTGATCTTTTTGACGAAGTTATTGTCATTGCAAAAGATGAGAAAAGAACAGGACGTTTGGTGTTTTATGGCCCAATTGATAAAGCAAAACAGTTTTTTGGCAAAGAAAAAATGGAAGATGTAGTTAAGATGATTAACAGAAAAGAAGAAGGCGGAGACGGCTTGGCTAATGAACTTATGGAACGTTTTGAAAAAGAGAGGGCAGGGAAATGAAGAAAATGAATTTCAAGCAATACAGAGGCTGGATTAGACAAATTCCCATATACGTTGGAAAATTTTTCAGAATGTTTATTAACATTGGAGATTGGAAAGTTGTTGCAATGGCAGCTTTAATTGCGGGTCTTGTTTCTTACGTTATTAAAGGTTCTTTTGGAATTAATATGGAAGGAACTCTAAAGGGCTCTCTTGCTCTATCTTGTATTTGTATTTGGAACGGTTTCTTTAATTCTGTTCAAGTAATTTGTAGGGAACGAGAAATTATTAAACGTGAGCACCGTTGTGGAATGGCGCTAAGGGCTTATATTTCAGCCCACGCTATTTACCAAGCATTCCTCTGTTTTTGCCAAGCTATTGTAACAACTGCCGTTTTGTATCTTACTAGAATTGACTTGCCGTTTTATGGAACAGTTCTACCCCTTTTGGGATTGGATTTATTAGTAACGTTGTTTCTTATTACATTTTCTGCTGATATGTTAGCTCTTTTAATTTCTGCTATTTCAAAAACAACAACAGCAGCAATGACAATTATGCCTTTTGTGCTTATTTTTGAGCTTTTGTTCTCTGGCGCCGTATTTTCACTTCCAGAAGGAATGGCAACTTTTATTTCCAATTTTACAATTGCAAAAGTTGGAATGTGTGCTATATGTGCTGTAGTTGGTTATAATGAGCTTCCAATGGTATCGGTATGGAAAATGCTTAAACAATTTCAAAATGTTGAATATGACGGAGCAACTCCAATTAATAACATTGTGGTCGCAATAGAAAGCCAAAATAAAGTTGACGATTTTTGCATGAAAATGGGCCAAGAAAGCCAAAATCTAGAGTATGCAACGACAATAGAAAATATAAAAGATCAATGGATATCTCTTATTGTATTTGCCTTTATTTTCTCTCTACTTGCACTCCTATTTCTTTCAAGAATTGATAAAGATAAGCGCTAAAGTTTATATCTAGAACCTTCTATTATTTAACCATTTCTTTTATCTAGTGGGAACATTAACCTAATAACCACGTATTATTTCAAGTTGAATTGACAAGTTGAAATAAGAGCCTTAAAATATGGTGTGTAGTTTCAAGTTTGAAAGAAAAGGGGAAAACTAGTGAACAGTCGTTCAGGTTATTATAAAACGAATTTATCGGGAGACTTGGCTTATAAGTCATTTGTGCCTAGCCCTCTGCCACCTGTTCCTCATATTGAACTTACTGAAGAGATTGTTGATCTTCTTGCGAAAGCTCATTCTCAGATTGCTATTTTGAATAATATTTCAAGTCATATCCCTGATATTGATTTATTCATATATATGTATGTACGAAAAGAAGCATTGATGAGTTCTCAAATAGAGGGTACACAGGCAACTTTGGAAGATATCCTCAATCCTATGACGGATGTTGTTTCAAACCACAATGTCCAAGATGTTGTGAATTATATTAGTGCAATAGAATTTTCAGTTGAGAGGTTACAAACACTTCCGTTGTGCAACCGGTTGATAAAAGAAGCTCATGCCATTTTGATGAAGAATGTCCGCGGACAAGAGAAGACTCCCGGGGAATTCAGGCATTCACAAAATTGGATTGGAGGGCAGGGAAGTACTCTCAGAAATGCTAGATATATTCCGCCATCTCCTGACGATATGGAGACGGCACTGTCAGATTTAGAAAAATATATCAATTCTCATGACAGCATTGATGTGCTAATACGTACAGCACTGATCCATTATCAGTTTGAGACTATCCATCCATTCCTTGATGGAAACGGTCGTGTTGGACGTTTACTTATTACACTTTTTCTCATTGAAAAAAAGGTTCTTACAACACCCGCTTTATATATTTCTTATTTTTTGAAGAAAAATCGTACAGAGTACTATGATCGTATGACGGAAGTGAGAGTTAAAGGAAATTATGAACAGTGGGTTATGTTTTTTTTAGAGGCTGTAAAAGAAACGGCAGAAGATGCAATATCTACAATTTATGAACTTGTTAATCTTCATGACAAAAACGTTGACATAATTTCACATTTTGGGCGTGCTGCAAAAAACACAATGCTTGTTTTTAACTACTTGGAGTCAAATCCAATCATTGAGATAGGAAAAACATCCAAGGAGTTAGGTATTGCTTTTAACACTACACAGAGTGCTGTCAAACATCTTGTAGATGTTGGTATTCTTGTGCAAACATCAAATAACAGCAGAAATCGCATATTTGCTTATAAGGCTTATCTTGATATTCTTTCTAGAGGGACTGAGTAAGATTAAAATTAGAACAAAATCTTTTTTTAAGTTTTAGGGCCTTTGTGTGAACATTTTTTCCATGTATTTTATGCAGTTGTGGTTTCCAACAATTATTGGTTGTGTAAAACGCTTGCGCTCTTTTAGTAAGCTGTCATTATAAACTATGGGAGAGCCGTCTAAGTAAACGACTTCAAATCCAAGTTTTAATGCTAGTGCATGAGGGGCTGCAACATCCCAAGCATAGCACTTTGTTGTAAGACATGCGTCTATATTTGAGAATGCAAAAGGGCCTGTCATGTGAAGGATACCACTGCCAAAAACGCGTAGTTTACCTGAAAAAGTTCCTAGATCTACGTGATTTAGGATATCAGAACCGGCTGTTATTTGTTTTGGCTCATCATAATGTAAAAGGGGTTTCCAAAGTTTGCCATTCAAGAAAACATCGGTCTGTGAAAGGGTTGGGCTATTTGTTAAATTTGTATTGCAGGTTAAGTTTTCATTGCCATCCGGAGTGCTAGAATAAGGCATGCTGCAAAAGAATAAATCGTCTTCTCCAATGCCAAACCGGGGTGCGTAAATTATGCCTCCGCAGGGGTTGCGCAAAGAGTCTAAAATTCCAAGTGCAATGCACCAAGAGGGAAAGCCCTGACTGTAAGAGTCTGTTCCGTCAATTGGGTCAAGTATGAATGTAAATTGTGCGTTGTCACAGAAAGTGTGAAGGTCTATTTCCTCTGTTACTATGTTGCAATTGGGGTAAAGGTTAGAGATTTCAGGAATGAGAGCAGATGAGACAGCTAGGTCTGTTTCTGTGAGTATTGAGCCGTCTTCTTTGAATGAGCGGTGAATTAGTTTTTGGTTGTCGCGTGCTTTTTTTCCGCATTGTAGTACAGCGTTACATAAGTGGAAAAAAGTTTTTGAATTTTCATCTTGCACTGCAAATCCAAAACGCTCATCTAGAGTTTCTCTTTTTAAGCAAATTTTTGTGATATTCTCATTTGTTGTTGATAACGTTGTCTCTTGCATAATTTTACCTTCTTGCACTCATTTGCTTAGGATGATACATTTTGCCAGTGATGCAAACATTGCAATCGTACATCAAAAAGAACGATGGGTACAAGGCGTTCTTGGCAAACAAAAAATCTAACATAAAAGTGGAGGGCTTAGATGGTTTTCCACTGTTTGAGTGTGCCCAAATGATGGCAAATGAGGTAGACGGTCTTACTTGGCTTGTGTGCCCTACAGATGAAATTGCACGTTCAATTTATTCAAACTACAACTTAGTGCAAATGGATAAAAATGTGTCTTCAAATCCTGTGTTCTTTCTTCCTTCAAATGGGAGAATGCTTTACAGTCAATGGGAAGGAAGTGCAAAAGAATATGAGCAATTACGATGTCTTGGAAGTCTTTCAGATTGCAAAAAAGCGCTTGTTATAACGTCAATACGTACAGTTTGCTCCCCGCTTCCGTCAAAAGGCGCAGTTGATGTTGGTACAATAAAGCTCAAAGTCAACAACGAGATTGATACAATGGACTTAGCTTCACGCCTTACTCAAGGTAATTATTACAGGTCAGCAAATACTACAATGCCAGGCGAATTCACAGTAAGGGGTGAAGTTTTTGATATTTTCCCTTATGGCGCTACAAATCCGGTACGCATTTATATTGATTGGGACAAGATAGAAAAAATTTGCATATACGACCCTCTTTCACAACAAATCTCAAAACAGCTTGGGCATATAGACATACAAATTCTAGTATCAACTGACAGCCAAAAGGTTATTCCTAATGGAGTTTCTGAATTCATAAATAAGGCCTCTTATATCATTCTCTACGGAGACAGACGCTTAGAAAGCAGTTTTAAGAGCTTGGAGCTAGAAGCAAAAACGCTTTATAGAAAAGCATATCAACAAGACAGAGATGCTTTAAGGCCAGACCAAATATTGTTTGATTTCTTGTCTTTTGCCTCTTCACATCAAGGATGTATGACAATTTTGGATATCATGGGTCAAGATGTTAGTTCATATAGATTTGAATTTGATGGGCCTCGTTCTTATTTTGGCAATTTTACATATTTCAAAGAGGATTTAGCCGGTCTTGAAAGTGACAGTTGGGATATTGAGATTTATGTAACAAGTGAAATTCAAAAAAAGCGACTTGAGCAAATGCTCAGTGATTTTTCTACTATTAAATATCACATTGGAAATCTTTCAAGCGGGTTTGCTATTCGCTCAAAAAAATTCATTGTAATTTGTGAAAATGAGATTTTTGGTAGACGAAAACAGGTTGTAAAAACACTACAACATACACAAAGCAGTGCAATTGACAGTTTTGTAGAACTCCATGAAGGTGATTATGTTGTACATGTAAATTATGGAATTGGACGTTTTCTTAAAATTGACCGTGTAAGAGACCGTGATTACATAAAAATTCAATTTGCAGACAAAGAAAACCTTTATGTCCCAATAGAGCAAGCAAATCTTGTACAGCGTTATATTGGTTCTGCGGGAGAAACTCCAAGATTAGACAAACTTGGCGGAACTGGATGGGAAAACAAAAAATCTAAAGCACGAAAAAGCGCAGAGGACTTAGCCGGCCATTTAATTGAGTTATATGCAAGAAGGCGTAACAGTAAAGGGTATCCTTTTGCAAAAGATAATGATTGGCAGCTTAAGTTTGAGGCTGAGTTTGAGTTTGAAGAAACAGAAGACCAACTTGCATGTATTCAAGATGTCAAAGATGATATGGAAAGTCATTCTGTTATGGACCGTCTTATATGTGGTGATGTTGGTTATGGCAAGACAGAGATTGCTTTCAGAGCCACTTTTAAGGCTGTTATGAGTGGCAAGCAAGTTGCGTTCTTAGCTCCAACTACAATTTTGGCTGAGCAGCATTATCGCAATTTCAAAGAGCGCTTACATGAATTTCCTCTTAAAGTGGGGCTTTTGAGCCGAATGGTTCCTCTAAAAGAGCAAAAAAAAGTTCTTACAGCTCTAGCTCGTGGAGACTTGGATGTTATTTTTGGAACTCATAAAATTATTCAAAAAGATGTAGTTTTTAATGACTTGGGGCTTCTTGTTGTTGATGAAGAGCAGCGTTTTGGAGTTAAAGATAAAGAGAGAATAAAAGAACTTAAGGCAAATATTGATTGTTTAAGTCTTTCTGCTACTCCAATTCCAAGAACTCTTTATATGTCTCTTTTGAAAATTAGAGATATGAGCTTGCTTACAACCCCACCAATTTCAAGAAAACCAATTAAAACTGTTATAGAGCAATATGATTTAGATGAAGTTGAGAGAGCAATAAGGTTTGAAGTCTCCCGTCATGGTCAAGTTTTTTACTTACATAACAGGATTGAAAGCCTTGAACAGGTTGCTACTATGTTACGCCAGCGAATGCCGGACATAATAATTGAAACAGCAAATGGGCAAATGAAACCTGATCTACTAGAAGATACAATGAGGCGTTTTGTTTATGAAGGCATACAAGTTTTAGTGTCTACTACTATAATAGAAAACGGTATTGATATTCCAAATGTTAACACAATCATCATTGATAGAGCAGACATGTATGGCGTATCACAGTTGTATCAGCTTAAAGGAAGAGTAGGGCGTTCAGATAAAGAAGCGTTTGCATATTTGCTATACCCGTCTGATTATGCGTTAAGCGAGCTTGCTGTAAAAAGGCTTCAAACGATATCTGAATTTACAGCGTTAGGTTCAGGTTTTAAGGTTGCAATGAAAGATATGGAGCTTCGTGGGGCTGGCAATCTTTTGGGGCGTGAGCAAAGCGGGTTTATGTCTGCTGTTGGTCTTGATATGTATATACGTCTCTTAGATGAAGCTATTGCAAAACTTCAGGACAGTGATGCAAAAGCTGAGACAGAAGTCTTTCTTGAACTTGATTATAGTGGTTATATTCCAGATACTTACATTTCAGACCCAACTGTTAAGCTTGAAGTTTATAAGAAGATTGCAGGTATTAGAACGTCTGTCCAGTTAGAGAGGCTTTCTGCTGAGCTCAAAGACCGTTTTGGCAATATTCCAGATGAAGTTTCAAATCTTCTTTATATTTGTGAATTAAAAATTGTGTGCCGTACTCTTGATATTTATCATATGAAAGAACGCCAAGGTTCTGTTGTTGTAGAATTTTCTCGTATTGCATCAATTTCTATTGATCGTTTAATTGAAATGATTAGGACTTCTCAAGGTTCTGTTACAATTGACCCTAAGAGGCCGTACATAATGAATATGAAGACAAATGCTATTTCATTGCGAGATAAAGCGTTGTTTATACTTGAAAAACTTCAAAGGCTTGTGCCATAACTTTTGTGTTGATTTGAAATTTGTTGGAGAAGTTTGTTGATTTGAGTTTGTTGTTGAAATTGTTGAAGTTTGTTGGAGAATGATTTCATGGAAGATAAGTTTATAGAAGATAATAAAGTTGAGATTAAGAGCGCAAGTTTTGGCGATGTCAATTTGTGCGACGCAAATTCTAGTAATGCAAGCTTTGGTGAAACCAATTTGGATGATGTCAATTTGGGTGAAACTAATTCTGACCTTGCTACAATATTTGAAAAAATCCCAGAACTGCAATTTGTTGAACGCCGTAATGAAAATTCGTGGCGCGAGATAAAAAGTTATGTTCTTAGAGGTCAAAAACTCAAAAGTTCTCAAATTGAGGCTTTAGATAAGCATTTTTATGAATATGCAATTGTTCACTCAATGGATAAACTAGATTTTAAGAAAGTCTTTGGCAACGATAACCCTGTTATTATTGAAATTGGCTTTGGCATGGGCGAGTCTACAGCTAGGATTGCAAGAGAAAACCCAAATATCAATTATCTTGGGATAGAAGTCTTTCTTTATGGCTTTTCAAAACTTCTTTCTGTTATTGCAAATGAAGGTCTTTCAAATGTGCGCATTATGCGTTTTGATGCTGTTCAAGTCCTTGAAGATATGATTGAAGATGAAAGTGTTTCAGGTTTTCATATTTTCTTTCCTGACCCTTGGCCAAAAAAACGGCATCATAAAAAACGCTTGATACAATTGCCATTTACAACGCTTCTTTCTCAAAAACTCAAAAAAGGTGGATACATATATTGTGTAACAGACTGGCAAGAGTATGCAAATCAAATGCTTTCAATTTTATCTGAAACCCCCAATATGGCAAATGCATATGATGGTTTTGCAACACCTCGTTCTTGGAGGCCTCAGACAAGTTTTGAGCGTAAAGGGCTTGAAAAATCATACACAATTAACGAAGTATGGTTTGAGAAAGTTTGAAGAGAATTTGCAAAAGTCTCAATTTTTGCAGAAGTCTCAATTTTTGCAGAAGTCTAAAATTTTGAGAAATCCTAAATTCTTACCAAGGTTATAATTTTTTGCAAAAGCATAAATTCTTGCAAAGCCATAATTTTTGCAAAATCCTAAAAATCCTAAAAAGCATAAAAATCATAAAAACTATAACCCAAAAACAAAACGTTTTATTGCTTTTGCAACTCCGTCATTGTTGTTTGTATCTGTAATATAACGGGCTGCCTCTTTTGCTTGCGGTACAGCGTTTTGCATTGCAACAGAAATGCCGGCTTTAGTTAGCATTTCAATATCATTTGTATCATCACCAAGAGCCATTATGTTTGCACTAGGGACTTTGAAATATTTAGACAAAGCGTCAATAGCCAACCCTTTATTAACATTAGAAGGTATTAACTCAAGACATGGTTTTATTCTATATCCCGTAAGAGGACCATCATATAAGCCCTCTTCTTTGACTAGTTTGTCAACTCTGTCAAGGTCTGCTTCATTAGGGGACATAAAAAGAACTTTATTTGTATCAAATTGAGATAAAAGCTCATCAAAATTTCCTACAACACATTCACTTAAATACATCTCTTTTTTATTTGGATATATAAAATCATCTAACTTGTCTAAATACCAATTTTTGTTGTTAAAAAGAATTAGACCCACACCTGTTTTGTGGTAAATATCAAGAATTTTGAGCGCAATCTCATGAGACATTCTATGTTCTTCTATAACATTGCCATCACTGTCATAGAGAGTTCCTCCGTTATAACACGAAACAGGACCTGTTACACCCAAAGGCTCATAAAAAGGCTTAACTCCATTGTACATACGCCCAGAAACTAAAGTAAACGACACGCCTTTTTCTTTTACAGCTTTTTTTATCCAATATATATTTTCTTCACTCAAAGACTTATCATCTCTAAGAAGAGTGCCGTCTATATCACAACAAATAACTTTTACATTTTCTTTCATAGTTTTATTAACTCTCTTTAGAGGGTTTTGCAAATTTACAAAAACCGTCTTATCTTCACATTGCTATTTTGCATTATTATTTCGCATTATTATATCAACAAACTCATATTTGAAAAATGCCATAAAAATGTTACACTTTTTTCATGAAATACTTAATTGCATCTGATATTCATGGTTCATCCTTTTATTGCAAAAAACTCTTGGATTTATATGAAAAAACAAATTGTCAAACGCTTGTTCTTTTGGGAGACATTCTTTACCACGGACCGCGCAATGAGCTTCCTTTAGAGTACAATCCAAAAGAAGTCTTGAATATGTTAAACGATTTTGCAAAAACAAATAGAATTCTTTGCGTTAGAGGAAATTGTGATGCAGAAGTCGATCAAATGGTACTAGATTTTCCAATCATGGCAACATATGCAGCACTTGAGCTTGCAGGCCATTTTACATATATAACTCATGGCCACGTTTACGGAGAAGACAACCCACCACATCTAAAAAAGGGCGATATTCTCATACAAGGCCACACGCATATTCAAAGAAAAGTCCAAAAAGACGGGATTTTGTTTCTTAACCCGGGTTCTACTTCTTTGCCAAAAGGGGGCACTTATAATGGCTGCATCATTTTTGAGCAAACTAAGGCGAAAGAAGGCATGAGCCGGGGGATATTCAAATTTGTGGACTTAGACGGCAAAGAGAAAGACTTAATTGAGATTTAATATTTAATAAAGGCCGATACCCTTGTACAATGACCCTTGTATTATAAAAAACAGAGGCTTTTGCAAAAACTTCCACATTATATTTTTAATTTTTTAGCGGATATTTGGAAAGCTCTGCAATAAGTAGACTCTCAAGAGTGCCTAGTAGATTGTCAACAGTTTTGTCTATATCGTCATTCATGCGGTTCCACACAAATTCAAGGAAAAAACCAAATAGTGAATACTTACAAACAGTAGTAATTGATTTGACTTTTTCTTGTGGTATTTGTCTGGAAGTAAAAGCTTTACTGCTACTCATCATTTGAGACACTATGTCTGACTGGCAAAACGCAAAACGTTCAAGAGCCTCACGAGACTGTGCATTAAAAGTATTATAAACAATATTTGGATTATTACGGCAAAATTTAAGAAGTTCTTTTACAAGAGTACGCGTATCTTGGTCTTGAGGGTGATATTTTGCAATAAAAGTTTTTACTCCATTATTAAGCCACGCTACAAGCAACTCATGAATATTGCCATAATGATAGTAAAAAGTATTTGGACTAATTCCACAACGACGCACGAGTTCTGACACAGTTATTTTGTCAAATGACATTTCTTTGAGCATCTCAGTGAAAGTTTCTGATATATCTGTAAGTGTGTTTTTTGACATTTTTCACCGTCCCTTTTGTCTGTATTTTGTTGTTATGTTCTAGAGAACAAAACTTAATAAACCCTTGTCAATAAAATACTTCAAAAACTTTAGAAGTCAAGAGCCTGTGCTTTGCATGTGGTTTATAAACAGTTAAAGAAGTTTTTATAAAAATGCTTTAACAAAGCTCATTTTGCAAAACATCTAAAGATATAAGAAACAAAAGGCATGGAGTATTCTCCATGCCAATAGTCTTACAAGGCTTACAACTTACAGTGTATAACTAAGTCTAATTGTAGTTTGAGTTCCAAATATACTGCCGTTTGCTTTTATGTTCCCGGGGTTTTTGATGTAAATCAAATCAACTTCTGCTTCTGCTTTGAAACTTTTAGTAATTGCATATGAACCAAATAGAGATGTTACAAAAGATGTTGAAACACTGTCTCTTTCATTTGCTTTTTCATCATTATAATTTGGTGTTTGGTGATCTGTTGTTGGTGTTGTCTTATTTGTCATTTTTGTACCAGCTTTTTCGCCATTATAAGTATCATTTACTCTTGTCCAAGCTGTGTACTTGTCATGTGTCCCGTGGAACATCAAGAAAAGATTAAGACCTGCATTCCATTTATCAACAACATCATATTGAGCACCAAGTAGTGCAACAATTGCATCACCGCCATATTTATAACCCAAGAAGTCCAAATTGTAGTTTTCTGTTCCTCCTGCATCACTCATTTCTCTAAGTGCAACTACAAAATTTATACCATAACGGCCATTTGTTTGTTGTCTTTTACTTTCTCCTGCTTGTAAATCTCCATCTCTAAGATAAAGATAAGGAGAAGTAATAGCACCTTCTGCATTTATTGTAAGAATACCGCCAAGGGCTTCTTTCTTATAAGTTGCACCCATCAAAAAACCAAGGCCATTGGGTTCTGCTTGTTTGCCTTCTGTGTTTCTAGGGCTGTTTTCACCAGGGAGAACTGACTCATCTATTACAACTTGACCATATACATTAAGGCCTTTAATTATTGTCCAGTCTGCTTCAAGTGCAAGAATTGAGTTTGTATTACTTCTTGTGTAATTGTTGTGGTATAACATTGCAGGTGCAAATGCAATGAGGTCAATTTTATTGTCTTTGCTCATATACATTACGCCTTCTGTGAGTGTAAAAGACAAATTCTTCAAGATGTTCCATTCAAGACGGTGCGCAATAAAAGCAGATATTCCATTCATGTATGTAGATTGCCCTCTTGTATTTACACCATTGAGAGAAAGCTCCATCCCGTTTGTGGTTGTTTTATAATACATTTGTGGATGAGGAAATGCTGATATCATGAAAGTGTACTTAAAATTATCATCATAAGCTGTAAAATGAGCAGCATTGTGGTATTTAATATGGTCTCCAATGATGAAATTTCCAGTTTTCCCATTTCCCCAGCTTAGTCTGTCACGACCAATAACAAATGACCAATGCTCACCACCTGCTGCAACAAAAGCACGAACAGGGAAGTTAAAATCAAGTTGCTTCATATTATTTGCAAGAAGGAAAGGAATATTTGTCCAAAGGAGACTGTCTCCAAATTCTCGTTGTGTTTTTGCACCTTTAGTTTTCCAGTTTTTAGCAACACCTAGTGAAAAATCAAAAAAACCATAGAAAGCTGTAGAAATATGCTCTTCTGTGTTTATGTTTATTGCCGGTTTTTGATTTGCCCAACCTAAAAACCAGTTTTCACGAGATTGAAAAAATTCTGATTTGTAGTTTGAATTTATGTATGCTTCAAGATCAACTTCTAAACTTGCTTTGAAAACTGGAGATGAAGCATCTTTTTCTAAAACTTCAAGAATATTGTTATATAAATCTCTACCTTGATTAGATAAAGACGACACATCAACTTTTTCTACCATTGCTTTTAATTCAGAGCCACTCCAAGGGCCTGTAGTGCTTGGTAAAGAACGACCTGCCAAAATATACAAAGATGTTATTTTTTGGTAGATAGGATCATCAACAGCATAGATTTTTTGCCAGTTCATACCTGTTGCAAAAATTGTTGCTGTAATGACAAAACAAGTCAAAATTATACAAATAAACCGTTTCATTTTTTTCTCCCAATTTTGTATTTATTAAATTCCCAATGTGAAACCCATGGTGAGCTGAATATCTGTTTCAGGCACTTGAGATGTATTTGTGTCTTTTTGATGTATAAATCTTCCAACCCAATCTAGCTCTGCATTGAAAGAAACTTTTGGCCAAGAAAAAAGGCCATCTAAGGAAGCATTGCCAATTATTCCGCAAACAGCAAAGTACTTTATGTCGTTTCCATACGGAGTATCTCCCTGTAAGTTTGCATGTCCAGAGTTGTCCCCTTTTATGTTGTGGGAATGGAAAATGTTGACTTCTCCTTTTTGTGCAATTCTGCCAAAAATAGAGACGTCCCAGTCGTTTATACTGGAGTATGAGGCTTTAATTTCTAGAACTCTGCAATCTCCGCCGTAAGGAAAGCCAATGTAATCAAAAAACGGAACATGATAGACACCTTTAATTGGCGCTTCGTGGACGTAGTATCTTGTTACTCGTACAAAATCGACTATTTCTCTTCTGTACAAAAGAGGCATTGTTTTTACATATTCTATATAAATGCCAAAAATGCCGTTTTTGATTTCTTTTGAATATTTAAGACCTACTAAGAAACCATTTGCATCACTTTCCCAACTTCCTTCATTTGGAGCTTGTGCTTGGTCCAATGCAAACTGCCCATAAAGTTCAAAACCTTTGAAGATTAAAACATTGAAATCTATGTAAGCGAGTGCATTGAACATGGTTCTGTTGTTTAAGTTGTGATAAATGAATGCAGGATTTAAGAAAGACAAATCTAAAGAAGTGTATTTGTATACTACGTTTTCACTTATAGTAAAAGAGACTCTATTTGCAATTCTAAATTGAAGAGTATGTATTAAATAAATACGCCCTTCTGTGTTTGCTTCTGAGTCTCTTGTTGAAATAGTTGGGTTTAAGAAAATGAAAACAGAGTCAAATTTATAAGTATTTCCAAAGAATGAGAGTTTTGTAAAATCGCTAAAAGTATGGTCGTCTACAAGAAGATTTCCAAAATTTGCATTTCCTAAACTCAAGACATCTCTATTGTAAGAAAAATTCCAGTTTGACCCACCAAAAGAAAAAACTGCCCGCCGGGGCCAAATAAAAGAGAAATGCTTAGTGTCTGTAAAAAAATTAGTTGTAAATTGACTTGCAAAATGTTTTGACCAGTCAATTAGATATAAGACCTTCCCCCCCCCCCGTAGTGTAGGAAGCTACAGATGAGCCAACATTACGCCCAAATGAGTCGTCTTTGTCAGCTCTTCTATAACGATAGTGGATGTCTGTTGTAAAATAGAAATTGTCGCTACCTGTAAGCTCAACAAAAAGCCGTAAAAGAGATTTTCTCGCATCGTAACTGCGTTCCCAATCGGTCTCTGTTACAAAGGTATCGGTATTGCTGTGTGCGTAAGCTTCAAGTGAAACATCTAGGCCAACAGTGAGTCCAAGGTCGTTTCCCAGTTGCCATTTCATGTTGTTTTCTATTTGCGAGAGAATTTTGTTGTAAAGTTTTAAGCTGTAGCCCTCAAGAGAGCCAGTGTCAATTCTTGAAAGAATAAGTTTTGTTTCTGATACTGACCAAGGTCTATTTGTGGAAGGCCGTACCATATTGCAAAGAGAATATAGCGCGTCCATGTCATCATAAATAGAAGAATTTAGTGCAAAAATTTTTGCGCCATTACTTGTCCTTTCATTTGTATTATCGTGTGCAAAAGCAAAAAAGATTGCTCCAAAGAGTATTAGAAAAATAAAAATAAACTTTCTTTTCATTTTCTATTTCCAAGTATTCCCATAAGTTTCATATTAAACCATAAGGGTACAAAGCATGCAAGAAGTGTTTTTGCAAGTTTGTTTACATTGAGGTTTTTTCGCAAATCTCTTATAAAATCTTATAAAAGCAATTTTGCTAAAGTATTTACTAAATTATTTGTTAAGTATTTGCTAAAGTATTAATTAAAAATGGAGGTTCTTATGATTAGAAGAGCTAGCGAAAAAAAAGTTGAAAAAAGTGAGCATAAGTTTGGTGCAGAAGGTTTTGTCACAATTGAAAAACTAATTAATAGTGATGAAGAACTTAACGGCAAAGGCCGAGTATTTTCTCATATAACAGTAGCGCCTCATTCAGGCATGGGATATCACGTTCATAACGGTGATATGGAAATATACTATGTCTTATCTGGTAAGGCTACTTACAATGACAATGGCACAATGACAACAATTGAAACTGGAGATGTTACTTTTACATTAAGTGGTATGGGTCACGAGATAATAAACAACAGTGACGACCCATTTGAAATTATTGCTTTGGTTCTCTATAACTAAGCCCCGCGCCTAACAATGTAGTTTTGTAAAATCTTCGTGAATTTTTTTGTACGCCGTATTTTATCTTTCAACATTTTTTGTTGTTTTCTGTGATTTGTATGGTAAAATGAAAAAACACAGCAAGGAAAAGAGTCTATTGGCGCTAAATTGTTGGGGTGTGAACTGTTTGATATGGCTGTGGAGCAAAGCCCCACAGCCATAACTCTTTTAATGACAATTTCTTAAAAATTTCTTGTATGTTTTTCAAAATTTCAAAACACATTTCTTTGCAAGAAGAAGTCTTTTGTTGTATGCTATCACAGTATGCGTAGATATGATTTTGCAATCGTGGGTGCGGGCGTGTGTGGAGCATGGATTGCCTACGAATTATCCAAGAGAAATGTAAGTGTTATAGTCCTTGAAAAAGAAAATGATGTCTGTCAAGGAACAAGCAAGGCCAATTCAGCCATAGTACATGCTGGGTATGATCCAATACCCGGAACGCTTATGGCAAAACTCAATGTTAGAGGAAACGAGTTAATTAGAGAAAATTACTCTAAAATGGCAATTTCCTTCAAGCAAGTAGGTTCTTTAGTTGTGGCCTTTAATGAAGAGGGAAAAAAGGTTATTGAAAACCTTTACACAAGGGGTTTAGAAAACCAAGTTCCAGACCTTAAATTGCTTTCAAAAGAGGAGACATTAGAGTTAGAACCCAATCTTTCCAATTCTTGTCTTGGCTCTCTTTATGCGCCAACTGGCGGTATTTGCTCACCATTTGAGCTCACAGTAGCTCCAATGGAAATAGCAATTACAAATGGAGTTGAACTTGATAGAAATTTTGAGCTTAACAAAGTTGAAAGAGTAGAAAAAGAAGACGCTCAAGGAAAGAAAAGTATCTTTATTCTTAACGATGACATTGAAACTTCTTGTGTAATTAACGCAGCTGGGGTTCATTCATCTCAAGTTGCATCTCTTTTTGGTGATAATTCTTTTACAATTAAACCAAGAAAAGGCGAATATTCTCTTTTAGATAATAATGTTGGATATCTTGCGTCCCATGTAATTTTTCAACCTCCAACATCACTTGGTAAAGGAGTTCTTGTGACTCCAACAGTTGACGGCAATATCTTGGTGGGACCAACTGCATACGACATTTCAAATGCTGATGACACTTCAACAACACAAGAATGGCAAAAGTACGTGTTCGATAGCGCAAGGATATCGGTCCCAAGTGTAAGTGAGCGTGATGCAATAACATCGTTTGCAGGCGTGCGTGCGGTTAGCAATTTCAAGAATGAAAATGGCGATGAAGATTTTATAATTGGATTTTCTAGTGTAAGTGGTCTTTTTAATGTTGCCGGAATTTGCTCTCCGGGTCTTACTTCTGCACCTGCAATTGGTGAGTATGTTGTAAGCCTCTTAGAGAAGAAAGGGCTTGTAGGTGAGTTCAAAGAGCATTATGAGACTTCTAGAAAAGTTATTAGATTTATGCATCTAAACGATAGCCAAAAACAAGAGGTTTTGCGTGAAAATCCGCTGTATGGTCGTGTAATATGCCGTTGTGAGAGTGTTACAGAGGGTGAAATTGTGGATGCAATTCGTAGACCTTGCGGTGCGCTTGATATGGATGGCGTCAAGAGGCGAGTGCGTGCTGGAATGGGCCGTTGCCAAAGTGGTTTCTGCGGACCTCGTGTGATGGAAATTCTTTCAAGAGAACTTGCAATTCCGTATACACAAGTTACAAAGTTTGGACGTGAAAGCTGGATGGTTGAAAATAAAAAAGGGGTGCAGAATGATTGATGTTCAGGTTGCTGTAATAGGGGGAGGCCCTGCAGGGCTAAGCGCTGCACTGGAATGTTGGAATCAGGGTCTTAGAGACATTCTTGTTATTGAAAGAGATACTATGCTTGGTGGAATACTTAACCAATGCATACACCCGGGGTTTGGGCTTCATGTTTTTGGAGAGGAACTCACTGGACCTGAATACGCTCAACGTTATGTGAACATGGTACGAGAGACAAACATTGCAACACTTACAGACACAATGGTTCTCTCTGTAGACAAGGCTTCTGATAATGCTATCTTGGTTAAAGCAATGAACTCTAAAGATGGGCTTGTTCACATTCATGCGCAGGCTGTCATTCTTGCAATGGGTTGTAGAGAGCGTACTCGTGGAATGCTTAGAATTCCCGGCACAAGGCCCTCTGGTGTGTATACAGCAGGCACTGCACAACGCCTTGTAAACATAGAGGGTTATATGCCGGGCAAAGATGTTGTAATTCTTGGCAGTGGGGATATTGGTCTTATAATGGCACGTCGTATGACATTAGAAGGTGCTAAAGTTCACGGCGTTTATGAAGTTATGAACAAGTCTAATGGTCTTAAGCGAAACATAGTTCAATGTCTTGATGATTTTGGAATACCTCTTCATTTTTCAACAACAGCTGTAAGTATTCATGGTAAAGACCGTGTAGAAGGTGTTACAGTTGCCAAAGTAGATGAAAAGTTTAATCCAATTGAGGGAACAGAATGTTATGTACCTTGTGATACTGTACTTCTTTCTGTTGGCCTTATTCCAGAAAACGAACTAAGTCGCAATGCTGGGATTGAAATTGATCCAAAGACAAGAGGGCCTGTTGATAAGGGTGGATTTATGACAAGCATTCCTGGTGTTTTTGCTTGTGGAAATGTCTTCAAAGTATATGATTTGGCAGACAATGTAACAAAAGACAGTGTCTTATGTGGTCGTAATGTAGCACAATTTATCAAGGGGAAGTAAAAATGGAGACATCGTTTATAACTTGTGTAATTTGCCCAAGAGGCTGCAATATAAAAGTTGATTGGAAAGCTAATGAAGATGGCACCAAAGAAGTTCTTGGTGTTACTGGCAACAGTTGCCCTCGTGGGCTTTCGTATGCAACAGCAGAAGTAATACATCCGCAGAGAGTTCTAACATCTACTGTTAGAGTTAAAAAAGTACTGCCTTCAGGACAAATTTCTTTTGAACTTATTCCAATAAGAAGTGCATCTCCAATTCCAAAAGAAATGATGATGAAAGCAATGACTGTTATTTCAAACACTGAGCTTGATTATACGTGTGGAGATTTGGCTCCCTTAAAGATGGGTGACACTGTAATTTCCAATATTGTTAATACCGGTATAGATATGATTGCCTGTCGCAATATTTAAGTTCTCTATAGTTTTGTAATTTATTAGAGGTTTTTGCAAAATGAGCTTTGTGGCCCTTGGTTGTTTTATAAAAACCTCATTAATTGTACAATAAGAACATTGTGAAAATTGCAACGAAACAAGGTTGAACAAGGTTGAACAATGTTGAACACGGTTGAACGAATAGAAATGTTCAACTTGGGAACTGTCCATAATGGGGCAATGTTAATGATACAAATCTACATCAAGGCCTTCTAATTTAAGCAGTGCCAATTTAAGGTGAATACCGCCTTGGTATCCTGTAAGCTTGTTGTTTGCTCCCATGACTCTATGACACGGTATGATGATTGAAATTGGATTGTGTCCTACAGCGTTGCCCACAGCTTGGGCCGACATTCTTGGGCTAATTTTTTTAGCAATATTGCTATAAGTCAAAATTGTGCCATACGGAATTGTTCGCAGAATTTCCCAAACTCTTAATTGAAAAGGAGTCCCATATAAACGCAATGGAGGTGTAAAAGATGGTTCGCTGCCAGAAAAGTAGGTGTCTAACCATTTGAAAGTCTTTAGAACTACCTCATTTTTACTCGTAGTGATTGTGAAATTGGGACATTCTCTCTTCTTTTGGCCTTCTATCAATAGTCCTGTGAGCGCGTCATTTTCAAAAATAAGCGTGATTATGCCAATGGGAGAATTATATTTGCAAACTTTGGTTTTCTCGTTACACATACCAATGTCCTTATCTAAATCTTTTTGCTGTTAATGATACTATTGAATAGAAATGTTGTATAATCTTTTGAGAGTGAATTTTAAGAACATGTTAATTTTGGGGAGAGTTTAATGGGTTTTCAAATAGTTTTGGATGTTAAACTACAATACGATTTCACAGACAGTATCGGTCTATCGTAATTGTAACAGAATTGATGAAATGTGGTCTGCGGAGATAGAGGAAGATTTCAAGGCTAGAGGGAGGAATAAATAATGCTTGGTGCTATTGTTGGGGATACTGTTGGGTCGCGTTTTGAATGGCACAATATTCACACAAAGAAATTCGATTTTTTGCCAGATTCGTGCTTCTTGACAGATGACTCGGTCATGACAATTGCAATTGCCGAGGCTCTCTTGACTTGGCAGGACGATGGTTTTAGCAAAAAGTCCGATTATTCTATGCTCTCCAATTATGCTGTTCAATGTATGCGAAAGTGGGGTGCAAAATATCCAAACGCCGGTTATGGCGGTCATTTTAGTCAGTGGCTTGAAAATCCGGCAATGGGGCCTTACAACTCTTGTGGAAATGGGTCTGCTATGCGAGTGTCCCCAGTTGGATGGGCAGCAAACAGCTTAGAAGATTGCATTGCCATGAGTCGTGCTGTAACAGAAGTAACTCACAATCACAGTGATGGTATTATGGGTGCAGAAGCTGTGGCTGTTCAAATATTCTTGGCTCTTCATGGTATGAGTTTGCAGCAGCTAAGGGATTACGAAGCAAGTAATTACTATGCTCTTGAACATGATTTTAAGTGGTATAGAAAAAATTATTCTTGGCAGAGTCTTTGTGATGGAACTTGTCAACCAGCGTTCGTTTGCTTGTATGAGGCTAAAAATTTTGAAGATGCTATAAGAAACTGTATGGCAATAGGTGGTGATTGTGATACTACAGGCGCTATTTGTGGCAGTATATCTGAGGCTGTTTGGGGAATCCCTAAAGAACATGCAACTCGCATAATGAATTTTATGGACGAAGAGCAAAAGCAAATAATTCTAGAGTTTCAAAGTAGATTTGGCAAAAAGATTTGCTAGCCGGCTTTGCTAAAACGGCATGTCCTCTCAATTGGGGCTCTTGTGAATTGAAAACTAAGCAAAAAAACCACTTTTTTTGTATTTTGGCTTAAAAACTAAACAAAAAAATCACTTTTTTGCAATTTTTGTTTATTTTTATCTCCTCAACAATGCCTTCAAATCACTTTCTTGTGGTAGAAATTGCAAAACGCATTCCCCTACCGCAAAGCTTCGAGCCCCATGCATAAAAAAACAGACCACTCATTCTGAATGGTCTGCCTTCTTACGAGATCTACGGGGCTCGCCTTGCGTGCTCCCAGAAGTCCGCACTACAGGCCGGCTTTGCTTCAGACGCTCCACGTTTTCGCGTCTTCCTACCGCAAAGCT
>CAVDLI010000008.1:0-34879 GCA_963609725.1 bacterium | reverse complement strand
CAAGCATGTTTGCTGTTGTTGATTTTCCAAATCTGCGAGGTCTGCTGTTGCAGATGAATGCATCAGTTGAAGAGAGAATACTATTTGTAAAATTAATCAATCCACTTTTATCTACATAAATTTTAGCATTTAATAATGTACGAAAAGCCGAACTATCTGGATTAACAAATCTTCCCATACTACCTACCTCCTTTGGACATAACAATCTTAGTATAATTCATAAGTGTGCTTTTTGCAAAAACCTCTTAGTTCTTAACTTTCAAGTGAATAGCATATGGAGACGCAAAATTTTTCTAACAAAAATGTAATGTTGCCGTATATACTTATAAAAAATAAGGAAGAGACAATATGTATGAAAAACTGTTAAAGAAGGCAAGACAGGCAAAGAGTGTAGAAGAGCTTATTTCTCTTGCTGAAAAAGAGAATATTACACTTTCAAAAGATGATGCAAATGCTCTCTTTTCGCGATTAAATGCCTGTGGTTCCTTGAAAGATGACGAGCTAGAGTCTGTCTCCGGTGGTGGTTGTGGCTCATCTTCAAGTGGCGGTAGCTCTGCAAGAGAGGCGGACAGTGGCTATGGACTTACTACAGGAGATAAAGCCCATATTCTTTGGGGAGAGCTTTGTCCTTGTGGTGGTGAAGATGTTGAAATTCTTTATTGCTGTGGTGGTTATGGAACGGCTGCTGAGCGTTATATGACAAAATGCTTGTATTGTGGAAGTGAAATTGGCCATTGGGCTTATGAACTGAAGAAAATCTAGGAGGAAAATATGACTTATACACCACAAATGATAGAAAAAGCAAAAAATGCACAATCTCCTGAAGATCTTATGAAAATGGCACAAGAGGAGCATGTTGAACTTGACCAAGAAGAGGCAAAGAGGATTTTTGATAAGTTCCATGCTACTGGCGAACTTGATGATGACGAAATAGATTCTGTCTCCGGTGGTGGTTGCAATGATTCATCAACTCCGTCTTTCCAAGGGACTTGGGTAAGTGGTTATGAACTTTCATCAGCATGCCCAATTTGCCATAATAACTGTTGGGCAGAGACTGGTTTTGCTGGTAACGGACCTCGTAACTATCAATGTTATGTTTGCTATACACGAAAGAGGCATGGTTGTGCATCTGCACCTTCAGTTGTTCCTATGACACAAGAATGTGGACATCCAAATACAAAAAACAGAACTCAGGTTTGGGTTGATTAAGGGATAAATAAGGGATGTTTTACATAATTAACCCTCAAATTGGTATTAGATCTTGGTGGAGAACCCCATATGCTTATTACATTAGGGGCGTAAGAGATGCTCAACGGCTGACTCAGAAAGAGTTTGAATTCTTATACCAATGTGATGGTCTCACTGAGCTGGAAAGTAGTGAATTTTCTGAAACTCTTGTAAGAAAAGGTTTTATTCGTCCATGCAAAAAAGGTGAAAAGTCTCTTACTGCATGGCAGAGAAAAGTGTGTGATAACCGTTATTTTCCTGCCATAAATTGGATGATAACAGGTAAATGCAACTATAATTGTCTTCATTGTTTCAATGCTGCAGATAATGCTCCTCTTATGAGCGAATTTACTCGAGAAGAAGCAAAAAAGCTTCTAGATGAAGCCCAAGAGTGTGGTATCAATGCTTTTACTATCACCGGTGGAGAGCCAATGCTCCACAAGTCTTTTTTTGAGATTATAGATGGTATCTATGAAAGAGATATGTATGTTGAAGAACTCAATACCAACGGATATTTCATTAATCAAGATTCTTTAGACAAGTTTAAAGAAATTGGATGCTATCCTCTCATTAAGATTTCATTTGATGGACTTGGACATCATGATTGGCTTAGAAACCGCAATGGTGCAGAAGAAGATGCTCTACGAGCTATTGGGCTTTGCATTAAAAATGGTTTTAGAGTCAAAGTTCAAACCAATGTTCACCGTCTCAATGTAGAAAGCATGCTAGATACAGCAAAAATGCTTGATAAAATGGGCGTAAATGAAATGCGAATTATTCGCACAACAGAGGCTCCCCGTTGGGTTCAAAATGGCGGGGATAATACTCTTACGCTCAATGAGTATTTTGATAAAATGTTAGATTTTTTAGAGGAATACAAAAAAACAAATTGCGTTATGGAAATAGATATATGGCAATTTGTTCATTTTTATCCCCAAAATAAATGCTATAGACCACGTGCTGTTGAATGTGTTTGTGGAGAGTATAAAGATTCTCTTCCTGTATGTAGAGGAAACAGAGGCATGGTTGCAATTGCTGCTAACGGTAATCTTTTTCCATGCCACCAAATGTCGGGATACTATGAGAGTTGCGGTTGGTATTTGGGAAATGTGAAGAAAGAGGGGCTCAAAAAATATCTTCAATCAGGTGATTATCTTGATGAAGTGTGCACCACAGTGAAGGATTTGAAGACGAAGAATGAAAAGTGCGCCTCGTGTAAGTGGTTTGAGTATTGCGTGGGAGGATGCAGGGCCATGGGGCTTGCACTTACAGGAGATAAGCTTGGTACAGATACTTCCAAATGTTTATTTTTTAACGGCGGATATATGGAAAAATTAAAGGACACTCTAAGTGGCTTTAGAGACATAACCGGGGTTTGTGAGAAATAAATGTGAAAAATAGATGTGCGAAATAAATGTGGAAAATAAATATCAATATTCTTTGTATAGTTTGTGTGAAGTTCTTTATCTTATGCAAACAAAATGTTTACCTTATGCGAAAAAAATGGATAATTGAGCCAATGAAAAACAAAATAGTTATTACTTTTTTAATAATGTTAGTGGCGTTGTTTAGTATTAATGCATCAACTATTGATCAAATACTGGAAAGTGCCAAGAAAAACAGTCCCTCATATCAAAACATACTGCTCAGTTATGAGAATGGACTATTGTCTATTGCGCAACTTGAAAAAGAGGATACAGTAAGTGTTTCTGTCAATGCAAGTGTATCTCCTTTGTTACAAGCTAACACAGATAACATTGCACTTAATTTAGCTCTCTCATCTGTGCAAGTGACACTTCCTAATGACGGGAATACAACATTCAGCGGAAATGTTTCTCTTACAACTAAGTATAAGACAGGTGCAACCACAATTGGTGGAGGCCTGGGAGTTGAGCACACTTTTGATTTCTCTGGTTATACAAATGATGTAGTAGATGACATAAATTATACTTCTACAAAGTATTCAACAGAGCGTACTCGCAAAATGAGTGAGCTTAATTTTGAAAAGACAGTTCTCTCTTCTATTTCTTCCATATTAAGTGCAGAGAGTTCAATTAAACAAGCTGAATTTAATGTAGAAAAACAGCAAACAGCTTTTGACAAACTTGTAGCTCTTAAAACATATTCAGAAGAGTCTAGTATGTACATAAGTACCCTTAATACACTTAATTCTCTTAAGGGTTCACTTGAAGCAAGCAAAGAACAGTATTATCAGCTTATAAATCAATATAAAACATTGACAGGTTTAGACTGGGACAACGTGGAAGACTTGGAGGCTCCAAATCTTTCTCTTACAACGTATGAAAATGGAAATACAGAAGTTCTAATCCAATCATTGAACGTACAAAGCAGTGAAGAGGCGTACAAAAAAGCAGTAGCTAGTGCAAATCCTTCGTCTTTGAAAACAAATCTTTCATTTGGAATAGACGATGATAAGAAAATCTCCATTGGCGGTTCTGCTCAATATAATGCAAAAAACTGGAATGTAAGCGTTACCCCGTCCTTTACAATTTCTAGTGGAACATTTACACCATCAGTTACTATCTCAGGAAATTGGAAAAATGACACATCTTCATCAGATAATGCTATAAATGAGGCTCTAAATAATGCCAAAGTTGCAACAAACAATTATTTGGAAGCACTATCGAGCTATCAAGAAAATATATCAAGTTATTCATTGCGCATTCTTCAATGGAATAACAAACTTTCACAAACACAAACTGATTTGGAATACAAGAAAACGCTCCTTGATAATACTCAGGCTTTATATGATTTGGGACTTGAGACAGCAGAAAGCCTTAAGAGCGCAGAGCTTAATTATTCTCTAAGTCAGACCGATTATAATTTGGTAATCATAGAGGGGCTTTCTCTTGAACGTGATTTGAAAATTTTTGCATTGTGATTTAAGTAATTTGCAAAAAACTTTTTAGAAGGGATTTTTAGATTTAGAAAGGATTTTTAGATATGGATAAGAAAGAAGAAATATTGAGCGAAAGCGAGAGACAGGAAAAAAAACTTAGACAAGCCCAAGCTGCTAGAAAAAGAAAAAAGAGAATTAAGACTTTTATAGGCTGGCTTGTTGTTATCTTTATAGTTGCACTAGTTTTATTTTGGTTTCTCAAAATGAAAAAGGATAGCGAGGCTCAAATTGAGGCTCTTCAGAATGCAAACACTAGTATTGAGTACACCGTAATTAAGAGTAAGTACGTAAAATCAATCGATATTTCTGGCAATGTAGAAGCTTATGATAAACAAGAAGCTAATTTCCGTTCGGCCGGTGCTGTTACAGGTGTCTTTGTAAAAGTTGGTGATAAAGTTACTAAAGGCCAAGTTCTTGCAACAATAGATGATACAGACCAACAATACAATCTCAAACAAATTGAAGACCAGATTGCTGAAGCAAAAATAAGTGGTTCTGTTAAAAATCTTGAGTCTCTAGAACTTAAGAAGAAGAATGCACAAGAGCAGTTATCTTATACAACACTTACTGCAAATTTTGACGGAATTGTTTCCAAAGTAAGTATAAGTGAGAATGACTATGTGGCTGCAGGTACTGCTGTTGTAACAATAATAGATGTAAGCAAACTCAAAACTACGGTTGAGATTGATGAAATTGACATGCAGTATATTGAAGAAGGCCAAACAGCAACGCTTTCTTTTGATTCTTTGCCGGGACAGAGTATAGAGGCTTATGTTTCATATATTCCAATGGAAGGAAGATATACAAACCAAGGCATTGGTGTTGTTGATGTTGAGATGATTATTGAAAATCCTCCTACAGGACTTAGAACCGGATTTACATTCACAGGTTCAATTGATCTTGAGCAGGATGTAGAGATGCTCCTTATTCCATCTTCTTCTGTTTCAACAGAACGAGGAGGAAGGACCTTTGTGACAGTCAAAAAATCAGACGGATCTACAGAAAGAAGAAGTGTAACTGTTTCATATCTTGGAGAAGGATATAGTCAAGTTCTTTCCGGCTTAAGTGAAGGTGATGTTATTTCATACCAAACATCTAGTAATGGTGGTGGGTTTGGAATGATGGGTGGTATGGGAGGAGGCTTCTAATGGCTTCCGGTGTCATAGAACTTGTTAATGTAAGGCGCTATTTCCTCAATGGGGAATACATTGTAAGAGCGTTGGAAGATGTCACTTTATCTATAGAAAGGGGGTCTTTCACAGCTATAATGGGTCCCAGCGGTAGTGGCAAGTCTACTCTTATGAACCTCATTGGATGTCTTGATACTCCAACTAGTGGTTATATAACAATTGGAGGAGAGTTGACAAACGGAATGGACGAAGAAGACCTTGCTTTTCTCAGAAACCAAAAGATTGGATTTGTTTTTCAGCAATTCAATCTTTTAGGAAAACTTACTGCACTTGAAAATGTCATGACTCCAATGGTTTATTCTCTTGTCTCTCATAGACAAAGAAAAGAGAGAGCAGAAGCCATGCTAGAGAAAGTTGGGCTTAAAGATAGAATGAGACATCTTCCAAGTGAGTTGTCTGGTGGTCAAAAGCAAAGGGTTGCAATAGCGCGGGCACTTGTCAATGACCCTGATATTCTTCTTGCAGATGAGCCAACTGGAGCTCTTGATACTAAGACTGGGCATGAAGTTATGGAGCTTTTTAGAGCGCTTAATGAAGAGGGGCGTACAATTATTTTTGTTACTCATGACAGAAGTTTAGGATTTCAATGTCAAAATCAAATTTTTATACGAGATGGAAGGATAGTGGACGAAGATGTTACTCGAGAACTTTAAACTTGCAATGAAAAGTATGGTTACAAGTAAGATGAGAACATTTCTCTCTCTTCTTGGCATTGTTATTGGTGTAGGCTCTGTTGTTGCTATTATGACTCTTGGAGAGAGTGTAAAGGGTTCTATCAATGATGAAATGAATCTTTCAGGTATGGATCTTGTAACTCTTAGCAATTTTGGAAGTAATACAATCTTCAATGAAGAGCTTGCTTATTCCATTAAAGAAAGCATTCCCGGTATAGACAATGTTTGTATCCAAGCTGTTGGTAATGCTACCGTAAGACATAATCAGGAAACTTCTAGTGCTACAGTTTACGGAGTGTCATCAACTTATGGTGATATTCAAAAACTTGAAATCATGGATGGTTCATTCTTTACAATGGAAGACAACATGGAACGCGAGCAAGTTGTTGTACTTGGTTATGATGTTGCTTTAGACCTTTTCCCCGGTGGCGATGCTCTTGGAAATTATGTTTCTATATACAGAACACAAGCAAAAACTTATAAAGTAATAGGAATTTTGGTAGATACTTCAGAATCTTCTACAAGTGATACTAATAGCAATGTTTATATGCCATTTTATACGTATAGTCAAAATATGAGAAAGATAACAAGTATTTCTTCTTATTACTTCCAAGTAAATGACGATTACTCTACAACAGATATTGCTTCTTCTGTTAAAGAATATATGTCATCGTTGGCTTCTTCTAGTGAGTATATGGTCTCTACAGCACAAGAGTTTGTTGATATGGCAAATTCAATAATGGAAACTTTAACTACATTCCTTTCTGCTGTTGCTGCTATTTCACTTGTCGTTGGTGGCATTGGAATTATGAATATCATGCTTGTAACAGTTGTAGAGAGAACAAAAGAGATAGGCATTAGAAAGGCTCTTGGGGCAACTCCAAAAACTATAAGACATCAGTTCCTAGTTGAAGCAATGGTTCTTTCTATATGTGGTGGTATTTTTGGAATTATCTTTGGCATTGTTGTAAGTTATGTAGTTGCATCAGCATTATCATATAGTTTAAGGCTTTCTATATTGTCAATTGTCCTTTCACTTGCTTTCTCATCTGCTGTTGGAATTTTCTTTGGATGGTATCCTGCAGCAAAAGCATCTTCATTGGATCCAATACAGGCCCTTTCATACGAGTAATTATCATTTTGTTGTATTTTTTAATGCGCGCCCACTACGACCGTAAAATAATAGTTTCTAGAGGTTTTTGCAGTTTTGCAAAGACCTCTTTGACCTCTTTACGGTCGTATTAGGAATACATGAAGCAAGGACAAAATGCTTTTAGATTTTAATGAGTAAGTTTGCCGTTATTGAATTCTAGAATTTTTGTCATGCGAATACCGGCTGTTATTGTGTCTCCCACAGGCTTAAATGATGTGTATGCTTTAATGGTAAGGCCATCATATTCAGCTGTGATAAGATACTCTTTACCCATGTATTCACAACGCACAATGTGCGCATTCTCAAAACGCAAATGTGGGTAGAACTCGGGAAATGGAAGGCTTGGAATATCATTGACAACCATGTCTTCTGGTCTAAAAAACAATTTATGTTCTGGTCCAAAACATTGGTAAATGACTTTTGAACGGTCTGTATCTGGAACTCTTAAAGTTCTTAAAATGACTTCATACGGCAATATGTTGCATTCTCCCATGAACGTTGCAACAAATTCAGAATTAGGACGTCTATATATTTCTTCCGGGGTACCAATTTGCTCTATTTTACCAGCTTTCAACACTATGACTTTATCTGAAATACTTAAAGCCTCTTCTTGATCGTGTGTAACATATATTGTTGTAGTACCAGTTTTTCTTTGAATATCTTTGATTTCTTTTCTAAGACTAACACGAAGTTTTGCGTCCAATGCAGAAAGTGGCTCATCTAGCAAGAGCAAATTTGGCTTAGACGCAAGTGCTCTAGCCAAAGCAATTCTTTGTTTCTCACCACCTGACATCTCATCAATATGCCTTTTTTCATAACCTGAAAGGTTTACAAGTTCTAATAAGCGCTTTACTTCACTGGCAATTTCATTCTTTGCCATTTTGAGATTTTTCATAGGGTAAGCAATGTTTTGTTCAACTGTCATATGTGGAAACAGTGCATAATCTTGGAAAACAACGCCCACTTTACGAAGATTTGGACTTAAAGCTGTAACATCATCACCATCTATGATAATACGACCGTTTTGTGGCTTTAAGAGCCCGCATATAAGTGATAAAGCTGTGCTTTTTCCACTTCCAGACGGACCAATAAAAGATACAAGTTCTCCTTTTTCTATTGAAAAATCAAGAGACATATTAAATTGCGGATAAGATACATTTATATTGCTACAAACTAATCCATAAGTTTTACTTGTAGTATTCAAAGAGGACTCAGACATAGCTTCTCCTTTTTAGCGTTTCACTTATAAAGAATACAATGCAACATACTGCAATAAGCACAACGCCAAGAGCGCATGCACTTTGGTAGTTGTATGCACCTATTAGTCTGTAAATTTGCATTGGAATTGTTTGCATAGAATTTGAGCCTAAAAGCAAAGTTGCATTAAGCTCTCCCATACTCATAGCAAAAGAAAACACCATTGCTGTTATCATTGCTGGTTTTAAGATGGGTTTTATTATTTTTGAAAACGTAGCTCTTTCGTCATAACCCATGGTTCGTGAAGCATTTGCTAAATTTGCAGGTATTTTACGATACACTGGAAGAATTGTACGTACAGCAAAAGGCATTGTAATAATGCAGTGGGATAATACTACGAGAACATAAGAAGGTATAAACTTTAGATATTTTGATATAATAAAATAACTTAGACCCACAATGACAGAGCTTGTGACCATTGGGAGCATAACTACAATATCTCCAATCATTCCAGTTTTCTTTGCATTTACAATGTGCGTGCATATTCTAAGAGCAACGCCTGTGGCAACAATAGAAGAAACAAGAGCTATAGTAAGACTTGTAAGAACAGCATTTAGACTTGTTGTTCCTTTTGCAAATAATTGTGCATATGCGCTAGTTGAAAAAACTAAATTTGAAGCTCTTGTAGTACTTCCAAGAAAAGATCTAACAACAATACTTAGAATGGGACATAAAATAAAAAGAAGTGACAGAATTATGTAAATTATAAGAGCAAAGTTTTGAAAGAAACCACAAGGTTTTTTTTCTATGCGCAGGATAGAACTTGCAAGTTTTTCGCCGTGGTTTTGTTTTTTTTGTGCTACTGAATACATAAGAATTACAACAATAGCAACAAACATTGAAAATAGACTTAATGCACAAGCTTTTTGTGTATTCATGCTTATACGTGCAAGTCTGTAAATCTCAACTTCTACAGTTGTAAGTGAAGGACCTCCACCAAGAATTAGAATTATTGCAAAACTAGTAAAACAAAAAAGAAATACTAGTGAAGCTGCACTTAGTATTGCCGGAATAAGGCGTGGAAATGTAATAGTCCAAAAAGTCTTGAATTTGCTAGAGCCAAGAGTATTTGCAGCACTTTCGCAAGAGCTGTCCATTTCTTGCCAATAACTACCAACAATAGACGTAAATACTGGAAAGTTGTAAAAAGCATGAGCCAAAAGAACAGATGCAAAAGAGTACAAAATTTTTATAGGTGGATTTTCTAATTTAAATAAAGACATAAGAGCTTTATTCAAAAACCCACTGTTTCCATAAAAAATAACAAAACCAAGAACTACCAAAATTGAAGGCAAAACAAAAGGTACTTTGTAAAGAGCACTTAAAATTTTCTTTCCACGAAATTTGTACGCTGTCATAAAGTACGCTCCAGGCAGTCCAATAAGTAGAGCAAGGAGCGTGCTACATAGAGCCTGAAAAAGCGTAAACGTCATTATGTGCAAGTAATATGAGTCTGTGAAAGTAGAAAATAATAAAGAAAAAGAGAAATGCCCGTCTACAATAAAGGCCTGCCCCAATGTCATTGAAACAGGCACAAGAAACAAGACAAAGAGAAGTACAAAACCCGGCAGAGGATATATCTTGTAGAATATCTCTTTTTTCAAGTTGTTTTCTCCTTAAATTAAATCTTCACAAAGTTAAGCTTTGCAAAATTCAGGTTTGCTCTTATACGAACTTATACGACTTGTTCAAAAGTGTTTTTGTTGTTTTATCTATAATTGATACAACAACTTATAGTACCATAGTTTGAGCCCACTGTGTAAGGTATGCATCAGTTTTTGCAACAAATTCATGAGTGTCATATTCAACAACTTTTGATGGTTTGAGAGCAATACTGAAAGCATTTGGAAGTTCTACACTGCTATTTGCAGGGAACATAGTATTTGCAATAGCAATTTTCTCTTGACCTTGAGTTAGTACAAACTCACAGAACTGTCTTGCTTTTTCAACATTTTTGGAAGATTTCAAAATTCCAAGATATTCTGTTGTTTTAATATGGCCGTTTGTAAAATCAAGAGCCTGATATCTATCTGTATCCTCATAAAGAGCATGATAAACGGGGCTTGTTGTATAACTTATAACAAGGGGGGCTTCTCCTTCTGTAAATAATCCGTAAGACGTGGACCATGAATCACCAATAGTAAGAGCATTATCTTTCATAGATTTCCACCATGAGAATGCACCATCTTCTCCAAGAGTTTGTATTGTCCATGCAAAAAGACCTAGTCCAACAGAAGAAGTACGAGGATCAATTAGAATTACTTTGTCTTTGAATTCTGGTTTTGTTAAGTCTTCAAGACATTGTGGTACTTCATGAGTTTTGAAATAATCCATATCTGCAATGAAAGCAAAGAAACCATAATCAAAAGGAACAAGATTTCCGTCTTTGGGCACAGAAAGGTCATCTATGCAAGAAGGTGTCCAGTCTAAAAAAAGATTTTGATCAACGTTTATGGAATCAGAAATCCCAATCACTACATCTGCAGGACAATCTTTTCCCTCATAAACGATTTTTGAATACATCTCAACGGCTCCGCCAACTCCAATGAGATTGACTTTTATTCCTGTTTGTTCTTCAAAAGCCTTTACTATATCATTTCCGGCTCCCCAATCACCTGTAAATGAGTCATATGCATATACAGTAAGGACTTGTTCACTTGTAGCTTGCGCTACAAGAGGTAGAACAACGCACAAAACGACAGTAAAAAACAAAACAAGTTTTTTCATGATTTGCCCTCCTTGGACAACTTTCAACATCTAATTATAGTAACCCACAGTTTTTGGTCAATTTACTAAAGAAATTTACTAAAGAAAAATATGTTACGAAGTTAGGAACTGCAAAACCATCAATCAATTTAATTCTCGCAAATTCTATTTTGAAAAAAATTGCTAAAATAAACAAATAGTGCGTTAAATGACATTTTTGTTAGTACGATAACATTGAACCATTGCATAAAAATACATCATTCTGTATATTACCAAGTCAAAGATTTTTGAGTTTTTGCAATTGCAAGAACTTTTTCCTATTATTCAAATCATTTTAGGGGGTATGAAAATGAAAAAGATTGTAGTTTTTGTAACACTTATTTTGCTGGCTATGTCGTTTTGCTTTGCAGGTGGAGAGAAAGAAAATTCTTCAAGTGGTTCTGTAATTAGAATTGGTTTCATTGGACCCCTTACCGGAGATTATGCAAACTATGGAACTTTGTGTAAGCAGTCTGTTGAAATGGCAATTGACGAAATCAATGCAAAAGGTGGAGTAAATGGCTCTGTCATAAAACTTTATGCTGAAGACAGTGAAGGTGATTCACAAAAAGCACTTGCAGCAATGGAAAAACTTAGCTCGTCTGATAAAGTTTGCGCAATAATTGGACCGGTTCTCACTGGCGAAACATTCTCTGTTGCAGAGCGTGCACAAGCAGAGGGTATTGTGATCATTACACCATCGGCCTCTCATAAGGATATTACTAATATTGGCGATTACATTTTCAGGACTACGCCTTCAGATGGCTTGCAGGGTGAAGTTGCGGGTAAATATTTTGCAGATGTTCTTGGATATAAAAATCTTGCTGTCTTGTATGCCAAAAATGATTACAGCCAAGGACTTTATGAAAGTATGAGTGAAGCTTTTGAGGCAGAAGGCGGCCATATTGTTGCAACAGAAACATTTATGGTTGGTGATAAAGATTTCAAGACTCAGCTTACAAAGCTTAAAAATACTAGTGCTCAGGCAATTTACATTCCAGATTACACTGCAGAAATGGCTCAAATATTGGAGCAGGCTTCTCAGCTTGGAATAGATAAGCCTTTCCTTTCTGGTGATGGATTTTTGAGTGAAGAAATTTATTCTCTTGCAGGTCAGTACACAGACGGTGTCATTTACACAGCAAGTGCAAGAATAGAAGAGTCCAATAAAAATAAGACTTTCAAAGATGCATATACAGCTCGTTGGGGAATTGGTCCAGACTCATTTGCAACTAATGCTTATGATGCAACATATATACTTGCATCTGTTATAGAGAAAGTTGGGACAGATAGAAAGGCCATCAAGCTTGGAATGCAACAAGTTAAAGACTTTGAAGGTGTAAACGGCATTATCAATTTTGCTGAAAACGGAGATTTGGTTGCTTACCAGGGAATTTACAAAGTTGAAGGCACAAATCCTGTCTACATTGGCGCATATACTGTTGAAAATGGGAAACTTGTACAGGTACAGTGAGCATGTTTTTTCAACACCTTGTAAATGGTCTTACGCTGGGTGGAATATATGCTTTGATTGCACTTGGCTACACAATGGTATATGGAATACTTAAATTTATAAATTTTGCTCATGGGGATATTCTCATGGTTGGTGCATATATAGGTCTTTTCGTATTTGATGCACTGCGGGGAACATCTCCACTTGGGCCTTGGTGGCTAGTAGCATTTTTTATTGCAATGGTTGTTTCCATGATATGTTGTGCTTTTTTGGGCATGTTGATAGAAAAAGTTGCTTATAAACCACTTAGAAAAGGTTCTAGACTTGCACCTCTTCTTTCTGCAATTGGAGTATCATTCATACTTTCAAACAGTGCAGCATGGATGTTTGGAACACATTCGAGAAAACTTGAATACCCTTTTGACAATAGCCCAATTTCAATAGGCAGTGTTGTTATAACGCCTCACCAAATAATGGTACTCGTTGTTGCTGTTGTAATGATGTTACTTCTTAAACTTTTTGTAGATAAAACAAAAATGGGAAAGGCCATGCGTGCAACATCTCTTGACTCCAATACCGCAAAACTCATGGGAATAAACTCCGATATGATAATTTCTTTAACATTTGGAGTTGGAAGTGCTCTTGCAGCCTGTGGTGGAATGCTTATAGCACTAGATTACAAGGTTTATGCAACAATGGGGACAATGATTGGTCTTAAAGCTTTCGTTGCAGCCGTTGTAGGTGGAATTGGAAACATAACAGGAGCAATGTTTGGTGGCTTCTTATTGGGACTTCTTGAGACTTTTGGAGTTGCAATATTTGGTATTCCGCAAGGTTTCAAAGATACAATAGCTTTTGCTGTGCTTATTTTAATTTTGCTCATCAAACCAGAGGGTCTTTTAGGAAAAGTTGAAAAGGAGAAGGTCTAATGCTTAATTTCTTTCTTCTTATATTAATATACACTGGCATATATGCTTTTATGTCACTAGGACAGAACCTAATTACAGGTTATACAGGTATGCTTTCACTGTGCTCTGCCGGTTTTTTTGCTATTGGCAGTTATACTACAGCAATACTTATGACAAAATTAGGATGGTCCTTTTGGGCTACTGTGCCGGTTGCAATTGTGCTTAGCGCTTTACTTGGCATGTTAATTGGACTTCCAACTTTAAGGCTCAAGGGTGATTATCTTGCAATAGCAACTCTTGGATTTGCAGAGATTGTAAGAAATGTGATTAATAACTGGGACTCTCTTACCAACGGGCCAATGGGCATTCAACGCATACCAATGATATCGTTCTTTGGTATACAAATTAGTCCGTATTCCAAATATGGTTTTCTTTTAATGGAAATAATTATGCTAGCAATATGTTATTTCTTATTAGAAAGACTAGTAAAATCACGTATGGGACGAGCTTTAGAAGCTATACGAGAAGATGAAATTGCAGCATCATCTATGGGAATAAATGTTACAAAGTACAAAGTATGGGCATTTGCAATTGGTGCAGGAGTATCAGGCATTGCCGGCTGTCTTCAAGCTTGTTTTGTTCTCTCTGTTTCTCCGGGCTCATATGTTTTCATGGTCTCAATAATGGTCCTTTGTACTGTTGTACTTGGTGGCATGGGAAATTTCCTTGCTGTAATTTTGGGTGCATTTCTTATCCAGTTTATTTCGTATTTGCCACAGTTAATTGGGCTTTCATCTATAATCCCAGCACAAGCAAAACAAATTATATTTGGTCTTATACTTGTTGTCATGATGATATACAGGCCACAAGGTATACTTGGAAGAAAAGCTAGAAATAACAGCAGAGCACAAGCATATTATGATAAAAATTGTGAGAACTTGATTTCTTCAAAGGCTACAAATTCTAGTGCTGAAAATTCTAGTTCTGCAAAGGTTGCCAGTTCTGCACAAGGTGGCAATTCTTCACAGTTAGACGGTTCTGCAAAATCCAAAGAGGAGGGTACTTTATGAGCATGCTTGAAACAAAGGCCCTCACAAGAGAGTTTGGCGGAATAATTGCTGTAAACAGAGTTGATTTTAATGTAGAAAAAAACATGATAACTGGCTTGATTGGACCAAATGGAGCCGGCAAGACAACGTTGTTTAACAACATAACAGGTCTGGATTGCCCGTCAAGTGGAAAAGTCTTTTTTGAAGGGCGCGACATTACGGGGCTTCCCGCAAACAAAGTTTGTCGCCTTGGGATAGCCCGAACTTTTCAAAATATTAGGCTTTTTAAGGATTTGAGCGTTATTGACAATGTCATGGTTGGGCGCCATTTCCACATTGGAGCATATTCAAAAGAGGGCTCAAATTACAATAAAAACCGATTTTTGCAAGCAGTCCTCTCGTATTTTCAAGTAGAAAAAGAAGAACGGGAAGCATACTCAAGTGCAATGAAGTGGCTTGAATTCTTTGGGCTCGAAAATTTAAGGAATGAAAAAGCCGGTAGTCTTCCTTATGGTTTTCAAAGAGAGTTGGAAATAGCTCGTGCTTTAGCTACAGAGCCATCTCTTTTATTCTTAGATGAACCTGCTGCCGGGATGAACCCTCAAGAAACTGACAGTCTTATGGAAACAATTAGACGTATTCGTAATCTTGGTATTACTGTAGTACTCATTGAACATGATATGAAGCTTGTCATGAATATTTGTGACAATATAACAGTTCTCAATTACGGACAAAAAATTGCTCAGGGAACACCTGCTATGATTCAAAAAAATCCAGCTGTTATTGAAGCATATCTTGGAAATGATGACGATGATGATATTTTTGAAGACTCTGTAGATGATGTCTCTGACGAAGTTGCAGCAGAAGTTGTCTCTGTAACTTTAGAAGAAAATCTTTTAGAAGAAAATCCCAAAAAGGAGGGCATGTAAACATGGCTAATAATCTTTTAAGCATAAACGATATAGATGTAAGCTATGGTAACATAAGAGCTCTCAAGGGCGTTTCTATGACAGTTGAGCAGGGCTCAATGGTCTCCCTTATTGGTGCCAATGGTGCCGGTAAATCTACATTGCTCAAAGCAATAGTGGGTCAGGAGCCGTTGAAAAAAGGTTCTATTGAATATGAAAATAATGTGCTTTATAACGTAAAAGACGGGCATTGTCATGGCGTTCCCACATATGAAGTTGTCAAGAAAGGTATTGCACTAGTTCCAGAGGGTCGTCATGTTTTCTCTGACCTCACTGTTGAAGAAAATTTAGACATGGGTGCTTTTATGCTTAAAGATGAAGCTGTTGTTCGCAGAAAAAAGGAAGAGATGTTTGAATTCTTCCCAATCCTTGGGGAGAGAAGAAAACAAAAATCTCGCAGTCTTTCAGGTGGTGAACAGCAAATGCTTGCTGTTGCACGAGCACTTATGGCAAGCCCCAAATTAATTCTTTTAGATGAACCAGGACTTGGTCTTGCACCTCTGATTGTTCATGATATCTTCAACAAGTTGCGTCTAATAAACAAAGAAGACAAAGTAACTGTTTTTGTAGTAGAGCAAAATGCGCGTTTAGCATTAAAAAGTTCTGATACCGGGTATGTTATGGAAAATGGCACAATTGTTCTAAAAGACTCTGCAAGTGCGTTACTGAAAAACGAAAAAGTTAAAGAAGCTTATTTAGGACAATGATATCGGCCTATATTGGAGTGAAATTTTGTTAGGCCCATTTTCTAAAAAAATACTTCGTTGCGAGTGTGGATTTTCTGTTATACAATTAGAATTTGGAGGGTGATAGATGATTATTGAAAGGAGAATGACAAAAAATCCTATTACGTGTGCACCTGACATGTCTATACAGGATGCATCAGACTTAATGAAAGAGGCGCATGTGCACAGACTTCCAGTTTTGGATAAAAATGGCATGCTTGTTGGTGTTATATCGGAAAAAGATATACTCAAGGCGCAACCGTCTCCAGCTTCTACGTTAAGTGCTTATGAGTCTAGCTACCTTTTGTCCAAATTAACAGTGAAGAAAATCATGAGCAAGAACCCTGTTACAATCTCAAAGGACACAACAGTGGAAGCTGCTGCAACTCTCATGGTGGACAACGATCTTTCATGTTTACCAGTATTAGAGGGAAAACGTCTAGTTGGAATTGTTAGTAAAAGTGACCTTTTTAAGATGCTTTTAGAGATTTTTGGGTCTAGAGTCCCTGGTACAACGCTTACTTTCTTAGTTAAAGACCGTAAAGGTGTTCTTGCCCAGATAATGGGAAAAATAAGCGAAAAACAACTAGATTTAATTACTTGTTCATGTTTTGCAGGCAATGATCCTTCAAATCGTTATATTTCAATAAAGGTTGCAAATGTATCGGGCAGTGAACTTGTTGACATTGTAAAACCATACGCCATAGAAGTTATGGATGTTGAAGAAACATTGTAAAAAGTAGTCTACGAGTAAGACAAGAAGAAGTCTAAGAACTAAAAGTTTTGCAAATGACAAATGAGTTTTATATGCTTTGAGATTGAAAAACAAAGCCAAGAATGAGGGAAAATGCAATTGGCCTCAATTGAACAAAACAAATGTTTGTGATATACAAGACTGTGCGCTTTTTACGTTATATAAGCGCACAAATGCGGAAGTGGTGGAACTGGCAGACACGTAGGATTTAGGTTCCTATCCGCGAGGGTGAGGGTTCGAGTCCCTCTTTCCGCAAAGCAATGGGCACTCCTTTGGGGTGCCCATTACTTTTAGGATAGAAATAGGGACTCGAAGCTTTGCGGTAGGAAGACGCGAAAACGTGGAGCGTCTGAAGCAAAGCCGGCCTGAAGGCGGACAACCGGGAGCCAGAAGGCGAGCGTCCCTCATTGGGCAAAGCAATGGGCACTCCTTTGGGGTGCCCATTACTTTTGTTTCCCCTCAACTTTTGTGCTTGGCCCCTTAAAAACTAAGCAAAAAAAACACTTTTTTTGTATTTTGGCTTAAAAAATAAACAAAATAACACAGTTTTTGCAATTTTTGTTTATTTTTACTTCCTCAACAACTCAACAAGAGGAACATCTTCTTATTAGCACGATGGCAATACTCTTATTAGCAAGAGAGTCATCCTCTCAAGGACCATCCTCTCAAGGGCTATACTCTCATCAGTAAGATAACCCTAAAACTAGTTTCAATTGCACGGTTGCTCAGTGGCATGGTAAAATGGCACTAAAAGGGGGATATGTCATGTCAATTCTTCAGGCACTCAACAGTGCTCCTTTATATTTAATATGTGGTGGCATTATTGCATTTGTTGCTGTAATTTGTATTGTCTTTCTCATTAGAGCTTATAAAGCTGGACTTGCAATTGGAATGGACAAAAACAAAATGAAAACAGTCATAACTTCAAGTGCAACATTTTCTTTACTGCCTAGTGTTGGCATTCTTTTAGGTGTCATTGCACTTTCTGGAAGTTTGGGAATTCCTTGGCCATGGCTTAGACTGTCTGTTATTGGCGCTTTGCACTATGAAACACAAGTGGCTCAAGCTGCAGCAGAACAAGTTGGGCTGTCAAGTCTTTCTGCTGCAGAAATGACGCCCCAAGCGTTCACTACAATAGCACTTTTGATGAGTATATGCATAATGTGGGGCATGATATTATCGGTATTCTTTAATAAAGCATACTTGAAAAAATTGAGCTCTCCCCGTTCAAAAGCAAATGCTGAACAATTAAATCAATTAAATACAAATAAAAAACCAAAAGGAAGTTTTGCAGATCAAGCTATGACAGCAATGTTCATTGGCCTTGTAAGTGCATACATTGCCTCTTATATTGGTGGCTTTATTTCAGGAGGAGCGCAAAACGGAGGAGGAGTGTTCAAATTCCGCGGAGACTGGGTCCCATTGATTGTAGTTTTAGTATCGGCATTGTCTATGGCAGGCTTCATGTGGCTTTCTGAGAAGAAAAAACTTTCATGGGTCGATAGTTTTTCTATTGCCGGAAGTATGATTTTGGGCATGGCAGCTGCTGTTGTCGTGAGCTTGTAAGGAGGCAAACATGAGCGCAAATCAAAACATGAGCACAAATCGAAACATGAGCACAAATCGAAACATGAACATAAGTCAAAAGACAAGCACAAATCAAAACATGAGCGCAAATCAAAAAGCAAGCACAAATCAAAACATGAACATAAATCAGAAAGCAAAAACAAATCAGAAAGCAAGCGCAAATCAAAAAGCAATCGCAAATTCAAAGCCCATTGCAAATAAGGAAAATCAAGTACCGCACTCTATGAGCAACTCTATGAACAATTCTGCTAACAATCTCACTAGCAACTATATGAACAATTCTGCTAACAATCTCACTGGCAAACCTACTAACAACCCCTCTAGCAAACCCATGAGCAATCCCTCGAACAATCCCACTAACAACGACACTTATTTTGAAAAATATAACACTATGACCCATGTTCTTGGGCGTGTTTTTACAACATTGGTCCTTATTATGCTAGTTGGAGCGCCTTTTTTGATTGGCCATATCTTGGGCGCAATGCCGGACTTAAAAGCAACAGCAAAAGGATTTGTGTCTGTTGGCCTTATTTGGACAGTAAGCAGCATTGTTGAGTTCTTGGTTTATACTCCAATGCTTGGCGCCGGCGGTAGCTACCTTGCATTCATAACAGGAAACTTAATAAACATGAAAATCCCATGCGCCGTAGATGCAAGAGAAACAGTAGGAGCAAAAAGTGGCACACCAGAAAACGAGATAATATCAACACTTTCAATTGCAACTTCATCTCTAGTAACAGTATTAGTTTTAGCCATTGGAGTCCTTCTCTTACAGCCATTACAGCCAGTACTACAAAGCCCCGTTTTACAGCCAGCTTTTGCTAATGTAGTAGCAGCTTTATTTGGAGCCATGGCATATAAATACTTCAGAGGAAACATGAATGTAGTTGCAATCCCGCTTACTTTCTTGTGCTTGTTATTTATACTCGTGCCATCGCTTACAAGCTCAACAAGCTTTATGATAATCCCCGGAGGAGGAATTGCAATCTTAATTTCATGGCTAAAATACAAGAAAACTGCATAGCCAAAGAAAGCCTTATTTAGGATTTTCACCTTTCTCTATAGACCGATAATCCCGTGACCCCGTTTTCCTTTATATCTCTACGTATTTGCAGTTCCGCAAAAACGCTTAAGTATTTTTGATTATAACTTGCTCAATGACATCAGCTGCGTGCTCGCACAAATCACAACAATTCTCAAGACTTTCATATACAGCCTTGGATCCAAGAAGAGTTTTGCCGTCTGCTTGTGAACCAAAAAGATTGTAAATAGCGCTAGCATATACAATGTCCGCCTCAATCTCTATGTCATTGACCTTAACAAGATGTGGCCTTAGAACATTTGGTTTCTTAAAATTCTTCAGCTCACAAGTGGCCTCATACAAAGCTTTGACACAGCGGTTGACAATCTTGGAAAGTTCAGCAGTCTTTTCTGGAATTGTTTCAATGTGATACATGTAAACATCAAGAATAACTTCGTCTAAAGCATCAGTTATATCGTCAATAATTTGTACAAGTCGTAAAATATCTTCTTGGTCTATTGGCGTAATAAACTCGACCGATAATTTTTGCAAAATCTCATGATGAATGTTGTCTGCAGTATGCTCAATCTTATGAATTGAACGGCGGTAATCGTCTATATCTTTTGCATTGAACTTGCAAAGAATTTCTTCCAAAAGATCTGAAGCTTCTACGCAGTAAGAGGACTGTTTTTTTATCATCTCAAAATAATCGTTACTTTTTCTTGCCATCGTGGTCATCTCCTTGCAATATATTTAATCAGAATTTTTTGCAAACTATCGTCATGCAAACAACATCATGAAAGCTATCGTCATGTGAACTGCCGTCATGAAAACAACATCATGCAAACAACATCATACAAACAACATCAAAAACAATTTAGCCATCCCAAAACCCAAAAGCCCACAACCTGGGAAAGTAAATACCCAAGTAAGAACAAGGTCTTTAACAATGCTCCAATTTACATTACTCATTCGCTTAGCAGCACCAACACCCATAATTGCTGTCGTCTTTGTATGTGTTGTACTAACTGGAATACCTGTTAGAGAAGACAACAACAAACACAAAGTTGCTGCAAGATCAGCCGCAAACCCCTGATAAGGTTTCAATTTCACCATATCCATTCCAACTGATTTTATAATTCTATACCCGCCAATAGATGTGCCCAAACCCATAACAACAGAACATAAAACCATAAGCCACAACGGAACAGAAAAAGTTGAAACATTAGATTGTCCATTTGAAAAAGCTGCACCCAAAAGGAAAATGGCCATGAATTTTTGTCCATCTTGAGCTCCGTGCATGAATGCCATTGAAGCCCCGCCCGCAATTTGAGCATAAGAAAAAAATCGCTCCGATTTCAACCTGTTTTTATTTCTAAAACACAAAACTATAAGTTTAGAAGTTATATATCCAAGAACAAAACCCAACGCACTTGAAAGAAGAATTCCATATATAACTTTTATCCATTCAGCACCATTTATGCCTGCAAAACTGTTTTGAATAGCAACAGCCGCTCCAGAAAGCCCCGCAATTAAAGCATGACTCTCGCTTGTGGGAATACCAAAATACCAAGCAACAGTTGCCCAAATTACAATAGCAGCCATTGCCGCACACAAAGCAATCATTGAAGTCTTAGCATCACCGCCAAAATCTACCATATTATAAATTGTCATAGCAACAGAAGCGTTGATAGCTGTCATAACTAAAACGCCAAGGAAATTGAAAATTGCAGCCATAATGATTGCTTTTCTCACTTCAATAGCTTTTGTAGAAACACAAGTTGCAATTGCATTTGGGGCATCTGTCCAACCATTAACAAGAATTACACCAAGAGTCAAAATCGTAGACACTAGTAACATTGGATTTGCGCAAAGTTGCCTTATAAAATCAAACAGACCCATACTAATTCCTTACTTGGCAAGATTTTCCAATAATCTTTGATTGTATGTCTGGGCTGCGTTCACTGCAAATGTCACAGAGAATTCATTACTTTCAACAAGCCCAAACTCCAAAACTGCAAACCCCACACTTGAGATAGTAAATGCCACTCCAGACGACACAAAAAGCCATGTCTGTGCGGGGTCCTCAACACAAAAACCTGCAATCATTAACCCGGCTCCAAGGGCCAAATTACTCCAAGTCATTATATTCCATGTCTTGCGGCGGTTCATAAAATCCTGATATCTTTCTGCTTCATCTTTTAGGCCGATAATATTGTAGAAATCATATTTAGATATCTTATTGAAACCCAAATAAGGATCCCACTTAGTTTCAGTTTTCCCATATGAAATAGATGAAACTAAAGTGTATGGCAGAGCAAAAAGAAGCCATGCGGCATCTGAAGCAGAATCATTTGAAGAATTCCAAACAATATCCCAGTATAAAGGAGAACCCCATGAATCAGAATAATAAGTCATGCTTTCACTTGTTTGAATACTTATAGCTTGACTATCAAACGTAAAGCGCTCATCTGCTGTCAAATCACTGGGCGATAACGCAAAAGCATTCATACAGCATAGAACAAGAACAACAAGAATAAAGTATTTTGACTTATTCATAATTATTAAAAACCAAAGAGGCCTTTTTTAACATAAGGCTCGCTTGAAACTTCCAAGACTTTGTAACCAGTATCACTTAGAGCTTTTACTAAAGCTTCTTTCTCTATAGCTTTTTCTGCTACAATTTCTAAAAGACCAGTCTTGTGGGAGGCTCTTACTTTTCTTACTTCAAAAGCTTCTCTTACAGCATCACAAACGTGGTTTTCGCACATATTACATGCCATACCGTCTATGCGAACATTTGTTTTAACCATAATTACCTCCAAATTTCATACTAATCTAAGTAAAAGCGGCATACGGGAGTCGAACCCGCTTCAGAAGCTTGGGAAGCTCCTGCACTACCGGTGTGCTAATGCCGCAAATTCATTAATATCTTCGTGTAAAAATTATATTAAAAACAAGCACATAATCAAGAGTTATACAAAATTTTACATTTCATTTGTTTTTGGATGTATAATTGCTAAAACATAATTGCTGAGGTTTTTGCAAAACACTAAAAAAAGAGGATTTTCTATGACAGAGAGAGAAAAACTATATGCAAGTAAACTTTCACAAATGATTAAATGCGAGACAATAAGTGAAGTAGGTGTTGAAAATGCGCCCAAATTTGAGAAATTTCAAGCACTACTTGCAAATCTTTTTCCAAATGTTTTTTCAAAATGCCAAATTGTGAAAATTGGGCAATCTCTTCTTATAAAACTAAAAGGCAAAGGAAATTCCTCTAGTGAGCCAATTTTACTAATGTCTCACCAAGATGTAGTTCCTGCAAATGGCAAATGGAAACATAATCCATTTTCAGGAGACATAGATGAAAATGGAGTCATTTGAGGCCGTGGTACAGTAGACACAAAAGCATCTCTTATGTGCATATTCCAAAGTTTAGAAGAAACAATAGAAGAGGGATATGAGCCACAAGTAGATGTATACATAGCAACTTCATCAACAGAAGAAGTAAACGGAGACGGCGCTCCAAATACAGTAAAATATCTTCTAGAACACAATATAAGGTTGCAATTTTTGATAGATGAAGGTGGAATGATTGTCACAACTCCAATGAAAGGAGTGGATGGCAGTTTTGCAATGATAGGCACTCTTGAAAAAGGTCAAGGCAATATAAAAGTGATAGCACATTCACAAGGAGGCCATGCATCTACACCTTGTAAAGGCACTCCAATTGCTCGTTTATCAGCATTTATAAATGAAATAGAAAAACATGACCCAAATAAAGCAAAAATGAATTCAACAGTTACAGAAATGTTTCATAGACTTGGACCACATGCAAAAGGTGCATTTGGGTTTGTTCTAAAGAATGCAAAATTCTTCTCTCCTGTATTAAGTAAACTACTGCCAAAAATTAATCCAGTAGCCGCAGCTATGATAAAAACTACAATGGCATTTACTATGTGTGAGGGTTCAAATGCAGAAAACGTATTACCTGAAACTGCGTGGGTTAATATAAACACACGTTTTATACAACACCAAGGAGTAGAAGAGACTAAGCGCATATTAGAGCCACTATGCAAAAAATATGGACTTGAAATGGAGTTTGGACCATGTCGTGAACCTCAAAAGCCTGTAGATTACAACAGCTCTTCATTCAAACTTGTTGAAGAAACAGTGCGTGAAATCTATCCAGAAACAATCCCAACACCGTATGCAATGACAGGTAGCACAGATGCTTACCACTATTGGAAAGTCACCGACAATGCTATACGTTTTGCACCTCTCTCAATTACACAGCAGCAAATGAAAAGCGTGCATGGCATTGACGAAAATATTAACGCATCAAGTTTACCTGGAGGTGTTGATTTTTATAAAGCAATTATTCGTAAAGTGCGTTAGTTTTTCACAACTAGGTTTATATCATTAAAGTTCTCTAAAGAGGTTTCAAAAATTCCCAAGAGGTTCCAAAAGCCTTCTAAGACCATTTTTTTATAAGGTCCAAAATACTCATAAAGGAAATAAAAGAATTTTTCACTAAAGGTTTGAGGTTCTAAAACTTCTTCTATAACATTTTGTTGTATTTCGTCTACATTGCTAACAATGTCCTCTGTATCAACATAACAGCCATTTTCTACATCATAACCGTATTTTTGAGATATTGTTTTAGAATTAAAAGGTGTAAAATCCCAAAGAGAAATATCGTATGTAGCTTCTAGGATAACTTCATCTTCATCTGGCAAGAGAGGAAAGAAATCAAGTCCAGTTATTTCTTCAAGTTCATCAATTGTAACAACAAAAGAAGTTAAACTTTCTTTAGAACCTTCATTTGCAAGTAAAAAACCAATTGCTTTATATTCAGGCGCAGTATAATCCAAAATTGCTTTGAAATAAAACTTTGGAACAGCTACTTCATTTTCTCCAATTCTGTCATAAGGCCCATCTGTAAGAACAGGACCTGTAACAACACAAATTGCTTTGTTTTGAACAGCAAATGTTCTGACAACAGCTTCTAAGTCTGCCCAAAGACCTCTATTAAAAGCGGGAACTTGAGGGCTCATATTTGACATATAAAAAGAATCATCCATAGCTTGCTCTGACCACTTTAAGTCTGCAGCAGGAATCATATGGCCTCTATCATATCCACTTCCTTTGTAATCTAAGAGCGTGGCACTTCCAGTTGGAATATATGGGTCTTCGTGAAAATTATCGGCTCTTTGGGCAACATTTGAAAAAACTTCATCAGCTGTAAGAATATACGCAACCCAATAAGGTTGTTCTGCATCTTCACTATAACAAAGAGTGTATCCTGTGTGCTCTACAATAGTATCGGTCTCTGTGAAAGCGGGAAGAGCAAGAGCTTCGTCTGTTGCAAGAGCTGTCGTGTCTGAAGTTTCAAGACTGCTGTCAGAACTAGAATATATGTCGCTAGAGGTGTTTTCTTGTTTTGCAAGAGGATTCTCTACAGGTGTGATTATAAAAAGTGCAACTAAGAGCGCAGTGGCGACCAATATTAAAATGAGACTTAGTTTTTTGTTAAGTTTTTTTGATGCCATGCAAAGCATTATACAAAAAGCTCAAAGATTTGCAAAAGCCGTATTTTACTTTATAATTTGGGCTATGGATTGTGTTGGTAAAATTGTAGATTTAATTGCAAAAGCTCATGATAAAGGCAAAACTTATGTATTTTCGTCTCAAGTAATAGCTAGAAGTTATTTGGAAGCATATGCGCGCATTTATCCAAATGTTGCAATATTCTCAGATACAGTTATATCGTGGGACGACTTCAAATCAAATTTTTCTGCTTATCCAAAAACAAAAACACGTGCGGTTTTTACTGACAGACTTATTTTTGTGCAACAGTTTTTTGCAAAAGAAAATGCCTTAAAACGTTTGCATTATTATTGTGATAGTGCATATCCTTGCAGTCAAAAAGCTTACATACAAAGTATTGCAAAAGGACTTCCCAATATGTGCCATGCTTTTGATGTGAAAAGTATGACAATCAAAGATAATACACTTATCCACGCTCCAAGTGACATGGTTTATGATTTGAAAATCCTTGTGCCTGCATACAAATCATTTTTAGATGAAAACAATTTGTATGATACATGTCTTTATACTCCTGATTTCACATCCATTGGAGATGATGGGAAAAAAGCAAGTGATTATGTACTAGTTTTTTCAAATACATTCAAAGATGCGCTAGTAAATGAAGCATTAAAAATATGTAAAAGCGTTGATTTTGATTTTAATGAAAACTCTAGTGAAAATGAAGTTTCAAACTCAAAACCCAAACTTAAACTTTTTGCAAATTCTATATGTGAAACAAAAGCTCTTATGCGGAAAGTGCATGAACTTTTGCTAAATGGAGAACTTCCAAACGACATAGCAATTTCATGTCCATTTGTTGCCTCTTATCTCCCATATTTAGAGCAAGAAGCCTCAAAACGAGATATTGTTTTAGGTTTTACTGATACAAAACCACTAATAACTTATATTCCAGGGCGTTTCTTTAGTACATTGTTAAAAATAAGAGATGAAAACTACAGTTTTGAAAGTATGAAAAATCTTCTTTTGGAACCTTGTTTTCCATATAAAGATAGAGCCTTAATGGTTCTTATAATTGAAAAAGCAATAAAGTGCAAATTGCAAGACGGCCCACTTGTAAAATGGGCTCAAAGATTTACTGATATACATGAAGAAGAATTAGCAAAAACAGTTTTAGAAATAGGCTCAAAAATAGAAACTGTTGTAAATTGCACTAATGTTAATTCTCTTCATGATAACATCATGAGACTTGTAAACTATCTATTTGGAGAAAATACTTGGGTAAAAGAACTTTCTAATAACGATAGCCCGGAAGACTTAAATGCAAGAGTTTTTGGTTCATGTATAACAGAATTAGACTCTCTTTCTGCTCATTCAAGTTTATTGGAAGCAAATGGAACTCAAGATTTATTTGGCCTTTTTATAGACATACTTGGTGATAAAGTTTACACACCAAACTTGGTGCGTAACGTAGTAAAAGTTTACAGTTATCCTGTAGATGCTGGCATTGCTGTAAAACACCATTTTGTAATGGGTCTTACTGATACCAATACACGTACATTAAGAAATCCATATCCATTCTTGCCATATGAGAAAGTAAATACTATTGAAGATGTACTACACTTGGAAGAAACATTGTTATCTCATTATGAAAATGTTGTCATTAAAACTATAAATTTCAAAAATGATACAAATTCCACTAACACTGCAAATCCCACTAACACTACAAATTCCACTAACACTGCAAATTCTTCCAACGTTGTAAACTCTACAATATGGCTTTCATCAAGCCAAGAGAGTTTTTCTGGGGCAGATGTCGTTCCAACTTCTTTTTTAGGTGAAAATTGCATATTACCTGTAAATGAGATAAAAGACGACTCTTTCATAATTGAAGAAAAACTGTGGGAAGATTTAAGCGCGCCAAAAAGCATAAATTGCAACTTAGCTAACTCATTGAAAAATTTAGCTCAAAACCTTGTAATATCTCAAAAACAAAAAGACTGTCTTTTAAGTGCTTACGAAGGCCCTCTAAATTATGATAAAAACTTGCAATTTAATATTCCAAAACTGCCACTGTGTATTAATGTATCTAGAATAAAAGCATTTGAAGAGTGTCCTTTTAAGGGTTACGTTTACTGCGTTCTAAAACTGCAAGATGTGGATTATAAACCCAAAATGAATGATGCAGCCCAAATTGGAGATATTTTACATTCAACAATTCAAAAAGCATTAAAAGAAGCCGGATCTCTTAGCAATATAAATGAAGCAAGACTCAAATCAATATTTAGAAATGAACTTGCTAATTATTCACAGCAACCAACTTCAACAGACATTTCTCATATAACATACATAAAAAAGAATTATGAAGACATCTTGCCTTTAGTTTATGAGACTAAAACTGCAAATAGTTTGCAAGAAATGCACTTCAAAGCAATGGAAAACGACACATCATTTACAATTTCTGATGGCGTAATTTCTCTAAAGGGTAGAGCAGACTGCATACTTGAAGATGATGATGGAAATTATGCTGTAATTGATTTCAAAAAGAATGCATCTTCTTATTATTCAAAAGGAGACTTAAATAAAATAAGTTTACAACTTGCTATATATGCAAAAATGATGGAACAAAATCCAAAATTTGGTAAAACGCCAAAATATGGAGCATTTTATTCAATAGAAGAAGGCACTTTCAAATATGTGTGGCCAAAAATGGATTTTGGACGCTCAAAGCCAGGTTTTGAATACAGTTGCAATGAGCATAATTGCAATGAGCACGGTTGCAATGAATACAGTTGTAAAGAGCATAGTTACAACATAGACAGCAATTCAAATAACCAAGAAACTTTGCAGAGCACGTGTGACCCCTCTCAAGATAACTCTAAAGATAACTCTCAAGAAAACTCTCAAAATTCTTATGACCTTTCTCAAGAATATGTAGATGAAAATTATAAAATGCGTATAGAAAAACTAAAGAAAACAGTTTCAAATGCTTCCTTTATTCCAACGCCGTCTGACGACTCATGTCGCAATTGCAATCTTTACAATCTTTGCAGAGGAGGTTTTGAGACAGTATGACACACCTCAACATGCCACACTCCCAAAAGACACATTCCAATACAACCAATAAGGACTCTAATATAAACACCAATATGAAATTCAACATGACACAAGCAAAATTCCAAACATTTGTTAATTTTTGTAATGACAACGGCATCCAGTTGTTAGAACCCATCTTACAACCTAACGACCTTACTGGCATTAAACTCACACCACAAGGCCAAGCTGTCATGGAAGATAAAAATTGCATAGTTGCAGCCGGAGCCGGCAGTGGAAAAACTACAGTTCTCTCCTTTAGATTTATACGAATGGTAGCCCAAGGAATAAGTCCTGAGCGAATTTTAACAATAACATTCACAAAAAAAGCCACTGCAGAAATGAAAAGCCGCATATACTTATTACTTCAAAAAGCTCATAAAGCAGGACTTGTAAGTGATAAAGATATATCTAAATTTGCAGAAGTAACAATTTCTACAGTAGACAGTTTTTGCTCTGAGATTGTACGAAGTTCTGCTGTACACCAAGGAGTTCCCTCTAATTTTCGTATTCAAGATGACTCAGAATTAGAAGAGCTGTCTAATACTATAGTGCATGAGCTTTTGAGAAAGCATCATAATGAAGCAATAGTTCAATATTTATACTCTCTATTTAGCGTAGAGAATTTAGAAGCAATCTTTCTTGACCTTGCGCGTAATTTTCTCAACATAACAAAACCAATTGATATACAAAACTGCCAAGATACGTTGCAAACACTTATTTCTAATCACATAAAAGAATTAGAAATGCAAAGATTGAACAAAGCGCATGCTAGAAAGCAACCAAGCCAAGATGAAATTTTTTATCAAAATGCACTGGAGCATATACCTCTTATGCATGATTATTATGAGCTTGTAAGCGAGTACGAAAACACACTTTTTTCACGTAAACGAGAAGCCGGAGTATTATCTTTCAATGATGTTATGCAACTTGCAATCAAAATTCTTAAAGAAGAAAACTCAACGCGCGACTACTTTAAGACAAAATTTGACAGCGTAATGATAGACGAGTTCCAGGACAACAACGACGATTACAGAAAACTTTTGTACCTGCTTTGCGAAATACAATACAAAGACAACGAAATTCGCAAAACTGACCACGAAGGAATTCCAACACTTGACAGCTTATCACCTTGCAAAATTTTTCTTGTTGGAGACGAAAAACAAAGCATATACAAATTCAGAGGAGCCGATGTCAGCGTATTCAAGCGCCTTAGTAACGAAATATGCCAAAAGCCAATAGAACTTAGTAAAAACTGGAGAAGTGAGCCATCAATAATACATTTTTGCAATCATATATTCCCAACAATAATGGAAACTGCTCAAAACGTAGACCCAAACAATCTGCAAGAAACAAACATTGAAGTACCCAGCGAAACAAGCATAACTGTAAAATCTCAATATGAAGCATCTTATAGACCACTAGAAGCAAGAAATGCATCAATAGAGCAAAGCCACATAACGCTACTTCATCCAAATTTATCAGAAGAAATACTAAAAGAGCATAAAGCTATAGAATGTGAAGCAAATGTTGTGTCTCAATTTATTGAAAAAATCTGCTCAAAAGAAAGTACTTATCTTGTACCAGATGACAACGACAAAACACTATTGCGCCCACCATATCCAAATGAAATTGGCTTATTACTTAAAGTTGGCTCTCATCAAGCTGTATTTGAAAAAGCACTTACAGCAAAAAGCATACCTTATACAGTATCAGAGGCACGTTCTCTTGGCTTGGACTCTGTTGCAAATGATTTTTACAGTGCATTGCAATCTTGTGTTTACTCTTATGACAAAATAAGTTTTGTATCATACTTAAAATCTCCATTCTGCTCTTTTACAGACAAAGAAATACAAGAAGCCTTAGCACTGGAAAACTCTTCAAATGTCTCAGATATCTCAAATACTTCAGATAACTCAAATAATGAAAAACTAGAGAAATTAGAAAAAGCAAAAGAAAAGCTTAAAAAATTAGCATCCATTCTTGCAAATGGCTCTATTTGTAAAACATTAGACTACATGTGGTATGACATGGGATATAGAGCTTATATGCTCTCAAAACCTCTTAACAGACCTTATTTAGACCATTTTGATTACTTATATGCAATTGCTGTTGATTTTGACTCTAAAGAAAAATCTAGTATTGAATTTCTTGATTATCTAAGAACATTACTTGGTTATAATGGCAATAAAACAAAAGAAGTTACAGTTTTCAAAGAAAGCATTTCTGGCGTTCAAATTATGACAGTTCATAAATCTAAAGGCCTTGCTTTCAAAATTGTCATTGTAGCTGACATGCATTCAGGAGCAAGAAAACCCGGAGGTTTTTCTCCAAATAACTGCAAGATAGGGGATAATGTGTTTTTATCTTACGAAAAAAGTACTGACAGTAAGAAAACACCACAAAATCCAATAAAGAAAATTCTTGAACCACTTGAAAAAAGCATGGACAACGCTGAGACTAAACGCATTTTATATGTTGCAGCAACAAGAGCAAAATATCATCTTATCTTTAGCGGTTGCATAAGTGATAAAGTAAGTTTGACTCCAGAGCAAGACAGCAATAATTCAATGCTCACATATCTACTGCATTCTATAAGTTATGACCCAAACAATGAAACAAATAACATTATAGAAAAAAATTTCATGCTTGAAGATTTAACTCTTGAACCTGTTTTTGAAACAATAAAAAATGTCAATCAAACAAAAGAATATTATAAGAACTTGTTTGACTTAGCACATGTTCAAAACTTGCCCGCAGGAATTAAGTCTGTTGCTGTTACACAATTAGAAAATTTTCAAGATAAAAACTTTAAGCTTACAAGCTCAAGAAAGCGCCTTCCGGGACTTGATAGTGACCCAATTATTGCTCGTCTTAATTGCAATACACATTTTGGAACACTTGTTCATAAAATCATAGAAAACAAAATCAAGAAAATAGAAGATAGTACAGAAAATAATATTATTTTAGAAAAAATTCTACCTCAAAAATCAACTGAAGAAGAAAAAGAAATATTATTAAAAGATGCAAAAAAATTAGCATTATCTTTTATAAATTCTAGTTTGTACAAAAAAATTCAAAATATGAGCTTGATGAGTGAAAAACACTTTCTCTTATTTGATGGCTCATCTTTTGTTGAGGGCGCAATTGATTTACTTGCTATTGGAAAAGATGAAATATATGTCATTGATTTTAAGACAGATCTCACTTGTTCTCCAAACGACCATAAAATTCAACTTTCACAATACGTAAAAGCTGTGTCCAGTATGAAAATTAGCACGCTAAACGACACTCCAAGTGACACCCCAAACGATACTCAAAACAGCACTCAAAATCCAAACAACCCTTGCTCAAAGAAAGTGCGCGCTTTTGTTCTGTACTTAAGAGATGTTGAAAACTATATTGAGCTCAATTGAGGGGTCTAAACAATCCTCCAGAACTCAGAAATCTCAAAAGCTTCTCATTTTTTCTCTTTTGCACAATGCAAACTTTTTGGGCACAGTAGCACAAAAGAACACACAACAAGACAAATAGCAGCCTCTACAAGAAGCATTGGACCCTCATTATTAGCTTGCGTAAATAGAGCATTTGTCTTAATTGCAGCATTATCATAAGTAAAGAACCATGCATTTATAATATTGTTTGCAATGTGAATACCAAGAGCTGCCCCAATGCCTTTCCTTTTAAGAGTAATGAGCATAAGAGTAAAACCCATCATAAAATAGAAAGCCATAGCATAAAAAGCTTTAGAGCCAACAACTTCTGGATTAGAAAAATGAGCCAAAGAGAACAAAACAGCAGATGCCAAAGAGTAGTAAAGCATTTGTAAAGGCCTTGTCTCCATATTGTCACTTACAAAATAAGCAATATATGCACGAAAAAGAAGTTCTTCCAAAAACGCAGCAACAATAACAAGAAGTAGAGCCAAAAACCAATCTAAAATCCAAAGTAAGCCGTCTTGAGTATTTAGCGTATAAGCAAAATTCTCAGGATGTATCTTCATTGATATAAAATTAATGACAAGCTGCATTATAAGCATTACAGCAAAACCAAGTACAAGACCACTTGTGTCAAGCTTACCGTTTTCACCAAGCATTTTAGAAATTGGAAAACCTAAAAAACGCTTAATAACAGCAAGAGCAATAACTATAAACAGCACATAACTTACAATATTTAGAACAAGCTCAGCTCTAAGCCCGTCAGAAAACCGTGGCATAACCAAAGAAAGAACAACCCACAAAGTGTAAATTAAAGGAAGACCAAAAAACCATTTGGAAAGACGACCCAATTTCTCTTTTTGGTACATTGGCTTACGCACTTTTTTATCTGTATCTATATTTTTCATATTTCAAACCATCCAAAACTCAAAAGTCATCCAAAACTTACAAATCATTCAAAATCTACATTCCAAAACGCTTTTTTGCAAATTTCATATACAAAGTGGCAAAAGGACTGCCATATGGAAGTTTAATTTCTTCTTTCTTTATATCATTGCAAATATCTCTCAGCTGTGCATCATTTGACTCTAATATAGTAGCGCTATAACTTGGAAGACAACCCACATGGGAACACAGCCTGTTAACAACCTTTAGCGCATAGCAAGGCCATGCCTTTTGAGTTTTAGCATTTTGAGGATTTTTTTCATCTTTACACACGCAAATAGAAAACAAATATTCCAAATTTTTAAGCTCAATAGACCCAAGCCCGTCACGGATAAACCTTATCATATTACTACTTATATCTTTACCACACTTATAATAAACAAGCCCAACACAGCTAATACCTTCCAAAACATCGGGCGCATTCATAGCATTTTCCAGTTTGACAACTTCACCAGCCACACTTTTTGCAACTTCTCTTGCAATAGACTCAAGCCCATCCTCAAACACAATTCTAACCATGAAAACCTCCCTCCTCTTGCCTTTATACCAATTTTTTTAGACCGATACCCTTATACTCTCACTTCTTGTTCCTAATACTAACCTTTTTTAGCAAATCAAAAAAAGTAGGAAAAGTAATACTTACAGCATCAGAGCCCAAAATAGTAAGATTTTTTGAACATCTAAGAGAGGCTAGAGCCATAGCCATGACAATTCTATGGTCGTTATAACTGTCAATAGTCAAACTCTCATCAGTATTTATATTGTATATAGAAGAGCTTAGTACAGAAGTATCGGCCTTATTAAAATTGTCTATCGCATCCAAATTGCCAAAACAGTCAATAGGGTAGAGCACAAGCCCATCATCAAGTTCAATAGCCTTTCCGCCCAAAGCGTTGATATTATGTGCCATAACATGAATGCGGTCTGTTTCTTTGAGGCGCGCTTGCATGACATTAAACAACTTAACAGGCCCGTTAGCAAAACAGCTTGTAACAGCCAAAACAGGTAGCGCATCTGGAATATCGTTTATATCAAAATCACCACAATTAAGCGTTTGTGGCCCTTTGACAGTTACAATATTATCTTCCCATTGAATAGAGCAGCCCATTTTTTCAAGAACATCCAAAACAGCCTTGTCCCCTTGCGTGTCATCTTTGCAAAGACCTTTAACTTCAATTGTCCCGCCTGTCATAGCTGCTGCACAAAAAAATGCACTTGCCGATGAATAATCTCCACCAATATTTTCTTCAAAACACTTATAATGCTGCTTTCCTTTCACAGTAAAATGTGAAAACGAAATATCTCGTTCAAATTGAATTTTTTGTTTTTTAAGCCAATACTCGGTCATTTTTACATACGGTTTTTCAAAAAGAAGAGGAACATCTATTACGCAGTCGTTTTGAGCCATTGGACACGCTAAAAGTAGTGCAGAAAGATATTGACTTGTAGGACACTTTATAGAAGTCTTACCACCCACAAGTGGCCCTTTAATGCAAAAAGGTAGCTCTTTTGCATTTTGTGGAAATGTTGTAGCTCCCAAATCTCTAAGACTGTTTAAAAGTGGCTCAATAGGGCGCTTTTGTAATTGCTCGTCACCTGTAAATTTAATCGTAAGTCCCAAAGCACAGCACATAGCTGTTGCTAAATAAAGCGTAGTTCCGCTATTGCCACAGTCAATAGTAATAATATTACCTTCTATATCATCATTTGCGTTTTCTTTACTACTGCACTGTATTGTGTTGTGTTTTATTAAATTTGTTGAATCAATATTTATGATTGTTTGGCTGTCGTTATCAACATCGTAAGTAATCTTTGCGCCAAGCCTCTTACAAAGCTCAAAACAAGAAAAAGTGTCATTTGAGATAAGAGCGTTATGTAACACACTTTTAGAATTAGAAAAAAGTGCAATCAAAGCTGCTCTAATAGTGTGGCTCTTTGAGCCTGGTATATCTATACTTCCACAAATTGTGGCTTGTGACAAAGTTTTATTCATAAAATTATTATTGTATGCTCTTTCAAATTATTCTTGAGCTAAAATTGATTTTATTTCGTTTTTGCTTAGAGAAGTAATTTCAGAAATCATATCTAAAGAAAAATTCTTTGCATTCATGTGTTTAACAATGCGAGTTGTAGTTTCCTCTTTACCCTCAGAGAAGCCTTGTCTTTCACCTCTATGAAAAGAATCACTCATATCACATTCATATTTCATTCTTTCACCTCTCC